>PBND01000033.1 GCA_002722845.1 Myxococcales bacterium | reverse complement strand
CCCCGTGGCGTTGGGGGGCTATGGTGCGCCGCCAAGCGTTTATTGGGCGGTCTTCGAGCTGCTCGTGGGCGCGAACCCCGCCGCCACCTTTTATCTGCTGGGTGAAGTGAACGCCCATGTGATCAATCGACTGGGGACCCCAAAACAGCAGGAGGTCTTTGCTCGTGGCATCATCGAGCGCAAATGGGGGGGCACCATGATGCTCACCGAGCCCGGAGCCGGCAGTGACGTGGGCTCATGTCTGAGTCGTGCGAAACACGTGGAGGGTGACCTCTGGCATTTGGAGGGCACCAAGCGCTTCATCACCAACGGTGACTTCGACACCGTGGAAAACATCATTCATCTGGTGCTCGCACGGCGGGAGGGCGGTCCCGGCGGCACGCGAGGCCTGTCCATGTTCATCGTTCCCAAGTACCTCATCAACGAGGACGGCAGCCTGGGAGAACGTAATGGGGTCTTTGCCACGGGTTTAGAGAAGAAGATGGGACTGACCGCCTCGTCGACCTGTGAGATGACCCTGGGCGAGCATCGCCCCTGTGTGGGCTACCTCGTGGGCGATGAGCATCGGGGCATGCCCCAGATGTTTCAGGTCATCGAACATGCCCGAATGGGCGTGGGCTTTAAGTCGTTTTCGACCCTCTCCTCCGCCTATCTTCAGGCCTTAGAGTACGCCAAGGAACGGGTGCAGGGGCCGGACTTGGCCCAGGCGATGGACCGCGCTGCGCCCCGGGTTCCCATCATTCAGCACCCGGATGTTCGCCGCATGCTGATGACCCAGAAAGCCTTTGCAGAAGGGATGCGCGCCCTGGGTATGTATGCCGCATCGATTCAGGACCAGGTCACTCTTGCCGGTGGACACGGGCATCCCGATGCCCAGGCCCTGGATCGTCTCAATGATCTCCTCTTGCCGCTCATTAAGGGCTACTGCTCCGAGAAGGTTTATAGTCTGCTCGGGAGCCATTCCCTCCAGTGCTTCGGCGGCTCGGGCTACCTTAAGGATTATCCCATCGAGCAGTACGTTCGAGACCAAAAGATCGATACGCTCTACGAGGGCACCACGCACATTCAAGCCCTCGACCTCTTGTTTCGTAAGGTGGCGAAAGACGGTGGTGCGACCCTGCAAGGGCTGCTGCAACAAATGGAAGCCACCGCCAGCAGTGAGGCCGGTGGCGAGGCTTGTCACGCCGCCAAACAACGCTTGAGCCGGGGCATCGCCGATGTGCAGGGCATGTTCATGGCTGCCATGCAGAAGATGGGTGCCTCCATCTATCATGTGGGCCTGCAAGGAAATCGCATCCTCTTTAGTCTCGCCGAGCTGACCATCGGTTGGCTGCTCATCCGCCAAGCGGAAGTGGCGGCCGAGTGCCTGAGCAAGGCACCGGATCAAGACCGGGCCTTCTATGAGGGCAAACTCGCCACCGCGGCCTTCTACAGTGCCGAGGTCCTGCCGGGCCTGACCTTGGCCCGGAAGCAGGTGGAAGGCAGCTCGCTGGCGGTCATGGAGTTAGCCAACGAGTCCTTTTAGGGGCGGCTTTACGACGGTGCGAGGCCGAGGATCTGCCGGGCCTCCGCCGGCGAAGCGACCGCTCGACCGGCATTGCGGGCGGTGTTGGCGAGGGCCTCCACGAGATCCCCATTGCCCCGACAGCGATCCCCATTGGGCAAGTAGAAGGTATCTTCCACACCGGTCCGCAGGTGTCCGCCCAGTTCAGCGGTTCGTTGGTGCACATCCCAGACCTCTTGGCGACCGATCACGGTGGTTTGCCAGGTGGTGCCTTCGACGAGGTAGTTGACGAGCACTTCGAGGAGTTTGGGATCGGCCGGCATGCCCGAAGCCACACCCATCACCAGGTTGGTCTCGGGCTTCTTCGGCGCCCAACCGTTTTCGACGTAGAGTTGAATGGAGCGGAGAATGCCCACATCGAAACATTCGAACTCGGGAACGGTGCCGACAGCGTCCATGGCGGTCACCATCTTTTGGACCTTTTCCACCGGGTTATCGAAGACCATCGGTGGCCAGGCCCACTGCCCATTGCTGCGGGTCTTGAGATAGTTGAGGGTCCCGGCATTGCAGGCGGCAATCTCTGGTTTGACCCGCTCGAGGCAGGCGAGGGGCGCGCTCACGTCCGGGCCGATGACGCCGGTGCTCATGTTGATGATGACCCCAGGACAGGCTTGACGAATAGCCTCGCAAATCGTCTCGGCGAGGTCCGGCTCCCAGGAGGGAAAGCGGCCCATGCCTTCGCCCTGCTGGCGGAAGTGAACATGCATAATCGAGGCGCCGGCATCGAAGGCTTCCTTTGCAGCGGTTGCCATCTCCTCGGGGGTGACGGGCACCGGGTGGCGGGCGGGATCGGTGAGCACGCCGGTGAGGGCACAGGTCAGGACGGCGGCGTCCTGAGCGGGGGTTTCGTTGAGATGATCGGTCATGGGGTTCCTTAGGGCGAAGTGGACAGTTCGGCTTCCGCCGCCCGTTGTAATTCGGCCAGTTGTTGTTTGGGGCTGACTTGATCCCCGGCCGCGGCAAAGAGCTCGGTGACGATGCCGGCGCAAGGCGCGGTGATCTGGTGTTCGAGTTTCATGGCCTCAAGGATGAGGAGCGTGTCGCCTTTGTTCACCGCATCACCGGGCCCACAATGGACCGCAATGACTTTGGCGCTCATGGGCGCGAGGATCCGCCCATCCCCTTCGGCGCCACCTTCGGGGGGGGCGATACGATAGGTGAGATCAACAAGGCGGAGTTGATCGCCTGCGGGGCTTTTGAGCCACAGGCGGTTGGCTTGGCCCCGGTGCCGCTCCTGATGGATCGGCACCCGCTGGCGCTGCCCATTGCAGCTCACGGTGACAGCCTGGCCCTCCGGCTCCCATTGTAGGGCTCTAAACTCGAAGGTAAGGTCTTCTTCCTCCCGTTCGGTCAGGCCGTTGGGGTCCCCTTTCAAGGTGGCTTGAAAGTGGTCTCGAGCCAGTTGGGTCACCTGCCAATCCAGGCGGCCCTCCGTCAGGTCATCGTCACCACGGGTCGCATAACCGGTGGCATCGAAGGCGACCCGGACCGGCCAAGGGTTGGGTCGCCCCGTGGTCCATCCGTCTCGCAGATCGGTCTGAGCCTGGTCCGGCGGCGGCAGCGTGGCGCTGATCAAGACGGCCGCAAGGCCCTGTAGCTGCGTCTCGGGTAGGGATCGAGCCTCGGGCCTTAAGGTCTGGTCAATGGTTTGGGTATGGGCCGAACCATCGATGAATGCAGGCGCCTCAAGCAGCGCTCGCAGAAAAGGGATGTTGTGATTGGGACCGAAGAAAACCGTCTCTTCAAGGGCTCGAGCCAGTCGACGCCGAGCGGTCTCTCGATCGGGACCGTAGGCGATCACCTTCGCCAGCATCGGGTCGTAGGCCGAGCTGACTTGGGAACCGAGTCCGTCATCGACGCGGATGCCTTCGCCCGTGGGGGCAGCCAGCGATGGACCCGGCCCGCTTGGGGTAGAAAGTTTTGCGCTGGATCTTCCGCGTACAGTCGAGCTTCGATGGCGTGCCCTTTGCGGCGCTCGTCCACCACCTCCTGGCTGTAGGGCAGGGGCGCACCCCCGGCGATCTGGATCTGCCAGGACACCAAATCCACATCGTAGATGGCTTCCGTGACGGGATGCTCCACTTGGATCCGAGTGTTCATCTCGAGGAAGTAGAACTCGCCACTGGCGTCGAGAAGAAACTCCACCGTGCCCGCACCAACGTAGTCCACAGCCCGGGCCACTTCGACGGCTGCCGCACCCATACGGGCCCGAAGGGCCTCGTCCAAAGCCGGTGACGGCGCCTCTTCGATGACCTTTTGGTGGCGCCGTTGCAGGGAGCACTCCCGTTCGCCCAGATGCACCACAGAGCCCTGGCTGTCGGCGAAGATCTGGAACTCCACGTGTTTCGGCTCCAGGACCGCTTTTTCTAAGATCAGGCTGCCGTCGCCAAAGGCGGCAGCCGCCTCCCGCCGGGCCGTCTGTAGAGCACCTCCAACGTCCGCAAGATCGTGAACGAGCCGCATGCCCTTGCCGCCACCGCCCATGGAGGCTTTGACCATGAGCGGGAAGCCTATGCGTTCCGCTTCTTTCAAGAGCTGCTCGTCACTTTGGTCTTCGCCGTCGTAACCGGGCACACACGGCACCCCCCTTTTTGCCACAGCGAGGCGGGCTGCCCGTTTGTCGCCCATGAGGCGAATGGCTTCAGGTGAGGGCCCGATCCAAGTCAAGCCAGCCTGCTCGCAACGTTCCGGTAAGTCTGGGTTCTCGGAGAAGAAACCATAGCCAGGGTGAATGGCATCGGCGCCGCTCTGTTGGGCTGCGGCGATAAGCTTATCCAAGTTGAGGTAGGATTCGCTGGCTTCGGCAGCCCCGAGACAGATGGCGCTGTCCGCTTGGTGGACGTGGGGAGCATCGGCGTCCACCTCGCTGTAGACGGCCACGGAGCGTAGACCCAGCGATCGAACGCTGCGTAGGATCCGGCAGGCGATCTCCCCCCGATTGGCGATGAGGACGGTGCGGATGGTCATGAAGGCTCTCTTTCAGCGCTGGGCTCGCCGTATTCGATGTGGCCCCAGGCTTGGCGCCAAGGCGCGGGCTGTTTGGTGACAAAAGCCATCATGCCGGCCATGCCTTCGCCCTCCCGAGCGGCATGGGCGAAGCCCAGGGCAGCCTGATCGAGAACTTGGCTAAGGGGCGCCTCACCCACGGAGAGGATGAGTTGCTTGGTCGCCGCCCGGGCTTCAGGGGCGCATTTGGACAGGTAGGTGAGGGTTTGAGTGAGCTGGGCTTGCAAGCTCGTCTCATCCTCGAAAATGTCGTGAACCAGACCGTAGCGAAGGGCCGTCCGGCCATCAAAGCGGGCCCCGGTCAGGGCCAAGTGGCGTGCCCGAGCGGCACCGAGGCGAGTGACCACAAAGGGTGCGATCTGAGCCGGGGTCAGACCTAAAGTGACTTCGGGCAGGGCGAAGCGAGCCTCTGGATGGGCCAAGGCGATGTCTGAGACGCAGGCCAAGCCAAAGCCGCCGCCCATCACGGTGCCCTCAAGGACGGCGATGACCACCTGAGGCGCATGCTGGATCTCCTGCAACATGGCGCCGAATTGGCGGTTCGCCTGGGCGAGGGGGTTGTTGGCGAGCGCCTCCGTTCCATCGGGCTCGGCGCTGATCTCAGTGGATGCTGAACTGTCGGTGGGTTGGCTGAGGATGTTTCGCATGTCCTTAACATCACCACCGGCGCAGAAGTGACCGCCGGCTCCCCGCAACACCACCGCTTGGACGCTCTTGTCCTGTGCCAGCTCCCTGAAGACCTGCCGCAGCTCTTCGACCATCTCGAAACTCATGGCATTGCGCACTTCAGGCCGATTCAGCCGAAGTTCAAGCCACTGGTCGTGGGGAATCCGTTCCAGGGTCTGCATGGGGTCTCCCTTACTGAGCGACGGCCGCCTTGGCGGCTTTCTTCTTGGAGGGGAGATTGCCTTCGAGCTTGGCGATGATGCCCAGCATGATTTCGTCGGCGCCACCGCCGATGCCGATCAAGCGAGTGTCTCTAAACATCCGATTGATGCGCGTTTCAAACATGTAGCCCATGCCGCCATGGAACTGCAGGCACCAGTCGAGCACCTCTCGGCTGAGCCGCCCCGACTTGAACTTCGCCATGGAGGCGAGCCGGACCACTTCGAGATCCATGGCGCCGCGCTTGCCGTGGAGCTCGGCGGCTCGATAGGTCAAGGCCTTGAGGGCCTGAATCTCGGTGCTCAACTCACTCATCTTGAAGTGGATGTATTGGTTGTCCATGAGGCACTGACCGAAGGTTTGGCGCTCCCGGAGGTATTCGGTGGTGACCTTCATGGCCTCTTCGAGACCTGAGACTGTGTTGGCCGCGCCCCAGATCCGCTCGTCTTGAAATTGGGCCATCTGCTGCATGAAGCCGAGCCCTTCCATCGGTCCGATGAGATGACTCTGAGGAACTCGTACATCGTCGAAGAAGATCAGGGCCGTGTCCGAGGCCCGCATGCCCATCTTGTCGAGCTTCTGTTCCACATGCACGCCGGGGGCATCCATGGGCACGATGATGAGGGATTTGTTCTCGTGGGGCTTGCCCTCACTGGTGTTCGCCAGCATGCACATCCAGTCAGCCTGTGTCCCATTGGTGATCCACATTTTCTCACCGTTGATGACGTAGTCATCCCCGTCTTTGCGCGCCGTGGTTTTGAGGGCTGCCACATCGGAGCCGCCTCCGGACTCACTGACACCAATGCAGCCCACCAGCTCGCCGGCGATGGAGGGTGCCAAGTAGTTTCGCTTCAGTTCATCACTGCCGTAGTTCGCCAGGGCGGGGGTGCACATGTCCGTCTGCACGCCGATGGCCAGCGCGACGCCTGCGCTCAGGGATTTGCCCAGCGCTTCGGCCATGACGATGTTGTAGGAGATATCGAGGCCTAGTCCGCCATAGGCCGGATCCCGGGTGATGCCGAGGGCGCCGATATCACCGAGCTTTTTGAAGAGCTCGTGGGCTGGAAAGGCTCCTGCCTCCTCCCATTCATCGGCATAGGGGTTAATCTCCCGCTCGATGAATCCTTCAAGGGTGCGTCGAAGTTCGTCGTGTTCCGCTGTAAATTCCATGTTGCCTCTTGTTGTGCATTGATGTCCGCCCGAGCTGAACTGGGCGGCGGTTTCGTAGGGGGGTCTTCGTCGCTACATCCGGGCAACGCCGAATAGATTCGGACGAAGTTCGATGTCCTCAGCCTCTCGACAGATCGCCAGCAGCTCGCCCAGGAGCCGGCGACTGTCCCGGGGGTCGATGATGCCATCATCCCAGAGCCGGGCGGTGGCAAAGAGGGCGGAGGATTCGCTGTCGATCTGATCGATGAGGGGCTGGGCGAAGGCCTGAAGTTGTTCTTCGACTTGCTCGGTGATCGGCATGCCTCGGCGGGCGAAGTTTGCCCGGGTGATGATCTTCATCACCTCACCAGCTTGCTGTCCGCCCATGACCGAGAGGCGGTTGTTGGGCCAGGCGAAGATGAAGCGGGGGTCATAGGCCCGCCCACACATGGCATAGTGCCCGGCGCCAAAGGCGCCGCCGATGAGGAAGGTGATCTTCGGGACGGTGGCATTCGCCACGGCCTGAATCATCTTTGCACCGTGTTTGACCATGCCGGCCTTCTCCACGTCCTTGCCGACCATGAAGCCGGTGGTGTTTTGCAGGAAGAGGAGGGGGGTGTTTGACTGACAGCACAGTTGAATGAACTGAGCGGTTTTGACCGAACCTTCGGGCAGGATGGGGCCTTGATTCGCCAAGATACCCACCGCTTGGCCGTAGACTTCGGCGTGACCGGCGACGATCTCAGAGCCATAGCCTGGTTTGAACTCCAGAAAGTTGGAATCATCGACCAAGCGGGCGATCACCTCCCGGGCATCATAGGGCTGGCGATAATCCACGGGCACCACGCCACAGAGCTCATCGGGGCTGTAGCGGGGGGGACGGGATTCCACCAAACCTGGCTTCTCGTTGCCCCCATGCCAATGCAGCGAGGCGACCACGCGGCGGGCGATCAAGATCGCTTCTTCATCGTTGCGGGCCATGTACTCGTTGAGGCCGGTTTCGCCGTAATGCATTTCGGCGCCACCCAGCTCCTCATCGCTGGAAACTTCGCCCGTGGCGGCTTGGACCAGGGGCGGACCGGCGAGAAAGACTTTCGCTCGGTCTTTCACCATGATGACGTAGTCTGAGAGGCCTGGAACATAGGCTCCGCCGGCGGTGGAGGAGCCGTGGACCACGGTGACTTGGGGGATACCCGCTGCCGAGAGTTTTGCTTGATTGGCGAAGGTTCGACCCCCTTCGACAAAGAGCTCTGATTGGTACTGGAGGTTCGCGCCGGCGCTCTCGGCGAGGGTGACCATTGGAAGGCGGTTCTCCAGGGCGATCTCTTGAGCGCGTAGGGCCTTTTGCACACCCATGGGGGAGATGGCGCCGCCCTTGATGGCCGAGTTGTGGGCGTAGACCAAGACCCGCACGCCGCTGACCCAACCGATGACCATCAGGCTGTTGCCGCCTTGGATATGTCCTTTGCCGTCATCGTCGTGCATGCCGAGCCCAGCAAGGGCGCAGAGCTCGATGACGGGCCGGCCCCGATCGAGGAGCAGCGCAACCCGGTCCCGGGGCAGGAGTTGTCCTCGCTTCTCGAACTTCTCCCGCTTCTTTTCCGAGAGGGTCGTGACCTTGGCTTCTAGGTTTCTGACGCCTTCAAGGAGCGCAAGCATCTCCTCACGGTGGCTCTGAAAGGTAGCGCTCCTGGGGTTCACGTCCGATTCGATCTGCATAATGGGAGCCCTTAACCTACTCGACAGTCTATTATTAAGGACTGGCCGGAAAGTATAGTAGGAGTTGAGGGGTGTGTGTTGCGTGCTCGGGAATGAGACCGAAGGGAGCGTTAGGCCTTCGTTTGCAGCCCCCATGGTGGCATCCTGAAGGGCTTCAGGGGCAAGGCCGGCCGTCGTCAGCCACAAGGGAGCCGTCAACATCGCAAAAGCAGTCACCGACCGAAGCCCCGAGCTGATGGCTGTCGTCCTCGCGGCTGCAGGCGAAATGGGGGCGCAATGGCAGCGACTCTTGCGCCAAGCCCGCATCGGCGAAACGAAGCCATTGGTCACCGAGGAGGATGGGGGAACTGAGCCGTAGGCGATAAGTCTCCGCAAGGCGGGCCACAGGCACATCATCGAGCTCAAACACGACGCTTCGCTCCGCGCCCGGTTGGAGCGTCTGAAGATCCGTTGCCAGCCTCCAGTTGTTCTCGGAACCATCCTCAAGATGGAGGCTCAGTGGGTAGTAAAAGGGCGCGACACCTGTGTTGCGCAGGACGATGGTAAAGCGAAGATCCACGGTGCCCCTGTGCAATCCGGAAGCTGCCACCTCCATCCGGGGCACCGAGTACTCGTAACCCATGGCAAGGGCTGCAGCTCGGGCAGCCTCAAGCTGGGCCCCTTCGTAACCACCGTCGGGGCGAAACACCCCGTGGTTGATCATCCAGGAGGCGTGGGTCTCTTCGATGCAGCGCAGGAGATCTTGGCTATAGGTGTCCACAACATAGTCTTCGGTAAAGAGGCTGCGCTGTAACTCAGGGTAGATTTCACCGCCGATGGGCACCTCACGCCAGCGTTCTTCTGCGCCCGCTGCCACCAGCTTGGGATGGAAGAACCAGGGCACCTCGCCGAGGGTGGCATACGCGAAGGAGTCATCATGAAAGCCGATGTTTCTTTGGGGCGCGTCATGGATCGGATAACGCAAGAGGATATGGGTCTCGTTGAAGGCCTCATCGAAGGCATTGATGACCTCTTGCTGGAAGGCACCTGATGCAAAGAAATCGCCGTGGGGGTAGGTATGCCATTCGCCCCAAAAGCCGAGCAAGCCGAGTTGGACGAAACCGAGGCGGGGGTCGCCGTCGTAGCGAGCACCGAGGGCGGCGATGAATTCCAGAAGGACCGATTGGAGTCGGGGGTTGTCGTAGTCCGGGCTGCAACCGCCCCCGTATTCTTCGTAAGGATTGCAATCGACGGTCTCACTGAGCCAGCCGGGCACAGCGGTTTCGCGCCCCGGGTAGTCCAAATAGAAGCGTAGGATCATGTGATTATTGCGGGCTGCTGAAGCCTCGAGAAAGGGTTCGAGGACCGAGTCGAAGGCCGGGCCCTCGGCCGTGGGCATGATCTGGGCAAAGGGGAGGTAGAGAAACTCCAGGCGATGGGGAACCCGCTGGTCCGGTGTCGTCCATTGGTAACTGGTGAAGAAGCCCTTGAGCGGATTGCCGGCGGTGACGCTCCGGTCATAGACACCCGTTCGACTCCATGTGCCGCTTGCGCTCGATGGTGTGCTCGGTCCAGGGCCCCTGGGTCCTGGCGGATCGCCAGGGTTATCGGGAATTTTGGGGGCTGTGGGTGGCTCCGGCCCCGGGGCACAAGCGAGCAAAGAGCCAGCAGCCATCGAAGCGCAAAGCAGCCTGGGGAAGCGCATCGTGATCCAATCGATCGGTGGGTCAAGGACCGAAGGGCAAGAAGAGGTCTGGCACGCCGGCCCCGGGAGTGTTCCTGATCTGTCCGTGGAGGTCAAAGCGGGCCCGGCTTGTGATCGGTTACCATTTGGGGGCAAAGACTGCCCATGAGACTCATCCTTTCATTGGCGCTCATCGCCACCGGTTGTGCCGACATCACGCCCATCGAGGATGGCAAGCGTTACGGTCCTGTGGTGACCCTACAAGATTGGTTTACCAGCTGCTTCCTGCTCGAAAGCGGTGACGCTGTGGTCCTTTTTGACAGCTGCTGGCGGGAGGGGACGCTGAAGTCGGCCCTGGCTTCCCAGGGGCGGGGGCCTGAGGAGGTGACCCATGTCCTGATGACCCACGGTCATGCGGATCATGCGGGGGGGCTTGGGCTCCTGTCCCAGGCGAAGGTCATGGGTCGAGTCCCAGAGCAGGGGAACTTGACCGAGCATGCCGGTGATGCGGGGGCCATCGACGAAGCCATCGAGGAAGGGCAGGTCCTCGCGTTTGGCGACCATGAAGTGCACGTCATCGCGGCGCCGGGGCACACCCCTGGCACCACGGTATATTGGGTGGATGGCGTCGTCATCCTCGGCGATGCCGCCATCGCCACCGGTGCCGGCGCGATCGAGCCTGCCCCTGAGGATCGGTCCGAGGACCCGGCCGCGGCCGAATCGGTGCTGAAGGGTTTGGCCGCTCGGCTTGAAGCCCTCGAGCTTCGGGTAGACTGGTTGGTACCAGCCCATAGCGGTGGCGTTGAAGGACTGGCCCCCTTACGGGATTTTGCTCAAGAATAGGGCCCGACAGAGCTCAGGACCTAGGTCTCGCCCTGGAGCCTCTTTAGCTGATTGCAGTTGGCTTGAGGTTCGCTGATGCTTGGGCCAAACTATCGCCTCCAGGGGACCGTCTCCCCTTGAGAGTCATGGGCGATGCGTCGAGCGTTTATTGGATGTTTTTCACTCCTTGCCTGTCAGCAGATGGTGGCCCCTCAGGTGCCATCCGGACCCAGCGGGCCCGGTCTGCCTGGCAGCCTTGTGGCGGTTTGCGGCAACGGTGAATTGGAGGATGGCGAAGCCTGCGATGACGGCAATTCGGTGGATGATGACGGCTGTCGCAACGCCTGCAGCGCGGCGATCTGTGGAGATGGGCTGGTTCGTCTCGATCTGGAACCCGGGAGTGAGGGCTACGAGGCCTGCGATGACGGGAATGAGATCGATAGCGATGGCTGCACCAATGGTTGCCAGTGGGCTCGCTGCGGCGATGGCATTTTACGGACGGACAGCCCGGTGGATCCAGCGGCTGCGGAAGCCTGTGACGATGGGAATGACCACGATGATGATGGCTGCCTGAGCGGTTGCGTGGAGGCCCGCTGTGGCGATGGCGTGCTTCGTCGAGATCTCAGCGAGGGCCTTGAAGGCTATGAAGCCTGCGACGACGGCAACAGCGATGACAGTGATGTGTGTTTGAGCAATTGCCGAGAGGCCCGCTGCGGTGATGGCATCTTGGGCCCTGGGGAAGGTTGTGACGACGGGAACGCGTCCGATGAGGACGCCTGTGTGGACTGTCGGCCGGCCGGTTGCGGCGACGGGATCGTTCAGGAGGGCGTGGAAGCCTGCGACGATGGCAATGAGGAGGATGGGGATGCCTGCTTGAGCAACTGCGCGTTGGCCCGCTGTGGTGACGGTGCATTACGCAGTGACCTCGAGCTTGGCGCCGAGGGTTTTGAAGCCTGTGATGATGGCGACGGGGACAACGGCGACGCCTGCCTGACGGACTGCAGGGAGGCCCGCTGTGGCGATGGGCATGTGCGCCGTGGTTTAGCCTTCGGCGCCGAGGGCTACGAAGAATGCGACGATGGGAACCAAGAGGATGGCGACGGTTGTGCGGCCGGTTGCCTGCGAGAGGAGTGCGGCAATGGCATCGTCGATGCGGGCGAAGCCTGTGACGATGGCAACCGGCGGGAGACGGACGCCTGTCTAAGCAACTGTGAAGTGGCCCGTTGTGGCGACGGTCAGCAGCGCTTGGATGTGGAGGCGGGGGCCCAGGGCTTCGAGGCCTGTGATGATGGCAACGATGATGAACGTGATGGCTGTCTGCGGGACTGTGTCCTCGCTCGCTGTGGCGATGGTCATCACCGGATCGACGTGGCCCCGGGGGAGCCGGGCTTCGAAGCCTGCGACGATGGGAACGGCGACGATGGTGATGTCTGCACGACGGCTTGCCGTCTGGCTCGCTGCGGTGATGGACACGTGTGGGTGGGTCATGAACCCTGCGATGATGGCAATGACGACGACGGCGATGCCTGCCTCGGCGATTGCAGGGAAGCGTCCTGTGGCGACGGCTTTGTCTTTGAAGGGGTGGAAGCCTGTGATGATGGTAACGCACTCGAAACCGACGCCTGCCTGAACGACTGTGTGGAGGCGAGCTGTGGTGATGGTTTTGTTCACGATGGCGAAGAGCGCTGCGATGACGGCAACGGGCTCAACAGTGATGACTGCATCGACTGTCAGCCAGCTCGTTGTGGCGACGGGCATGTGTGGCTCGATGAGGAAGCCTGCGATGATGGGAACGCTGTCGAGACGGACGAGTGTCTGAGTAACTGTGAGTTAGCGACCTGCGGTGATGGGCAGATCTGGCAAGGGGAGGAGCGCTGTGACGACGGCAATCGTGTCACTGAGGACTGCGACTATGGCTTACAATCCTGTGAGGTCTGTAACGAGCGCTGCGATCTGCAGCCCGGAGCCACCGCCTACTGCGGTGATGAGGCCCTGAATGGGGCGGAAGATTGTGATGATGGCAATCGAGTCACCGAGGCCTGTGCTTATGGTGACCAAGCCTGCCGGGTGTGTTCGGCCGATTGTGAGTTGGTGGCCGGTGCAACGACCTACTGTGGCGATGGGCTCGAAAATGGCGAAGAGGCTTGTGATGACGGTGACGATGAGAATGGAAATGCCTGTTTGAACAATTGCGAACGGGCTCGTTGCGGCGATGGTGCCCATTGGATGGGCGAGGAAGCCTGCGATGATGGCAACAACAGCAACGAAGATGGTTGCCTCAACGACTGCAGCGCGCCCCGTTGCGGTGATGGCTTTGTCCGCAATGGTCATGAAGCCTGCGACGATGGCAACGACTCCAACACCGATGGCTGCACCAATGGCTGCGCCGTGGCCCGCTGCGGTGATGGCTTCGTTCAGGCCGGGGTCGAGACCTGCGACGACGGGAATGGGAACGATAATGACAACTGCTCGAACGACTGCCGCTCCGGGCCCGTTCGCACCAAGGACTGCGGCGGCCCCGGCGCGATGGGGCCCGGAACCACCCTCAACTGTGACCTGGGTGCCATGCGTTCCGTGCGCCGTTTGACCATCTCGGTGGGCTGCAACGATGGTGAAACCGGGAACTACACCCTCACCTTTGTGGAAGATGGGAATTCAAGCATGGGGATCAACGCCCGTTGCGGTGCCAACATCAGCATTAACCCCAACCGGCGCACTCGAAACTTACGGCTGCGGATGAACTCGGGTGGTGGCGGTGATAACTGGATCTCCTTCCAGTTCTGGCGCATCGAGTACCGCTAGGTTTTGGGGATCGGATGATGCGTTGGCTGAGTGTGCTGTCACTGACCCTTGCGGTGGCCTGCGGGGAACTGCCCACGGACGCTGTGGGAGCAGATGCTGGATTGCCCCCGGAATTGGATGAGGACGCAGGGGTGCGCCCACTTCCGGATGCAGGGGCCGACCCCCAAGGGGATCCAGGCTTGGACATCATCCCGACCGAAGCCGAGACAGAATACTTAAACCACTGGATCGCTCAGGATCACGGTGAAGCCTTTGTCTCCTCCCTGAAGTGGTTGCCCCATTACATCCATGAGCAAGGGGAGCTGGGGATCTGCCTCCGTCTGGACTTTCGTTCGGAGTGGGAACTCGACGGTGCGTATCTCGAATCCATTCGCCAGATTATCGAGGAGCGTGTTTGGGAATGGCAAGTGGGGCTGATCGGAGAACCCCATTGGGTTCACGATGAGGTGACGCCTGTGCGCCTCTTTGGGATCGCCGCCACCGACACGGTCACCTTGACCGATCTGCCTGCGGACGTCCCTGTTTATCGAAATGAAAACGCAGAATGTCCCACCGATTGTTTTCGCTTCACCTACAAGCACGATGAAGCCCCCACCTATCCCGATTGTGAACACCCCAGCATGAGCCATTTTGACTTCAACATCTGGTATTCCGACTTCGCTTTTGGTGCGGCCGGGCACGGTGGTGACTGGGGGACACGCCTGGATTGGGCCATCTTTCGCCGGGAGCGCTCCAGAGGCCGCTTTCGAGTCACGGATCACGAACTGGGTCATGTGGCGGGACTGCCAGATGTCTACAATTACCCGGAAAGCCTCAATGGCTTCGCCCGTCCAGATGCGATTATGGCCGAGTTTCCTCGCATGACGAACCTGGACTATTTGATGCTACGTAAGGTCTGGGAATGGGGGTGGGCTCGTTTTTACGGTCCCTAGAAGCTGATGCCTCTCGTCCGATGACGCAGTGGGGATTGTGGGGCAAGTAGGGTGCGAAGACGGACAGTGTGGGTTGGCTTGTGCTCGGCATTTGCTGAGCTTTCTCTTCAGCCCGTCTCTCTGGTCGGTGTTTTTCTTCCTTCTCGAAAGCGTCGGCCAAAGGCAAAGGCACACCATCCGAGGCCGGCCAAGAAGGTCCCTGCGGCTCCCCATTTTTGCGCTGGTGGATTTCGATAGCTCCAGCGAACCGTGTGTTCTCCTCCGGGCAGAGTCACTGCCATAAAGTTAGGTCCCACATGGTGAACAGGCATCTTTTTACCATCGATCTCGACCCGCCAATAGGGAAAGTAATTGACCTTTAACATGAGCCAAGCACCGGGCTCGGCGGTGACCTTGGCTGTGTAACTGAGAGGGCTTCGTTTGGTTTCGAGGATCTTTCCTTTCGGCGGACCTGTTAGGTTGCTGCGATCCTCGACGATGTTGGGAATTGCGCCCGACTGAACATTTAAAACCAAGACTTTTTGCTCTTTAAACGAGTCGATTATTCGATCACGAATGTGTGGTCGCAAGGCCCTGAGGTCACCTTCGAGCCGAGTTCCAGGTCGGACCAAGTCGAAGAAACCCCAATCGCCAGCTTGAGGGAGTCGATGAATTCGATACGGACCGATGCCCCGGGCGAAACGGAAGGGCCGTGGGGGATCGTCGACGCCCCGACTCAAAAAACTACCCACATTGAAAAGGCGAAGAGCCCTTGGATTGAGCCTGATGTGCTCGGCGAAGTAGGTGCTTACGGTGGCATGGTAGCCGAGGGCGTAAGATTGCAACTGGTCTCGGTCGGCGAGCATGGGCAGATAATCGCGCTCGAAATGGTTGCCAGTGCCGTAACGACTGCCCACCATAAAGCGATGTTCGCGGTCGCTTGCGAGTTCCCCTGCGACGCGGTGGAGGAGGGTATCCTGGGTTGGTTTCGCTCTGAAGATGGTGGAGATATGGGCGTATTGATGAATCCAAAATCCCAGAAGCAGCCCGGTCATGCCCAGTTGGAGTGCCATTTGATTCCGAAGGTAGCTGCGGCAGGCATGGAGGCCCGCATGAAGACCAAAGGCGGCGGCGACCAAGGCAACGGTTTGGAGTGCTGTCAGGTAGCGGAGTGGATTGACATGCTCGTGCATGGGTAACTTGGCATAGAACTCACCCCAGGTTTCGCGCCCTCCCATGAGCAGCCAACTGACGATGGCAAAAAGGCAGAGGGCATACAGTCCACGGTGACGCCTACAACGCCAGACTGCCCAAACCATTCCAAGCAGTGCGAAGACAGAGAGGACCGGCCAACGCCCGGCATCCAGGGCACCTCCACCCATGAATGCTAGCCCTGTTTGACGTAAGGACCAACCATCATAGGTTTCGTTGAGCCAAGGCAGACCGCCAAGATAGGCGCGGGTCATCAGCAGGGGAACCAACCAAAAGGCGCAAGCCAAAAAGCTAGTGATTCCATGCAGGGCGAACGTCCGCCACTGTCGAAGTATGGAACGGCTATTAAAGGCAGCCCAGAGCGCACAAACGATGCCCGTCAGGAGTCCGATGAAGAGGTGGGACATGAGGGTGAGGGCGAAAAGGAGGGATGCCCAAGGCCACCGCAGGTCGCGGCGGATAAAGCAGCGGTGGAAGGCCCCCACAGCCAGCGGGAACAGCCATAGCCCACAACTCTGAGTGAAGAGTCCGGTATACGCACTGCTGGTGAGCGTGAGGCCCACATGCCAGTGACTACGGAGGCTTAAACTTAGCAATCCGAGGATCAAGGCTCGGCCCTGTGGCATGCCCAACCAGCGAGCGCCGAGATACCAAGTCACTGGCAGGCTCGCCCAGACGAGTACGACCATGAGTTTAAAGGTGAAGACCGGACTCAGCCATGGTGTAAGCGCCATGAGCAATCCGGTCATGAGGGAGGGCAAGGGCTGGTAGGAAGCAAAGAGAGGTAGTCCCAGATTGCTATGGGACCAGAAGAAATCCGTCGCTCCTGAACTCAATAGCTTGGAAAGATGGAATCCCAAGGCCAAATGGGCAGAGTGATCATCGCCGTAGGGTGCCCCGCCGGCGAGAAAGGGCAAGCTCGCCGCTAGAAAAACGAGGCAATTGATACACAGGAGGATCGCAGGTCGGGCCCACCTAGGAAGTACCCCCTGTTGATGGCCCATTAGTCCCGGACTCGAAAGTCAGCGAAAACCTGACAACGCTCGGCCCATTCTTGGGGGGTCCCCCCTTTTAGCCAGTGCTCTACGGCAGCGTCCGCGGTGGCAACAGCTTGGTCCATGTTGCAGTGGAGGAAGAGCCCCTGACGGCCACAGCAGTAGATGTTTCCAGCCTTTGCCACGTCGCGCAGCGCCTGACGTTGGCTATGAATCCAACCCCTCGTGTACATGGGATAGACCCTTGGTAGAAAGGTTTGGATGACGTTGAGCGCCTCCACTGTCCGAGCGGTAATCTTTGCTTCACGCAATTGAGTCATGACCGTCTCAATGCGTCCTGTGAAATCCATTTTCCTTCCCCATTGTCCTTCTGGGATCTCGAGACAGAGGACACGGTTCTTTGGATGCTCAAATGCGGGGGAGAACCGTGCGGGTTGTGAGACGCGACCGAACCAGAACTTACGCTCTGGTGTATACCATGTATCGGTGTCGTCGAGGCAATCGGCGGGAACGGTCACGTGGAGTAAATAGAGACCCCGATGATGGAGATTCGCCTCGGGTGCGAGGTCACTGAGGTGCCCCGTGTGGAAGACGGGGCCTCCATGCGCCAAAGCGGCTTTGCGGCTGCTACCCATCACAATCTCAACGCCGGCTTGCTCGAGTTTCCTCCGAAGGAGTTGGATCAGGGCTGCCATGCCGAATTTGGGATACAAAAATCGGCCTTCGCTCTTTTTAAGAACGCTTCGGGCCGGATTGGAGGTGGAGACTCGTTGTTTGGCGACGGACTGAGAGAGTTCTTTGGGGTCGATGCCCCAGACTTTGCGAGCATAAGGTTCGTAAAATTGTTGATAAGCGGCTCGCCCAACTCGCTCGATGACGAAGCGTTCAAAGCCTTTGTCTTCATTTAAATCCTGGCGATCGGCTTCCCATTTCAGGGTGCGACGAAAGGCAGTCGGCCGGGTGAGCCAGCCAGCGCCCATTTGAAGAACTGTTCGAGGCCCTAGCCCCCAAAGAAAACGAAGCGGTTGCAGCGGGTAATCCAGGTGACGCCCCTTTAAGACCAGAGTTCCTGCGCGTTTTCTCCATTGCCACTGTGCTTCCTCAGTCAGTTCGAGGAGCAAAGGATGAGCTTCGGGGTGAACCCGATGAGACCCTCGATCGAGGGACAGGCCTTCGTGATTGATGGGCGCTAACAGGCCACCTGCTTGTTGTTCTGCCTCGTGGACGGTCACCGGGATGCCACGGCGAGTGAGCAGGAGGGCTGCGCTCAGGCCGGTGATCCCCGCGCCGACCACCACGGCCGACGGGTTGTCAGTGGACGGAACCGCCGCCTTAAAGGGCATTAGTCGGTATCGGTACGGGCACCGCCGGTGTCGAGGGCAGGACCGGCGTCAAGGCCTGCATCGACAAGCTCGCCGGAGCCGCCATCGACACCCATGGTGTCCGAGACCCCGGCATCGGGCCGGTCACCTGAGCCAGAACCCGAGCCAGAACCCGAGCCAGAACCCGAACCCGAACCTGTGCCTGAACCAGAGCCTGAGGCAGTACCCACATGTGCTGACGGCGAGACTCGACCCGCAGATGATGACTGCAATGATTGCGTGTGCGGAGGAGGGGAATGGGCTTGCACCGAGATGGCTTGCCCCCCTGCTGATAACGATTCATCCAGTTCCAGTTCAGGAGGGATGACAACATCTCAAATGGTGAGAGTCGTGCTTGGAGTATTGAGCCTTATTGCGGGTGTTTTCCTCATCACGCTATTGATTCGTGTCCGTGATCAAGAAGACGAAGGGAAATTTGAGTAGAATCGCAGATAATCGCTAATCATCCGCGCTCCCGTAAATCGTGCACTTGTCGCAATCGATGCACGCATCATATCGTTCCAATGTTCAGGTCCGTTTGCCCATGCACGCAGGACTTCAAACTCGAGTGTATCATACAACGCCTTCGCGTCCCTAACATCGTCGCGCTCATCTTCACCTTCTCCAACTGCCCAACCATTGACTCCATGCTCGCAGGCCTCTGGCCACCAACCATCGAGAATACTGCAATTGGGGACTCCATTCATCGCCGCTTTCATGCCACTGGTTCCACTGGCTTCCATCGGTCGAATGGG
>PBND01000032.1 GCA_002722845.1 Myxococcales bacterium | reverse complement strand
GTCCTCGACCAGCTCATCCATCTCGACGCTGTGCTTGCTGAACAGGTCGTCGCTTCCTCGGGCGGGCGCCCCTTGTTTGCTGTCCACCTGGTCAGCGACTGGCTGGAGCGCGGTCTCCTCGAGCCAAGCCCCGAAGGCTTGCGACTCAAAGCAGGAGCAGAGGTTCGCGTCCCAGCGAACTTGGAACAGTTGTTCATCGTCCGTATCGAACTCATCCTTGGCGAGGACAGCGCCGCTGCGCTCCTCGCCCTCGAAGTGGCCGCCTGCGAAAGTCCAAGTTTCGATGATGGTGACTGGATTTTCTGCTGTGGTCGCCTGGGCCTGGAGGCGCGGCCTCAATGGCTGGATGCGCTGGTCAATGCAGCCCTCCTCAAGGCCAGAGACGATGGCTACCGTTTCGCTCACCGCATGCTCGCTGACTGCTTACGTGACCGGGCGATCCGGGCGAATCGAAGCCGCCAGATCCACGAGGCCTGGGCCGCCTGCAAACAGACTTCGATCGGACCGCTCAACGGCGACCAAGCCGAGTCGATCGGCCGCCACCTCATCGCGGCCGGTCGATACGAAGAAGCGGTTCAATGGCTGGAGAGTGCATGGCAATCAGCCCACATTCGACTCGATCACCATCGGGCCCTCGACCTCCTCAGCCTGGCCGATCAGGCTGCGGCCCGTCTGAACATTCCTGCTTCCGATCCCGTGCGCATGAAAATCGGCTACGAACGCTTGGGTCATCTGGATCTCTGGGCTGGGCCAGAGGCCATGCTTGAGGCCTTAAATCCACTGCTTCTGATTGAAGACCAAGTCGGTCCCACCCGAATGCGAACGGCGCTGTGGAATGCTCGGGGAGTCGTTGCGGAACGGGAGGCTCGACTGAGCGAGGCCGACGAATGGTATGCCAAGGCCTACCAAGAAACCGAGGATGCTCGGTGGCTTGGCATGATCAATAGCAATCGGGCCTGGAGTGCCTACTTTCGTGCCAAGCTACCCCAGGCACAGGTCCTCTTCTCAGCAGCCTGGGAGACCCTGGAAACCTTAGAGGACAGCCCCTTGTTACAGTTGGCTGTCCTCCAAGGGCTTACCCTCTCCCATCTCTTCACCGGCGACCGCATCGCCGCCGAATCCTGGGAGCAAGAGATCACCGCCCGGTTCGCCGACAACACCATTGCCGACCACCTGCTTCGGACCACGGCGGTTAGAGCCAACTTTCTCCGGCTGGACGAGCGCCACGAGGAGGCTGTGGAGATGCTGCTGGATGTGATTCGACTGTGCCGGCGCCGTGGTCTCGCAGAGAACCGAATGCGTCGTATCGAGGTCCAACTCACTTGGAGTCGTGTCAGTTTGGGTCCGGACCATCGGTCGGAACAGATCCTACGCAAGCACATCGAACGGGGGGACCCGCTCCTCCTCCAAGGAGCCCACACCGGGTTGATCATTCAGGCTGTGCAGCTGGAAGACAGCGAAGAGGCACGCATCCACATCCAAGCGCTCGCCAAACTCCTCACCGAGCAGGAATATCGCGAGGTGGAGGCAGCCCCTGTTTTGGACCAGGCCCGAAGGCTTTGCCGTAGTGTTGATTTGAAAGAATCGCTCCGTAAGCTGTCATTACAACTTTGTCCCAGCGCGCCGGGAAGCAATGTCCAGCAAGGACCGCCGCCGCCGCTTTAGGTAGCAGCGCCTAGCCCAGCGATCATCTGCCGAGTCTCATGGAGTCTTTGGCCCCATGGGCGGATCAGATTGGGCGCCGCCAACGCGGCGTAAGCTGCGGACCAAGCATCAACCTTTCCGGCCAATGTCTGAACGAGCGATTCCAACTCGACGGCATAGAGCAGGTCTTCCATCATCTGCTGGCGGGAGCCCGGTGCGAGGGAAGCGCCAGCCTCGGCAGCGACGGCGGCAAGGTCACTTCGACTCAGATACCAACCACTGTCCAACGGTCGAACGAGGAAAGCCGCAATCTGGGCGAGTCCCGTCTCAGGTGCGCTCAGCAGACCGCCCCCGTCCCGGCCTGCTGGTTGAGATGTCTGGTACCCATCACAACGAGGGTCCAGATCGGCCAGGTGCCCATGGCTACAACTCCAGATCTCTTCACCCAGGACTTGATAAGCCCTTTCGCTTTGCATCGAGAGCGCCACCACGAGGGGCGGCAACCACGGCATCAAGTGCTGATGAAGGACGAGCCCTTGGGCTAGTTGGAAGCCCTGCCACTCCTCGGGTCGCTCATTTTCCCAGCCCTCGACTTCGCCGCCCACAAGGCGAGAGAGCAGGGCCAATTGCTCAGCCAGGGCTTCAGGCTCGAAATCACCGGCATCTGGCTTTGCGCCGATGGCGATCAGGTTCTCGGTGAGTTGATCGCTTAACGGCCCACCCACACGACCCTTGGGATCCAAGAACGCGCCGGCAACCGGGCTGATATCGAAGCCAAAGATCCGCTGGTGGCGCTGGGCCAGATCCGAGACCGAAAGGCCCTGAAGGACAGGACCATAGCGCGGTGAAAACCGTAGGATTGGCAACAGTGCTTCATCAAAACCCGAGGCGACGATCTGAGCCAGCAAAGCATAGTTCTGTGACCGACTACGCAGTTGCCCAAGATCAGCGCCCAAAAGGAGACTCCGGTAAGCGGTACGCGGCCGGTACCGGCTTCAGCGGCCGCTTCAACCAATAAGGGCGCCGACTGCCGTCGGGGCTATGGTCCACGGCCGAGCGCGTCAGTGCATGCCAGCGCTTGTAGAGCGCTTTGGATTTTTCGAGGTCCACGCCCACATCACCGTAGGCATCACCGGGTCTGGCTGGCTCGACGCTCAGGGCCTTCTGCAGCCAACAGTGGGCACCGGAGATGGGGTCCGGCTGCACCGCATGGGTCAGGTTCTGGTGAACGCCCACATCCTGCCACCAGATCCTCTGAGTGTCTGGGTCCCAAGTGTCATAGGCCGTCGCCCCCCCTCGAAAGCGCAGTTGTTGGGCCTGGGGGTCCTCGGTGTCCAACTCCGCCTCGGCCGAACTGAAACGATTCTGCCCTTCATCGCTCTTGAGACGCCAGCGTCCTAAGTGATGGCTCAAGCCAACGATGCCTGGCTTGATCCCTTCGGTGACCCAAACTTTGGCGACAAAGTAACCAATCTCTGTCTCGACTCGAGCCAAGTCACCGGACTTCAAAGCCAAGCGCTCCGCATCCTCGCTGTGCATCCAAAGGGGGTTCCGGTGACTGATTTCATAGAGCCACTTGCAGTTCGCACTTCGGGTGTGGATCAGCGTGGGCAAGCGGAAGTTCGGCAACAGGATCATCTCGCCCTGATCCCGACGAATCTCTTGTGGGTGTACATGACTTCGCAGGGGCCAAGGGATGACATAGTCCTGTTCGGGCCAGCCCCATTGGGCCAGCGTCTTCGAGAAGAACTCCAGTTTCCCGCTCGGCGTCCCAAAGCCTTTGGGCTGACCGTCTTCAACGACCGCGAACGGTTGGACGATGTCCGATTTCACCTCAAAGGCACCGTAACGACGCATGTACTCGAGGGGGCTAAGCCCCCGTTGGGCGGCTGCCTCCGGTAAGCCGGGCACCGAGTTTTCGAAGATCCAGCGATAATACTCTTCCACCGTAATGATCTCGCCGGCGCGATAGGGGCTGATGAAATGCTCCCGGACGCCGAGCGTGCCATCGGGGTCCATGCGGGCTGACAAATCGATCCAAAACTCGTTTTCCTCCCAGACCTCCCCCGGGTTCGCCTCGTAGGTTCGTCCCACTTCGATCCCGTCGGCTTCCATCGCAACCCGCCGAACCGGCTGTCGAAAGGCGATCCACTGCCCCGCATGGGTCTCTTGACTCATGAGGTCGTGGCGCTCGCCAGCATGCCCCATGGGTAAGACATAGTCTGCGAACCAAGCCGACTCATTCCACGTGGGAGTCAGGGCCACATGGCAACGAATCTTGGTCTCGTCCCGCAGGGCCTGCATCCAGGAAAATCCGTCCGGATTAATCCACAACGGGTTGTAGACCCGGGTGAAATACACATCGATATCGCCCCGGCCTTCCTCGAGGAAATGAGGCAGGAGGAAACTCATCTCATACATGGCGAAGGGCCACTCATGGGGCAGGTGGAGTTCGTTCCAGGTCTCCAAGGTGGGCGGTTGGTGCCAGGGCTTTGCGCTGAACTTATTCCAACTGTTGGCGCTGGTGCCGCCCCGGGTCCCGACGCTGCCGGTGAGGACGTTGAGGAAGAACAAACAACGGGCGACCTGCCACCCGCCCCGATTGCCCATGGAGGCGGCACGCCAGTTGTGGGCTGCCAGTCGACCATCACAATCGGCGATGATCTCCGCCGCTTCACGAATGCGCGCCACGGGCACCTGAGCTTCCTCAGCGGCCCGCTCAAAGGTGAACTCGGCGTAGAGGGCTTTCAGCAAGGCTTCGAAGGCTTCAAAGCCGCCGCCAGCCGCGGCGATAATCTCGGCCGAATCGACGGACGTGATATGCTCCGGTGCTGCCTCGAGGACGTCTTCCCAGTTCACCCATTGGCGCAAGAATTCTCGGTCGTAGCGACCCGACTGCAGGAGTTCGTTCGCGATGGCGAGCAGCAAGGTGGCTTCCGAACCCGGCCACGTGGGCAGCCACACATCGGACTTGCTTGCGGTATTGGAGAGGCGGGGGTCGAGGGTGATCAGCTTCGCCCCCTTCTCTTTGGCCTCCATAATGCGCTGGGCATGGGGATTAAAGTAATGCCCAGTCTCCAGGTGGCTCGAGATCAGCAGGATGGCTCGAGCATTTGCGTAGTCCGGACTGGGACGATCGAAGCCCCCCCAGAAGGCATAGCCGGCCCGCGCCGCAGCAGAGCAAATGTTGGTGTGGCTGTTGTGCCCGTCCATACCCCAACTCTGGACCACTCGATTGGTGTAGCCATCTTCACCAGGCCGGCCCACGTGATAGACGATGCCATTGTCTCGCTGGCGCTTGCTCTGCGCCATCTTGGCGCTGATTTCATCGAGGGCCTGGTCCCAGGAAACCCGCTGCCATTGGCCCTCCCCTCGAGCCCCTACTCGCTTGAGCGGGTAGAGGATTCGTTCCGGGTCGTAGATTTGGTTGAGGGTCGCTGGTCCTTTGGCACAATTGCGTCCTCGACTCCCTGGATGGGCTGGGTTGCCCTCAAATTTGCGGATCTCATAAGAGGATTTGTCCACATAGGCCAACAGCCCACAGGCACTCTCACAGTTGAAGCAGACCGTGGGGACCAAACGGTAATGCCTGGGCACTTTCTCGGGCCAGCGACGAGCATCCCATTCGACCCAGTCATCCCAGTCAGCTTCCGGCGGATAGGCAGCCAAGCGCCCGTCGGGGAGTCGCTGGCTGTCGATGACCTTCGGTTCCCGCTGGGCTTCGGAGTAACTGGGCGCTTCCGCTGCCCTTGGAATCCCCTTCACGGGCACCTTCCCCAAGAGAGCGAGCATGGAGTCGAGCAAGGACACGTCGACCTCCTAACTGTTGGCCACGTGCTGGGGGGCCATGACCCAGACGTGCTCAAAGCAGTAAAGGCCGATGCCCGCAGCGAGCCCTGCTGCCGCGCCATAGGCCCCTTCGCATGAGACCAGAAGCAAGCCCATGGGGAGCAAGTGCCCCAGGGTCACGGCGCCCCCCCAAAAGAGCCCGGCGAAAGGCCCTTTGACGATCAGCCGAGCCGCGGCCGAAGCCACCGAACTGGCATGGGGCGTGCCGAACTCCCCCACCAGAGTGATGAACAAATCAGCCAGCAGGGACAGGCCCAAAAGCCAACCCATACCGTGACGCAGGCTTGGCTCGAGGTCGACAAAGAGACCCAGCATCAAGACCACGGAAGCCCCCATGACCAAGGCTTGCAGGCCCAAGTGAAAGGGAGCCAGCGGACTCTGCCAGAGATCACGCCCCTCGGCCTGGGCGAAGAGAAAGGCCGTATAGATTGCAGTCAGCAGACTCGATGGCAGCAAAATGGCCAAGAGGGGAAAGCGCCAAGTGGACGCCAGGTCCGGCGAGCCCCAGCCCTCCAGCAACACCCAAGCCAGCAAGAGCCCAGTCTGAGCCATGATGACAAAAGCGCCACGGGCCAGCCAACTACGCCACTGGGGCCTGAGAAGGATCTTCAAGAATCGCTCTGGGCGTTCCAGATCGATGACCAGCAAGAGGCCGGTCAGCGCGAGAAATGCGCTGGCGATTAGACTAGCCCACCACGCCACCTCACCCTGAAAGGGGACCTTGAGGAAAAGCCAGCTGATCCCAAGGACCATCGGCAGGCCTGCGGCAACGGCCTTGGTGACGAGATAGGCGGGAACGGGCCAATGCCAGGGCACCTTATGTTGGGCGTTAAACGCCACTTGGGCCATTTGCGCGGCCGGGGTCCCGCTCCCCGGTGGCAACTGGTCCCCCCCTCGTTCCGCAAAAACTCCACCGGTCGGCTCAAGAGCCAGGGCTTGGGGGTTCAAACTGACCGCCTCGCCTTCAATGTAGAAGAGCTTGGGTGCTGTGCCCTGTTCTGGCTTCCGTACCGTCACCCGCTCCCGGGCAAGAACCTGGCTAATTTCACTGCCTGGGTCGTTGAGATCGCCAGCTAAAATAGCGTGCTCTGGACAGACGACCACGCAGGCCGGCTCAAGACCGATATCCGTCCGGTGGGCGCAATAATGACATTTGGCCGCGGTTCCCGTGTTCGGATCCACGTGAATCGCATCGTAGGGGCAGGCTTGGAGACAGGCCTTGCAGCCGATGCACTCGCGACCGTCGAACTCCACGATCCCGTCTTCCCGTTGGTACATGGCCGTCACCGGGCAAATGGCGACACAAGGTGGATTTTCGCAGTGGTTACACCGGGTGACCTGAAAATGCCGGGTCACATTGGGAAAAACGCCGGTCTCCACCCCTTTGACCCAGGTTCGGTTCACACCGAGGGGGACCTCATTTTCCGATTTACACGCCGTGGAGCATGCGTGGCAGCCGATGCACTTCCGGTTGTCGATCAAAAAGCCGAAGCGCTGATCTGCGTCCCCTGATGGTCTCACGCCTCAGCCGCCCGGTCGAAGCGAGCTGCGAGCACGAAATCCGATTCGGTGAGACCATTGATCTTGTGGGTCCAAATCTCGACGCCCACGCTTCCCCAACGCACCGTCAAGTCGGGATGGTGCCATTGGGCCTCAGCGATGGCCCCGAGGGCATTTGCCAAGGCAAGGGCTTGGGCGAAGTCCTCGGTCTCGAACTGACGCTCTAGATGACCGGCCTCGTTGATCGACCAGCTTGGATCCAATTGGGGTAGATACTCGGCGATCTCCTCTGCCCCCATGGGCGGCACGCCGCCACGACAGGGAACACAGTCCTTTTCCGCCAGCGCGCAGGCTTCTCCATCAGCCATTCGACTTCTCCGTGAGCCTACCATCCGTGGGCGCGAGGCAAGGGTCAAGGCTTGACCGTTTCGCGGCTTGCGTAGAAGCAACAACAAGGGAGTTGGACCATGACTTATGATCTAAAAACCACGCCGGCCCCCCGGAGTGCTGGCTGGTTGCTGCGGTTGATCGTGTTTCTGGTCGAGGCGCCGATCATCGGCCGGTGGCTGCGCAAGAAGCTCATCGCCGACCTGGGATTTGCAGTCTTTCACGAAGCCGAGGCGGCGGAAGCCAGTTGCCTCCCCGACCCGCTCGAGCCTGGCCCTCGAGCCAAAGGTGAGCCCATCGTGCTCGAAACGGTCGCCGAAGTCCCGAGACCGGCCACCTGGCCCGGTGTTGTCGACTTCGCCCAGGCCTACCGAAGCGGTCGATGTACGCCGCTCGACGTGGCCAAAGCCGTTCTTCTCGCCGGCCAAGAAGAAGCCAAGAGCAACCCCGCAAGACCCACCTTCATCGCCCAGCAAGCAGAAGACGTCATCGCCCAGGCCACCGAAAGCGCCATGCGGCTGAGTGAGGGCCGGCCCCGGAGCCTGCTGGAGGGCGTCCCCGTTGCGGTTAAAGACGAACTCCACCAAGCCGGTTACCCAACGACGGGCGGTACCGCCTTCATGGCCGATGGCCCCGCCAAGCAGGATGCCACTGCGGTGGCCCGCTTGCGGGCTGCGGGTGCCCTGCTCATCGGCAAAACGAATCTCCATGAGATCGGCATGGGGGTGACCGGCATCAACCCGATCCATGGCACGCCCCGAAACCCCTACAACGCGGGCCACTGCGTGGGCGGCTCTTCCGGTGGCAGCGCCGCGGCCGTCGCGAGCGGGTTTTGTCCAATTGCGGTGGGTGCAGATGGCGGCGGCTCGATCCGGATTCCCGCGGCCTTTAATGGCATCGTTGGGCTGAAGCCCACCTTTGCCCGAGTCAGTGAACACGGTGCCCTGCCCTTTTGCTGGAGTGTGGGACACGTCGGACCCCTCGGTGCCAGTGTTGCCGACGTCGCCCTAGCCTACGGTCTGATGGCCGGCCCAGACCCCCTCTACCCCCCTGGCCTGGATCAACCGGCGCCGCACTTGGACCAATTGAATCAGGGAGACCTCAGCGGCCTGAAGGTCGGCGTCTTTACGCCCTGGTTCGAGGACGCCGATGAGGCCGTCGTGACCTGGGCCCGAGCCGGCGTCTCCCACCTCGAGCAAGCCGGCGCCGAGGTTATCGAGGTCGAAATCCCCGAACTCGACCTCTTACGTCTTTGTCATTTCACCACCATCGCGAGCGAGATTTTGGCGGGCCAAGCGCCCTGGTGGCCCCAGCAACGGCAGTCCTACGGCCTCGACAACCGGCTCAACCTCAACATCGCCGGGGAGCTCACCGCCAAAGACTATGTACACGCCCAACGCCTGCGGCCCCGGTTGAACGCACACTTTCACCGGGCCCTGGGCCAATGTGATGTGATCGCCAGCCCCACAACCGGACGGACGGCCCCGCCCATTCGCCCCGATGCGCTCGCCCGGGGTGACAGCGACCTCACCCTGCTTCAGACGATCATGCGCTACGCGCAGCCTGCTAACCTGACTGGCCTGCCTGCCCTCTCGATTCCCTGTGGCTATGACAGCGAGGGTCTACCGGTGGGACTACAGTTGATGGGTCGAGCCCATGAAGAAGCCCTCTTACTGCAGATGGGTCGGGTCGTCGAAGCGGCCACAGCCCACCAACCGCCTGCCTACCGATTGGACATCCTGTCGTGAGTCACTGGGTTATCGCCGGCGCCTCCGGTGTCGTTGGGCGCCATCTTCGGCAAGCCCTGGCGGCCTTAGGGCATGACGTCACCATCTTCTCCCGATCTGGGCTTCGATCGACGGAGCAAAACGAGCGCGTGGTGCGCTGGAACCCCCAGGAGAACGCCGAGGGCAAGAACGGTGGCTTGAAACCCCTGCGGGATGCTCTTGAAGGGACTGACGTTCTGGTCAACCTCGCCGGCTCGAGTCTGGCTGATGGACGTCTCGGACAGGCCCACCGAGAACGAGTCCTGGAGAGTCGGCTCAAGGCCACCCAATGTCTCGTTGCTGCTTATCTCGCGTGTCAGGCACCGCCACCCAGATGGCTTCAGGCCTCCGCTGTCGGCTACTACGGCGACTGCGACCAAGAAACCGTGACCGAAGCGAGCCCGGCTGGAACGATGTTCCTGAGCGAGGTCTGTGAACGCTGGGAAGCGGCCGCCGAACCCGCTCGAGATCACGGTGCTTCCATGACATTTCTTCGGCTTGGCTTGGTGCTCGCCCCCGACGCCCCGGCCTTCCAGAAATTGCTCGGGCCCATCAAAATGGGCGCGGGCGGGCGACTCGGTTCCGGCGATCAACTTTGGGCTTGGTTAAGTGCACTGGATGCAAGCCGAGCCATGATCTTTCTCGCCGACCACCCCATCGAAGGCCCGGTGAACCTGACGGCACCGACGCCCTGTGCCCAAATCGACCTGAGCCGGGCGCTCGCCAAACAGTTGGGTAGGCCCTGTTTCCTCCCGGCGCCGGCCTGGGGGCTTCGACTGGTCACCGGCGGTGTGGCCGATGACCTTTTACTTCCCAGTTGCGGTGCCCTGCCCACGCGACTCTTGGACGGAGGGTTTACCTTCGAACACCCTGACCTTGCGAGCGTCATCCCGTGGCTCCTGCCGAACTAGGCCTCTGTGCCCAGTGCGTCCACGCCCGCCTCATCGGAAATAGGCGGGGCTCACGCTTCCTGCTCTGTCAGCGGGCGAAGACGATGCCCGGCCTGACGAAATACCCTCAGTTGCCGGTTTTGACCTGCCCCGGCTTCGGCGCCGTTTCCGGTCCGCCCCCGATCACCCCGGCACCTCAGGCGTAATACAAAGGTTCATCAGGGCGTCGCCTCCTTGGCCCATGTCACTCGCGGTACAGGCGGCAAGGCCCGCACAGTCACGGCGACCACAGCAGGCGTCGACACAACGACCGGAAGTGCAAATCCCGCTGCGACAGTCGCCGGCGACCGCACAGGTGGCGCCCCCGACGGAGGTCCCCAGGGTAAAGGCCGGTGGTACCGGGATGCAGAGATTGACCTGCCAGTCACTGGCCCCAGGCACGGGAACCCGCTCTTGGCGACAGATGTGTCGATTGGGGCATTCACCACTGGTACAACATGGCTGCCGACAACTGCCATCCAAACAAATGCCCGATGCACATGCATCTCCCGTCGCACAGTTTTCCCCCGGCCCGTTGGCACCGGGTCGCTGACCAAACTCGCCGGGATCAGCACAGATATCGAGCAGGTAAGCGGTCTCACCATTGCCCTGGTTGAGATGGGTACAGACCTGTTGCCCCTGACAATGCCGGTCGCTGCCACAATTGGCTCGACACGTGCTCGGGGTCCCCGTGCACAGGGCCGATTTGCACAATGTCGCACCGGCGGGCTCGCAGGCTTCCCCATTGTTCAGAGTCGCCTGTCCCCCATTGGGTGAGGCCACCGTGTCCGGAACGCAGAGCCGGGCACCCAAGGCCGCCATGCAGATACTCCGCTCTGGGCAGTCGCTTCCCGTCCCGCAGGTGCCCATGCAGACCGCAGCTTGCTCGTTAAAGGAGAAACAGCGCTCGCCCCAGCCGCAGTCTCCATCGGCCCCACAGGCCTGTCCTTGTCGGGTCACAGGCCGAATGCAGGCACTGTTCAAGCAGGCCTGATCCGCAGCGCAATCGCTGTGTCGAGTGCATTCGGCCTGACTCGGAACGCAGGCCCCATCCCGACATAAATGCCCCTCGGCACAGTCCCCATCGCCGCGGCATCCAACCACACAGGCTGCATCCACACAGATGCGACCCGAACCGCATTCAACGTCGGTCGTACAACCGCCGCTACCGGCCTCGATGCAGTGGCCCCGCTGACAAACCAGGCCGGCATCGCAATCCCCATCCTCCCGGCACTGGGGCTGACCAAACTGGCATTGGCCCACCTCCTGCTGAGGCGTCCGCTCGCAAAATTGGCCTGGCGGGCATTGGGTGTTGTCACGGCAAGCCGGGGGCGTCAGGTTCTCGCACTGCCGGCTATGGGCATTACAAATTTGATGGACCGGGCACTCCTCATGGCTCGCACAGCCACCTCCACTGCCACCACCGGCATCGGGGCGGGGGCCCGCATCACCGCCGGCGACGGGGACACAAGCGTCTGCGAGGCATTGGGCCCGATCGCCACAGTCCTCGTCGAGCTCCTCTAGGTAACCAGAACCCCACTGGTTACAGGTCCTGACGCTGTTCTCGACGCAACCTCGAACCATGGGCTGGCATTGTTGATTGAGACAAGTGCCTTCGCCATCGCAATACATCCCTTCACCACAAGCAGGGTCACAGGGTTGGCGGACACAGCGCCCATCGTCACACTGCAGCCCGAGCCCGGCGCAATCCCCATCGATCAGAGCTGACTCCCGGCTCCCCCGCTGGTCACAAAGTAAGACAATGCCCTCGTCACAACGACGGAGATAAGGCTCGCAGATTCGATCATGGCAGGCAGCCTGGGAACAGTACTGATCCTCGCCACAACGGGTCACGATGACCCGCTGCTGACCATCAGGTGTGCACTGCTTCACCATATTATCGTGGCAGGCTAAGCGGGAAGCGACACAAAGCCCAGTGGGGCGCCCATCGGGACCGATCCCGCTATCATCGGGAATACATGCAGCCAAAATGAGACAAAAAAAGAGCAGGGAGCGCATGCCAACTCCATTTCCTTAGGCGGTGGTATTCTGTCACCTCCTGCTCGATCCCTCAACTGTTGAACTTGTCCTGCTACCGGTAGGGTTCTAAGCTGCTTGGGGGCGAGGGTATCATCATGACTGGACGCAGCAGCATCATCCTCGTTCTCACACTCGCGTGTGTCGAGCCTACGGGCACCATTCCGCTGGCTGCGGACCGGCTGCTTGAGGAGCCTACGGTCATGGTGCTCGGGGAGGCCTTCCCCGCGATGGAAGCCACGCCTTCCCCGACCCTGCCGGAGCCCCTGCGGACCCGCTATGCCGACCCCGCGGGCGTGCCTGGCGGAATCGGAACCGAGGAGGCCCCCTTCGAGGACCTTCAAGTCGCCCTCCGAGCTCTGGAGCCTGGCGATCGTTTGGTGGTCAAGAAAGGTGTCTTTCGCGGTCATTTTGCCGTCGATGATTTGTGCCAGCGCGGTGAAGAGGATGCGCCGATTCAAGTGATTGCTGAGCCGGGCGCAACACTGACGCCGGGGGATGACCAAGATGTTCCAGTCCTGCGTTTGAACCGCTCCCATTGGATGATTCAGGGGCTGGACATCGATGCAGAGTCTCGAGTCGACCGGGCAGTCCACGTCGCCGGCATCGCCAGCAATAGCCCGGCGAGCCATGTGATCCTGGCAGGCCTTCGGGCCACAGGTGCTCGAAGGGTGGGCATCGCCTTCGGTCCTGACTTGCGAAGTTCCAAGCTCATCAACGCCCAGATCGACAACAACGGGGATGGGGACAATGCGGCCGATGGCCTCCGGATTTATGGCAACGTCGACGGCTTGGAACTGGCCGGTCTACGGGTTCATGACAACAGTGCCGACGGCCTCCATCTCCCCAACCATCGAGATCCCCCAGCCGGCTTCGAAGATCGCCCCCTAGGGGCGCCCACCGACCTGAGCATCCACAGTAGTCGCTTCCATGACAATGGCGACGACGGCCTCGAACTCAGGGACGGCCGCGAAGTGGAAGTCCAGGCGCTGCGGGTGTGGAACCATCTCCAACGGGAAAACAGTGCTTGCATCAAGATTCAGGGGGCTGTCACCGATGCCCAACTGGAAAACAATCATCTAGCTGAGTGTACAAGGGCCCTCTGGATCGGTCAGGGCGTGCACGATGCCGTGGCCGAAGCCCTGGTACCTAACGACGTGTTGGTTATGCGCAATTATATGGTCTCACAGCTCGCCACACGTACCTCTGGCCTGGTCCTCACGACGGTTAAGGACGTCCGCGTCTACCACAATATCATCAGTCAATATGACAGCGGTCTCACCATCCACGGCGACGAGTTTGAGAACCGGGACATTCAGGTCCGCAACAATCTCTTCCATGAGCATGAAGTGCGAAGTTTCAACTTCACGGTATGGGAAAACGTCGACCGCTTCGACTACAACGCCTTCGCTCGGGGTAGCGGCGCGGCCGAAGGGCGAGTCGGCAACGAGCAAAGCAGTGTCTTGGATTGGATCAATGGGGGGCGCTTAGCAGACTCGATCCTTGCCGAGGCCGTCAGCTTCATGGCCCTCGACCTGGGCAACGTCAGCGGCATTAACCTTGTGGATCGAGGGGTCCCCATCGCGGGGATCCCCATCGTCGGCTCAGCACCCGACATAGGCATCGCCGAAAAATAATCGGGAGAATCGATGAGAAAACGCAGTCTTTGGATTCTCGCCTTCATACTCGCCTGCCCCCAAACGGAAGCACCGACTGAAGTCGACGCTGGCTCGGGCCCACCCAACGAATGTGCGGCCGATGAACGGCAGTGCAAAGACGACGGCACCTCGCAAGTCTGTAGCTTTGGACGCTTCATCGATCTGCCCTGTGGAGCCGGTCAGTTTTGCCAAGACGGCGAGTGCATGGACCCGGTCTGCGTGGCCGGGGCCTTGCGTTGCAACGACGAAGGGGTCCGAGAACAATGCGAAGATCGGGGGCGTTGGTTCGAAGAGCTTCCCTGTGAGAACGGTCAACGCTGTGTGAATATCGGTGAGTGTGAGGATCCAATCTGCCAGGCTGGTGAGCGTCGCTGTAACGAGGATGGCGCCCGGGAAGTCTGTAATGAGCAGAGCTCGGGCTGGGTGACCGAAGCCTGCGATCGGGACGAGGTTTGCGCCGAAGGCATCTGCCGCCGCACCCTCTGCCATGCCGGTCGAGTCTCCTGCATCGATGACACGAGCTTCGGGGTCTGTGCGGAAGATGAGTTAAGCTTTACCGGTGTCACAGAATGCCAACCCGGCGAGAGTTGCAGCGGTGGCATCTGCATTCCGGCCTGCGAGCTCGCCCGGGAACGCAGTTCCTACGATGGCTGTACCTTTTTCGCCGTCGACCTACCCAACTACTCCGACAACCAACGGGTCCAAGCAAACCACCCCTATGCCGTCGTCCTTGCCAACCCCAACGCCTACGAAGTCCAGGTGACCGTCACCGAGCGTGGCGACGATGGCGAAGATCAGGTGGTCCAGTTGGTGGCGAGCCAAAACGTACGCAATATCGGTGGTCGAGGGGGGGCACCGAGCCAGACGGTCTATTCCGAATCCCGCACCGCCGGCGGCCGACAAATGCGACTGCGGGGCGAAGCGCAGAACTTGGTGCTTCCAGCCCAGGGGCAACTCACCATGATTTTGCCGCCGAAATCCGCCGGCACCATCCTTGAGGGCGGCCAAGCAACCTACACATCGGAACTGGCGCCTCGGGCCTATAAGGTGGTGACCACAGCACCGGTGACCGCCTATCAATTTCAGCCACTGTGCTGTTCCTGGACCTTTACCAACGATGCGACCATCCTGTTGCCAGCCGGCTCCCAGGGCCGGCACTATTACACCTTCAGTCATACCCACGTGGATTGGACCTTTCAGGGGCAATCAGAGCGACTCGAAGGCTGGATCAGCATCGTCGGTGGTGAGCGTCGTGCTGAGGTCGAATTACGCATGGGCAACCGGGTCTTCCAAACGATCCCCGAGGCCCGAGAGGAGGGTGACAGCCTCTTTGTCACCGTCGATCCCTACGATGTGCTCACCATCATGAGCGTTGCTGATCCCGACCCAATGCGAGCCGATCTCACCGGCGTCGAAGTGCTCGCTAGTGAAGAGATCGGCGTCTTCGGAGGCCATCTCTGCGCCTACGTGCCCGAGGGCTATCTTGCCTGCGATCACCTTGAGACGGTGAATCTCCCCGTGGAAACCTGGCGCAACCGTTACGTGGGCGCCCACACCGTCTGGCGGGCGAACACCCGGGCAGAAGCCAATTATTACCGACTGATGGCCTCGGAAGCGACGGAGATCACCTTTGATCCGCCGCTTCGGGGCATCGCGAGTCTAGGCCCCATCAAGGGTGGCCTCTACGGTTGCCTGGATCTGGCCGAGGGGGACACCCTGATCCTTGGCCCCGGCGAGTGGTGTGAATTTGGCACGAAACAGGACTTTCAAGCCACGGGCACTGGTAAATTCGCCATGACCCAGTTCATCAGTTCAGGCTGTACGACGGGCGACGCCAACTGTGGCGTTCTCTCTTACCCGCCACCCAATTCCGGCGATCCCTCGATGATGGCCATCCCGCCCACCGCTCAGTACCGATCCGAATACACCTTCCTCACGCCGGAAACCTATGCGGTGCAGTACGTGACCATCATCCACAGCGGCGGTGCGATTCTCGAGCTCGACGGGGTCGGCGTGAACGACTTAGAGATGGGCGACCGGGGCCGCACCCCCTTTCTCATCGAAGACGCCGCCCGGATCGGCAGCAGTCCATGGTATCGCTCCACGGTCTTGTTGGGGTCGGGACAGCACAATATCCTCGACTTGACCGGACAGCCCTTCGGGATCCTCGTCTATGCGTACAGCAATGATGTCAGTTACGCGTATCCCGGCGGGATGGACCTCACCAAGGAGTAGTGATGCAAAACCGATTGTTGCCCATCGCACTCCTGGTGCTCTGTGCCTGCCCCACAGCCTCCACTGAAAGGCCAGATGCAGGCAATGGCTGTCTTGTCGATGATCAATGCGAAGAAGGCTACATTTGCTTCAACAGCGCCTGTGTTTTTCCGCCGACCTTCGATGCGGGACCGGGGCGGGACACCGGGCCGAGGGAGACCTTGGATGCGAGCGCTGACGACCGGGGCGGTGCATCGGCAGATAGCGGCCCGGTCGGAGCGATCGACGCGGGTACCGTTGCCCCCGAGGATGCCGGACCTTTGGGGCCATGCCGAGCCCATAGCGATTGTCCAGCCCATGCCTACTGCAATGTGCGCGATGAAATGTGTGTCCCCCTGCCCCCAGGCCGGTGCCGAGACGACTCGGTCTGTGAGATCGCCTGTGAGATCGCTGAGGGCGCACCGATGGGTCGCTGTATCGACTGCGAGGGGCCCCAGCACTGTCCTGCAAATCATGAGTGCGTCGGTGGCCAATGCCGAGAGATCGACGACGGCCTCTGCCAATCCGATGAAGAATGTGCTGCCCACGAACGCTGTGATCAGCAGGGCGCCTGTGTCCCCCGAGACAATGGCGGCGGCGGCGGTGGGGGTGGCGGCGGCCAATGTGCCAGCGATGACGACTGCCCAGAGGGCCAGAGTTGCCTTTTAGGGATGTGCCTAGACGCCGGCGGCGGTGGTGGCGGCGGCATGTGTACTGGCGATCAGGACTGTCCGGAGGGGCAGGTCTGCAAGGGCGTCCTGTTCCAGTTCCAATGCGGTCTCCCTTGCACCGAAGATGCGGAGTTCCGTGATCTTTGTGAGTTCATCGGCTTCACCTGCACCGAGGACGGACACTGCGAATAGCTAGTCGCTCATTCCAGCGCCCGCGACCACCACCCCCTGGGCCTGGAGCCCGGCTAGATCGCCGATGGGCACGTCCAGTGGGGAGCGATCGAGGACGGTGATATCCGCCGCGAAGCCCGGCTCAAGTCGACCGAAGCGAGCGTCGTCGAAACCGGCTCGAGCGGCCCATTGGGTATAGCCCAGCAAGGCATCTTCAGGCCGAAGCCTTTGCTCAGGATACCAGCCGCCCAAGGGCTGCCCCCGATGATCCTGGCGGGTGCAGGCCGCATGCATCCCAGCCAGGGGGCAGCCGTCCTCAACGGGAAAGTCGCTCCCCAGGCTCACCGCAACCCCCCGCTGGATCAGATCGGTCCAGGCATAAGCGTAGCGGATTCTCTCGGGTCCTAGCATCGTCTCTGCCCAAGGCATATCGCTGGTGGCATGAATGGGCTGAACGGGGGCATAGATCCCATAGGCTGCCATGCGCTCCTGATCGGCCGGGTGCACGATCTGGCTGTGCTCCATGCGAAAACGCCGGTCATTGCCGGGGGCGAGATAGTCGCTAAAGGCATCGACCACGTCTCGGGCCGCCCCATCACCGATGGCGTGAACAGCTAACTGAAACCCGGCGTCCCCATACACTCGAACACGTCGCTTCAACTCTTCACCGTGGAT
>PBND01000031.1 GCA_002722845.1 Myxococcales bacterium | reverse complement strand
GTGCGATTGCCACGTTCTTAGGCACCGTTCGAAACCATCATCTGGGACGGGCGGTGACCCTTCTCGAATACAGCGCGTATGAGACCATGGCGTTGCGGGTCCTTCAGTCGATCGAGGCGGAGGGGAAGGCCCGGTGGCCTGAAGTCAGCTTCGGTTGTCATCATCGTGTTGGCAGGCTTCAGGTCGGCGATGCTGCCGTGGCCATCGTCGCCGCTTCGCCTCACCGGGCCGAAGCCTTCGCCGCTTGCGCTTGGTTCCTCGAGCGCCTCAAAGAAGATTGCCCCATCTGGAAGAAGGAGACTGGGCCCGACGGAACCGAGTGGGTGTCGCCTCGTCCATGAAAAAAGGGACCGGGATGATCGGCCGCACATTCGACGTCCAGGTCGAAGGCCTAGACCGTCAAGGGCATGGTCAAGCCACGCTCGACGACGATCTTCGTCCCTTGCGTATCCCGGCCGCGGCCCCCGGTGATCGTGGTCGGATCGAGATTATTCACGAGAGCCCCAGGCGTCTTGTGGGGCGATGGTTGCAGATCACAGCCGGACCGTCTCGCTATCCAACAGCCTGCCCCCATCGGCCGACCTGCGGTGGCTGCGTTGCCTGGGAGGTGGAGCCCAATACCCTCTGGCAGGCGAAATGGTCCCGGGTCAAAGAAGCCCTTGGAACGCTCGGCTCGTCGCTCGAAGCGGGAAGCGGTCCCAGCCCGCGGGGGCCTTGGCGAACTCGGCACCGAGTGTTTGTCGACCGGGCGGGATCGGCACCCCGGTTTGTGGTGCCGATGGCTCGAGGGGCGGGCAGTCTCGCCATCGACGACTGTCAGATTCTTCCCGAGGTCCTCCGAGATAGACTCCAACTGCTCTCATTCCAGGTCCAGGCTCCCCAATTGCAGACGGTGACCAGTGTGGTGTTGACGCTGGGTACGCCAGCGGTCTCAGGGTTGGCAAAGGTGGGGCTTGGCTTGCGGGCCCAGGGGCCTCTGCCCTCGGACCGACCGACGGTCGGACGCCCGGGCGATGCGGTCTCCTGGCTCGAGGCGAATGCGGCGAAGCGGTCCCATTTCGGAGGGCTCAAGGCGCCCCAGATCTACGCTGGGCCCGCAGCAGTGGCCGTCAGAGTCGGGCCCGTTGTTCTGCCGACACCCCCATTTGCTTTCGTTCAGGTTCATCCGACCGGGCGCGAACGCCTGCTGCAGACGGTTCTCGACGCGGTGCCTTCGGAGGCGGGCCAGGCCATCGATGCAGGCTGCGGGACGGGGCTCTTTGCCCGGGCCTTGGGCCAACGGGGTTGGGATGTTCTCGCACTGGATGAGGGGCCTGCGCTGGCCCCAGCGTGGCTAAGCCCTGTGGAGGGCGTCGAATTTCGTCTGCGCAGCGCTGGAGCCGGGCCTTGGCCTGTCGACCTCGAGCTGGCGATCTGTGATCCGCCTAGGTCGGGCCTAGACCCGGCCTGGAAGCGTCGTTTGCTGGAGGCCCAGCCCCAGCGGATTGTGATGGTGCATTGCGGGCTTGAGGCAGCCAAGCGGGACCTTCACGGCCTGGCGGAATCGGGGTATCGCTGCCACGCAATCCACCCCATCGATCTGATGCCCGGCACCATGCACGTGGAGTTGGTTTCAGTTTGGGAAAGGCCCCATGGAGAAGATAGCGGTTCTGACAGGGGGCGGTGACTGCCCTGGCTTGAATGCGGTACTTCGCAGTCTTGTACTGACGCTCGAGGGGGCTGGTGGTCCGGAGGTGGTCGGCCTCTGCGATGCTTATTTTGGGCTCTTGGATGATCCCCCGCGATTGATGCCCCTCGATGGCAAGACGGTGGACGGCCTCCTGGTGGAGGGGGGGACGGTCCTTGGAACATCAAATTCCGGTGACCCCTTTCGCTGGCATGATGGCTCCGATCGGGGCGACTTGGTTCTGGAGCGGCTTCGCGCGATGGGCGTTGGCGGCCTGATTAGTATCGGTGGCGATGGTTCCACGGCGATCGCCGCGGGGCTGATGGATCGGGGCCTGCCGGTGATCTGTGTCCCGAAAACCATCGACAACGATGTTCACGGCACTGACATTACCTTCGGTTTTGATTCGGCAGTCCATTGTGCGACGGAGGCGCTGGACCGCTTGCAAACAACCGGCGAAAGCCACCGGCGGGTCATGGTGCTTGAAACCATGGGTCGTGACGCTGGCTGGATCGCCCTGGCCTCGGGCATCGCCGGGGGTGCAGATGTGATTCTGTTGCCCGAGGTGCCGTTCAGTTATGACCGTGTGGTGGCGAAGATCCTTGAAGAGCGAGTCCGAGGACTCTCCTACAATCTGGTCGTCGTCGCCGAAGGGGCTGCCGAGCAAGATCAAGAGCCCCTTTTTCGGGACCCGGAGCATCGTCGCTTGGGGGGCGTTGGGGCCGTGGTCGCGCAACGGATTCAGGCCCTCGCAGGGATCGAGACCCGGGCTGTCCTGCTGGGTCACCTCCAGCGCGGGGGGAGCCCAAGCCCGGGAGATCGAGTGCTCGCCACGACCTTCGGCTGTGCGGCAGCCCATTGTGTCTTGGAGGATCGTTGGGGGGTTCTCGTGGGCATGAACAACAACCGGATACACTATATTGCCCTCGATGAGGTCGCGGGTAAGGTCCGAACGGTGCCGCTGAATCATTCCTTGATGCAAACGGCCCGGTCCCTTGGGATCTGCCTGGGATAGTCGATGGGGCCACAACGTATCGGCAAGTTTCGCGTGGACGGCCCCATTGGCGAAGGAGGCATGGGCATCGTCTATGCCGCACACGATGAAGAGTTGGACCGAGCGGTCGCGATCAAGGTGCTTCACCCGGTCTTGGTGAGCAATAAGGAGGGGAAGGCTCGGTTTCGGGCCGAAGCACGGGCGATCGGTCGCCTGCGGCATCCCGGGATCGTCCAAGTCTATCAGTGGAGTGAAGAGGAGGAAGCCCTCCAGTTCCTTGTGATGGAGCGACTCGAGGGGCAGTCGCTGGATCAACTCATGGCTCGAGCGGAGTTCTCACCCCCAGAGACCTTGCTACTCATCGCCATCCCCTTGGCCCAGGCCCTCTTGCATGCCCATCGAGAGGGGGTGGTCCACCGGGACGTGAAACCGGCCAATGTCATGGTACTCAACGATGGTCGCGTGAAGCTGATGGACTTTGGGATCGCCCGCCTCGAGCAGGGCAGTGGGCAGTTGACCATCACCGGGGCTTTGGTGGGTTCGCCGGCCCATATGGCACCGGAAATCGTCGCGGGGAAGCGAGCTGACGCCCGGAGCGATCAGTTTGCCCTCGGTACGGTCTTATATCAGTTAGCGACCGGTCATTCTCCATTTTCTCGGGACAACCCGGCAGCGACCTTTCGAGCTCTTGCCGAGGGCGATTACAAACCCCTGGAACGGCTTGCACCAGCTATGGACGAGCGACTCGTCGCTGCGATCACCCGCATGATGGCGCTCAATCCCGAGGACAGGTTTCCCGACCTCGAAGCCGTGCTCCGCGAGATCGAACCTCTGCTGCCCGACTGGCTCGGCGAGGGACCGGCGGAACTGGCAGCCTTACTCAATGGTCCGGCCGTGGCCTCCTCTTCATGGCGTACGCAGCAACTTGCTTATCTCGATCAGCGACTGGCTGGGGCTCGCGCAGCCCACCGATGGCCCGAAGCCGTCGGCCTCGCCAACCGAATCGTTGCCCTCGATCCGTCGAGACAGGCCATTTTGGAGGAGGTTGCCGCCAGCGGGGTTCGACGATGGGGGCGGCCTGTTGTGATCGCTTTGATACTTCTGGCCCTCGGGCTCACACTGAGTTCCCAATGGCTGATCGAACAAGAACAGGTTGCTGCGCCTGGGACGCGGGTGGTGCCAAAGCCCATGGCCTACCGGGAAAAAGTGGTCCCCACGCCCGAGGCGGTCAAAGCCAAAGCCAAGGAAGACGACAGGCCAAAACAACTCAAAGGGGCATCTGCAGCGGCCGTCGCCCCTCGTCGTCACGAGTTGACAGTCCGGGTGTTCCCGTGGGCTGAACTTCACGTCAAAGGCTCGCCGCCGAGGGATGGCGCAAGACTGCACCGTTTGCGTTTGCCGGCCGGGACCCATGAAATCATGTTGCGTCACGACCGGGCGAAGGAGATCACCCGCCGGGTCGAGTTGCCGGGCACCGGGCCGGGGGGGTCTCAGGCTTTGACCGTCCGCATTCGCGACTTCCATCCCAGTCAACTCGTGGTGCAAAGCCCGGGCTTGGGGACCTTGAAGGTCTTGGGTCGTGAGTACCCTCTGAAACCGGGGGAGAACTCGTTGCAGATTCCGATGCCATCTGGGAACTTTCGCAAAAGCACCGAACTGGTCTATGAAGCAGTTGGCTGCCGAATGGCCATGGAGACGGTCCTTGAGGCCGGTGGACAACGGACGTGGCGGGTGGACTGCTCCTCTCCCTAGCGATTTTTGCTGTAGGCGACCTTGAGGCCGTCCGGTCGGCCTTTGAGCTTTCTGACTGCAAAAAGGTGATTGAATTACGAGGCCTTGCGCTCGACGCGAGTCGCAGTCGAACTGGGCGTGGCGAGATTTATCGACTGGCGGCGATCTGCCACTTTCGGCTGGGTCAACAGTCTTTGGCAGATACGCAGGCCCGGGCCTCGCTCCGACTCGCCCCCGTGACGGGGCTCGACCCTTTCTTATCGCCACCAAAGGAGCGGGCATGGTTCGAAGCCCTCGTTCGTGAAGTTCCGCCTCCCAAACCCCAGGTGGTCGAACGGGTGGTGACCGTCACCGCCACCGAGCGGAGACAGCGTTGTTTTGTTCCCTTCGGCTATTGCCATTGGCAGTTTGGGGATCACGGTCGGGGCGCGGGTTTTGCGGTGGCAGAAGGGATTGGCTTGGCCGTCAATGTCTTTGGCTATTGGATGGCCCGGGGGCAGGTTGGTGCCGATGGCTTGGTGCCCCTCGATCGGGCCAGCGCCATGCAGGGTTGGACTGCGGTCCAATTCCTCGGCGCCCTCGTTGGAGGAGCCGCCTTGGTGGGGGACTTGTGGTTGGCTTGGGAGGAGCGGGTTGATGCCCTACCTCGTTCGCGCTGACGGCAGCGAAAGCCTCGAGTTGTACCGGCCGCTGAGTGTGGTCGGCAGTGGGGCGGGCTGTGACCTCCAGTTGCCTGAAGCCAGCGGGGTCGAGCCGGGGCATTTCCAACTTCTTGAGGATGGCAAGGGGCATCGCTTGTTGGCCCGGGCCCACACGCAGGTGAACGGCGCCAAGGTGCGGGAGATCCTGCTCGAAGATGGTGACCGGATCGACGTCGGCCCCCACCAACTCACCTATCGTCACAGCCTTGAGAAGCCCCAGGCAGCATTCGCCCTCGGGGAGGAGGGATTGACCGCCCTCACGTCGTTCGCTCGGCGGGTGCAAAGTGGGATGCCTCCGGATCAACTGATTCAGCAGCTTCTCGACTATTGCGTTGCCCTCGCAGAGGCAGACAGCGGTTATGTGGTCCTTTTAGAGAACAACACACCCTCTGTCGTTGCCCGCAGTGGCGGCGCCGAGGAACAATCGGAGCCCGTCCTTTTAAGCGATACGCTTCTGGATCAGGTGCGCGGTCGTCGCCAACCTTTGATGGTGGCCGATGTTTTGAGTGACCCAGCCCTGGCCGAAGCCCAATCAGTCATCGACCTCCGCTTGCGGGCGGCCATCGGTTTACCCCTGATGCGGGGCGAGGAACTGATGGGGCTGATTCATCTAGGCAGTGGCCGGGCCGTGAACCGATTCGATCCGGCCACGCTCCGTGTCCTCGAGGTGTTTTCGGCCATCGCCTGTATTCTCGTTGAACTCGCGGAGCAGGTGGAAGGGCTGCAGAAGGAACGGGCGCTTTTGAGGTCCCAACTCGAAGCGGTGCGAATGGGCCGCTTGATCGGTGCCTGTGAAGGCATGTCGGCGGTTTTTGAACGGGTGGAGCGGATTGCTCGCTCCGACGCTGCGGTCATGATTTTGGGCGAGACAGGGACCGGAAAAGAATTGGTGGCCCGGGAGATTCACGATCGGAGCTATCGGCGCTCAGGCCCCTTCGTGGCCATCAACTGCGGGGCGATTCCCAGTGAACTGCTCGAAGCGGAGCTCTTTGGCCATAAGAAAGGAGCATTTACCGGTGCGAGCCGGGACCGGAAGGGGCGATTCGTTGAAGCAGATGGTGGCACCCTGCTCCTCGACGAAATCGGTGAAATGCCCCTGCCATTGCAGGTGAAGATCTTGCGGGTCTTGGAGGAGGGCGTCGTGACTCCGGTGGGCTCCAATAAGCCGGTTGCCGTGGACCTTCGGGTGTTATCAGCGACCCATGTCGCGCTCGACCAGGCCGTCGAGGAGGGGAGTTTCCGGGAGGATCTGTTTTACCGTTTGTGGCAAGTGGACGTTCATCTGCCGCCCCTGCGGGAGCGGGGGGAGGATATCCTCCTGCTAGCCAAGACCTTTCTCAGCGATACGGATGACGGCTGGACTCTTGGCAGTGAGGCGATTTCTGTTCTCTTGGCGCACCGCTGGCCTGGCAATGTGCGGGAACTGCAGAACCGGGTTCAAAGAGCAGTGCTCTTAGGGGATAGCGAGCGACGGGAGATCGGTCCGGAAGACCTTGGCCTAGAGGCGGTTGCTGCCCCTGAGGCCGGACGCTCCCTCCAAGAGGCCGTCGAGCGGTTCCGCACCCGCTTGGTGCTTGAAACGGTCGCCAAATGTGGCGGCAACAGGACCGAAGCGGCGAGACAACTCGATGTCGATCCCCGGACGATCTTCCGTTACATGAGTCGCGATGATTCTGGGCAGGAGGCATGACACCGATGTCTTGGGCGCCCAGTAGCGGCATTGTGAAAGCCATTGAAATAGCGGCTCTTAGAGCGGTGTTGGCCTCGGTTTCGCTCTTTGTCATGTCAGGCTGTCTTGCGCCTGTTGACGCCCCGATCGCTGATGCGGGTGGGGCGCCGATCAATCGGGCACCGGCGATCGCGCCGGAGCAGACGACACCGTCGGGGGGAATCGTGCAACTCAACGCGAACTGCTCAGAACAGGAGTTTCGGATCGGAGCCGTCGATGAGATGGACCTGAACGACATCCTGTATGTGCGGTGGTTCGTCGATTACGATGGCGACGCCAACACGGCGATCGCTCAGGATAGCCTGCTGCCTCGGGAGCAGGTGACGACCCGGCGCGTCGGCACCTCCTTTCGACTCCAATTCAACTCACCGCGGCATTTTCCTAATGGCTTGAGGGTGGGGGCAGCAGCGGCGCATCAGTTAGAGGCTGTGGTCAGCGACCGGGACTTTTTAAGCGGGACCGAGCCGCTGAATAGGGCGGTTCCAGACGAGGGGCGATTTGACCATGTCTGGTGGCTTCTCGTCTTTTCCGATGACGAGGATTGCCCTGAGGAGTTGACCCCATGAGAGCTTGTTTTGCTCTTTTGCTCCTTCTCGGCGCCGGCTGTGTCGAAGGACTACTGCAGTTGGGCACGGAACCCGAACAGCCTTTCTGTGATGTGGAGACCCCCTGCAGGGATGCTTCGAAGCAGTGTATCTTCAACCGTTGTTTTGATCCCCAGATCCCCTTCGAGCGAGTGGCGCTTAATCTCCATCGGGACCACCGAAGCCAGCAATTGCTCGATGTGGATCTAAGCAATAGCGCCCGTCTCGATTTGAGTCTGCTGGCCGAGCTTACGGTGGATCTGAGGGCGGAAGGCGCCGATGGTCGCCCCATGCCAGGCCGAGTGATCGCATCTCGTCAGCAGAGCATCCCGGGCGCTCCCGTCCAGCGGCAGGCCCTGGTGTCGGAAGAGGGGAGCGGTAGTTTGGTTTTGACGGAGGGGACCGACTGGCAACTCCGATTCTATCCGGAAGCCTCCGGCTTGCCGCCCACTGACGCCCAGATTCTGGTCCCCCAGTCGAATCTTGACGGGCAAAACGTTTTGTTTCGCCTTGTGGAAGCACCCAAGCGGGTCACGGGGCGTCTCCTATCCGAAGGGGGGCTCCCTTTGGCTGGCCGGTCGTTGCGGCTTCAAGATGTGGACGGGCATCGAGTGAGCGGTCGGGGGCAGTCCGATGAAGATGGGCGGTTTGAGCTGTTGGTTCGGGAGGATGTCACCGATGTCCGCCTGTTGATCGACAGCGATGACCCCGCGGTGTCCGGTCAACTGATGTCGGCTCGGCCGGTGGGTGATGGAGCGTGGGGCGAGGTCACTGCCGTGTTTGATGGACCTGCGATTCCGGTCGCTGTTACGATTCGTTCCGGGCAGGACTCGAGGCCTCTTGCTTGCGACCTGGTGCTTCGGCCTGCGGCGGCTGCGGGCTTAATCCGACATCGAATTGAAACCCAGGCTGATGTCCCCACCATGCTGCAGTTGGCCCAGGGCAGTTGGTGGGTGGATATCCACCCGCGAGGCAGAGATGATCTGGCGCCCGTGATCGGTCTAGGGCTTGAAGTAGCCCATCTCGGCCATCAGGAGATGGTGGTGACGCTCGCGAAACGGGTGCGAATGACCGGTTCAGTTCTCTTGTCGGGAGGACAACCCGCGGCTGGAGCACGATTGGTCTTCCAACAGTTCATGGGTGCGGACCGAAGCGAAGATCTGGGTCCTTGGGGGCAACAAGAGTGGATTCTTGAGCACCAGACCGACGAGAATGGACGCTTCGAATTGTCCCTGCCACCGGGTGAGGTTGCACTCTTCGTCGTGCCCTCGGCACCCTATCCCCGATTGTTACGGCTCTTGTCCTTGCGGGACGAGTTGAGCGTTGAGTTACAGATCGAGGAGGGGACACTCTTTAGTGGTGAGGTCTCCGGTCATTCGGGCGGGGGCAACACGTTGATTCAGGTCTTCTCCCGGGATTTACGGTTCGCTGGACGTGCGGTGCTTCTCGGTGAGGGTATTGCAGGGGGTGATGGAAGTTTCAGCATCCCGCTGCCCGCAGGACAATAAGGCCCACATAAGGCTGTGCTTGCCCGCTGGGCGCCCCCTGTGCCATCGCGACGCCTAGTAGGGAGACGAGGCCATGAGCGAGGCGCCCGAGGTCGAGAAGAAAGTTCAGGTCCCAACTGGATTGTACCGTCACTGCTTGGGCTGCAAAGCCCTGATGCTGACCCATGAGTTGGAGGAAAACCAGTGGGTATGTAGCCGCTGCGGTCACCACCACCGCCTAAGCGCCGCCCAACGCCTCGATATGCTGTTTGATGGTCCTTGGACCCGTCACGATGCAGACGTGACCAGCGGCGACCCCCTTGAGTTCACCGACACCCAGGCCTATCCCCAGAGACTGGACCGCTACCGGAAGAAGACCGGCAATCAAGCCGCCTATGTGGCTGGTGCCGGCGAGATCGGCGGCTATTCGGTCCAAGCGGGTAGCTTTGACTTTGGCTTCATGGGGGGCTCGATGGGCTCGGCCGTCGGTGAGTTGATCTGCCGCCAAATCGAGCGAGCCACGGAAGCTGACGAAGCCCTTGTGATTATCAGCGCCAGTGGTGGTGCCCGCATGCAGGAGGGGATCCTCTCCCTGATGCAAATGGCTCGAATTTCAGGGCTTCTCCATCGCTATCGCAGCGGGTCCTCTTTTCCATTCATCTCCATCCTGACTGATCCGACCACCGGTGGGGTCGCTGCTTCGTTTGCGATGCTGGGTGATTTCATCATCGCTGAACCCAAGGCCCTGATCGGCTTTGCAGGCCCCCGTGTCATCGAGCAGACGATTCGGCAGAAGCTGCCCGAAGGGTTCCAGCGCTCCGAGTTCCTCCTTGAGCACGGTCTCATCGACCGTGTTGTTCCTCGGGACCTCTTACCAGGCCTCGTGGCCGAGTTGATCGAACGCACCCGCCCCGCCTCCGCGTGAGTGCCACGACACTGGCCCAACAGCTGGAGGCGATCTACGCTCGCCGGCGGGGGCGAATTCGCCAAGATTTGACGGGGATCGGTCGCCTGGATGCGGCCCTTGGTTATCCCTCTCGTTCTCTACGGACCGTCGTCATCGCCGGGACCAATGGCAAGGGTACATGTGCTCGCACCGTCGAGGCGGTCGCCCGGGCCCATGGTCTGCGCACGGGGCTTTTTACATCGCCCCACCGCAGCCGCTTGAACCAACGTTTTCGCATCGATGGTGCGGAGGTAGACGACGAGACGCTGGCGGCATCCCTGCGTCGGGCCGATGACGGTGAAGCCACCTTCTTTGAGCTAAGCACGGCCCTCGCCTTCGATCTGTTCGCCACAGCAACCGTTGACCTCGCCGTGCTCGAAGTGGGGATGGGCGGACGGTGGGATGCGGTGAATCAGAGCGACCCCGAAGTGTCTGTCGTCACCAGTGTGGCCCTCGATCACCAGGAGTATTTAGGGGATACCCTGGCGGAGATTGCTGGGGAAAAGTTGGCTGTCGCTCGGCCCTCCCGTCCGTTGATCCTGGGCCCGGGGATGCAGCCCTATTGGGCTCAGGCTGAAGCCACGAATGCAGACCTTTGGCTAAACGGAAGGCACTGGAGCGTCGATCGAACGAGCGTGAGGAGTCATCACGTGATCGCCCAGCGCCCCGAGAGGATTCAGTTGGACATGTTGTGGGATGCGGTGGCGACAGGCGTCGCAACGGCAACTCGCCTTGGTCTCGACCAGCAGGAGGCCGTCCAAGCAGGCATCGATGAACTCCGAAATCCGATGCGGGGAGAGCGGGTGGGTGGGTTGCTCATGGATGCGGCCCATAACGAAGCAGCGATCACTGCCCTGGCCCAGCAGATCCCCGCTCCCGTCGATGCACTCGTGAGCCTCTGTGGTCGAGACCCTCGGGTCCTCGCCCCCTTTCTACCCACCGCCCGCCACTTCTACATCGTGGAAGCCGACCATCCCAAAGCTGTTCCTGGTCAGAGCATCGAGCGTGTATTGGCTGAGTTGGGCGCATCCACACAGGTCGTTAATCGACGGGAGGCCCTCTCGTTGATGTCTTCCGCTGCCGCAGAGGCGGAACTGAAGTTGGTAGCCTTTGGCTCGATCTATGGTCTCGGGCCCCTACGTGATGCCCTGATGGGAGTCGACTCGTGATGCTGAGTTTGATGCTGATGTTCGTTGCTGATCCAGGGCTTCAGCAGGTTCATGTTGAGGGACGGGACCAAGCCACCCATATTGACCTGCGGTTCAACGGTCGGCCCACCTTTCAGGCTTTCCAGTCGGAAGCGGAAGGGCTCCTTGTGGTGGATGTGGTGGGGGGAAAACGCCCTACTGGGTTTCCCGAAACGATACCGCTGTTCCCTGGCTCTGAACTCAAGTTGGTTGAACATATCGGCAGTCGTACACGGCTGCTCCGTCTCGAGTTACATTCCCAGAAAGGGGTTCCGAGTTCGGCCCGGGCCCTGCGCGGTGGGATCCGTCTCGAACTCCGTCAGGGGAGTAAGGGGCTTCGGGTTTTTCAAGCCAGCGGTAGCCGTTTGGCCGCAGCCCGAGCGCCTGAGTCCCCCAAACCGGTGGTGACCGCAGAACGGGGGCCCACGACGAAGCAACTTGCGGACGCGCTGGGCCGTGAGCGGGAAGAGACCGCCCGGCTGAGGCAGTTACTGGCAAACTTTCGCCGTCATTCCGGCGAGCGGGCCGATGAGCTGCGGGGCCTTGACGTCAAGGTCAGCGAGGGGCGGGCCCGCTCGAAGAAGCGTCAGAAAGTCCTAAAGGCAGCGGGCCAAGCCTTGAGTCAGTTGGAAAAGAAGATCCGGCTCCGGCGCCAAGAGATCGTCAAGCTTGAAGCTGCTGAAGCGGAAGCCAAGCAGCGTCTAGCTCAGGTCCAGGGGTCCTCTCGGGATCGGACGGCCGAGTTGAATCGGCTTGAGCTGGTCGAGTTAGCCCACCGGGCAGAGATTACCCGCTTGGTGCGCGAGGAGATGGATCTCGAAAAGGGGGATACCTCCTATCTTGCCCGGGTCGCGAAGCTGCAGTTGTCGATCAACGGACTGGCCAAAAAGCAGAAGAAATTAGCGGCGAAAGCCGCAAAGAAGCAAGCCGCGCTCAAAGCCCGAGAGCAGGAATCGAAGGGCCTGCTGACCGAACAGACGCGCTACCGGCGCCGCATTGCCGATCTCGACCGCCGCTATGCGTCTGTGAAGAAGGCCGTTAAAGGACAAGATCAGAAACTGGTGAAATTACGTGCGAAGCTCGACGGGCTCGACGGCGAACTCGGCACCGCGCTCACACGTTATGAGCAAGCCACGAAGCGCCTCAAGAAGTCGAAGGCCAGTGAAGCGGACCTAGAAAACCGAGCGGTCGACTTGCGCGCACAGATTGCCAAGTTGGTGCGGGACACGGCGGACAGAGAAGCACAGCATGGCCAATCGGAGCGACGCCTTGGGCGAGAGCAGGCCAGGGTCAAGAAACTGAGTGCGTCTGTTGAAGCCGCACGGAAGCAAGCCCAGCGAGCCGGCGTCCTCTTGGCCAAGGCCCACAAGAAAGCCGATGAAACGGACCGAAGGGCCAATGGCTTGGCGAAGGAGTTGGCGCGGCTGCGGGTGTTGGCATCCCGTGCAGAGCGTGGGCTGTCGGACGCTCAAGAGGCCCTTGGCGATGAGCGTGGTGAGGTTGAGGCCTTGGTGAAGCGGCTGGCAAAGCGTCGCAAGATACTGGCCGATGCAACGGCGAAAGAGAAATCGATTCGGGCCGAGTTGGCGGAGACCGCCAAGGCCCAGCGTCGAACCGGGCAAGCCCTTGCGGCCGCCAAGAAGCGTCTAGAGCAACGCCAGGCAGCGGTGGCACGCCTGCAAAAGACGCTGAAGAACAAAAAGGACAAAGTCCGGCGCATGGAGTCGTCGGCTGTATCGGTTCGGCAGCAAAGCCTCGAAATGAGCAACGCAGAGGAACGTATGCGTGCGGCGCTGGGTCAGAGCCGCAAACGCTTTCAATCGAGTCGTGATGAGGTGAAGGCTCGGCAGAGTGAAGTCGATGCGCTGATTCGAGAACGCAAGAAAGTGGAGAAGGCCGCTGCCAAGGCCAGCGCCAAGGCGAAGAATTTGGCGGTTAAAGCGAAGGCGGAACGGGCCCGGATCCTGAGGGCTCGCAAGAAGCCGAGCCAGGCTCGGGTGGCTCCAAACGGCTTTGGTGGTGAGCGAGGCGCCGGGGGCTCAGCGAAGAAACGCAGAGCCGAGGCCCGATCGAAGCTGAGGGACGGTTCGAAGTCCAATGTGAAACGGGTGGGCTACCGCCCTGTGGGCCCGGAACGGGTGGTGATCCACGTCGACGGTCAACTCAGCGGTACGCTCAAGCGGATCTCCCCCACGACGACGGTGTTTGAAATTCCTGGGGCGCGGAGTGCCAAGACCAGTGCATCGTTGAATACGAAGCGCTTCGGCGGCAGCATCCACCGCATTTCGTCGCGGCTCAAGCAGGGGAAAATGCGTGTCCGGATCACCCACGAGGCGGGTCTTCGCCTGAAGACTGTGAATAAGAAGGGGCGCCTAGAAGTCCGGGTTCGATGACCGCGTACCTCGGATTTGCCCTCATTTTTGCCTCAACCATCGATGTTCAGGCCAAAGACCTGAGACTCGACAAGGACGGGACGCTCTTTGCCCGGGGCGAGGTCGTCATACGTTGGCGCGGTCGGGTGTTCCAGGCGAACGAAGCCCGTTTGGATCGGGAGAACCAAAGCGTCACCCTCGTTGGTGGGGTGAATACCGAGGAGTCCGGTGCGGTACTCCGATGCGATGCTTTGGAGTTGCGCGCCGGGCAGATCCACGCCCAGCAGGTGGATCTCTCGCTGCGGGACGGTGGGGGCCAGGTCCTCGCTCGAGCTCGGGCCGGATCCGTACGCCAAATGGGAGCCAACAAACATCTGCGCGAAGTGGATTTAACCATTTGCCGCTGTGATGAGCCGCCGTGGAGCTTTGCGGCCGCCAGGGTGGACGTTCTTGGGGATCGGCACCGTGTGGTTCTGAGCTGGCCGGTCTTGCGAATCCGCCAGGTGCCTGTGTTGGTCTTGCCTTGGTGGAGTCTCCCGCTCGGCCGGCGCTCGTCAGGGCTGCTGGCCCCTGTGACCCGTTACGACGCCCGGGACGGGCTCAGGGTCGGCTTACCCGTGTATTGGGCCGGCGCTCGATGGTGGGATGCAACCTTCACTGGAGGATGGGTCCAATCTCGAGGGCTCTGGGGGCGAGGCGAGGTACGAGCAAAGCCGACGAAGGGTGCGAAAACGCAGTTGGAATTTGAGACCTTGGAAGGGCGCTGGCTAGGGGAGGTCGCCCACTATGATCCGGCACCCGCTCGAGAATGGAACATTCACGGTCTTCTTGCCAGTGATGCAGATGCCTTCCCTGACCTTGCGGTGCTTGCAGCCCGCCGGCAATTACCGGCCATCGATTTGCGGCAGCGTCTTCGTTTGGGTGAGGAATGGGCTGGTCTGAGCCTATCCACTTGGCATGGTCGGCGGAATGGCAGTCTCTGGACAGGGCCGTTGACCCACGGTGTGAGCACAGACCTGGATCTACACCTCATCGGGCAGCAAAGCGCCCTTCATGGTCGTCTCGGGCTCAACTCCAAGCCCGCTCATCCTTTACCTCAGGACCTGGCGCCGTATGGCAGCATTTATGGTAGTGCTGGGGGCACACTCCCCCCTTATATTGGTTGGCAGTCAAGCGGTTGGGCCGAACTGGGCTCCACGGCCAGGGTTGGTGCGGCTGTCTCCCTCTACACAGCGCTTTCTAACGGTCGTGGAACCTGGCTGAAACCCTCCATTGAGGGGCGAGTACAGCGGCTTCCAGAACTGTCTGTACAGGGGCTTCAAGCCCCGTGGTCAGGCGTCTCAGGAGAGCATCTGCGCATTGGTTTCGAAGCTCGGCAGGCCGGATTTCTACAGCGCTACGGGCTGATGCTGGGTCGGCGTCACTTGGTCGCAGAAGGAGGACCAAGCATCGAGACGACGGCCTCTTCCGGGCTCCTGCTGGATTGGCTCGGTTCATGGAAGCGGAAACGCTGGGCCTTCACCACCCGTTGGGTTCTCGATAGCGCAGATTTGGCGCCTGCGGTTGTCACTGGTTTTTACCTTCTTCGAGACGCCCGGGGCAGAGAGCGATTTCGTGTCTCCTATCAGCGCCGGGATTTAGGTCGGGATCTCACCCTGGATTTGGATCCGGCCCTGGGCCTTTCCCGACACCTGGGCCGTCAGGAGGACCATGTACTCTATGAAGATCTCAGTGGTCGGGTCAGTTGGGAGTCGGGCCGAGTTCAGTTGGAAGCATCGGCGGCTTTTCGGCCGACGACGTCAAGCCTGAGACTCTTGAGTGCAGTCCTCGGTTATCGGAGTCCCTGTGACTGCTGGGGCGTCGCCGTCGAGGCTGGATGGGCTGGTGATATTGCCTTGGCCGATGAGACTTACGGGGCACCGATTGTCGGCTTGGGTTTCAGCGGTGGATCCAGCAGGCCGAAGATTCTCGAGCGACTCACTGAGGCTGGGCTGGATCGATGATTCTTGTCCTCGACAACTACGATAGCTTTACCTTCAACTTAGTCCAGATGCTCCAGGTTCGTGGTCAGCAGGTCGATGTGCGGCATCATGATGAAGCCGGGCTACTCCAGTGCCACCCCAGCGATTACAGCGCTCTCGTCGTGGGTCCTGGGCCTGGTCGACCAGAGGAGGCCGGCAACTGTTTCGACCTTTTGAAAGCGTTCTTGGGCCAGGTACCGGTTCTCGGAGTGTGTCTGGGGCACCAGGCCATCGGCATGATGATGGGTGGGGAGTTGGGTTTGGCGCCGGAACCAATGCACGGTCGGGTGGTCCCGATCTTTCATGAGGCCGAAGGTATTTTTAAGGGGATTCCCTCGCCCTTTGCGGCGACTCGCTATCACAGCCTGGTTATCCACCGGGAGTCGCTGCCGGCCGAACTGAAGGTGACCGCTTGGACCGAAGATGGCACCGTCATGGGTCTAGAGCACCCGGGACTCGGCGCCCATGGTGTCCAGTTTCATCCTGAATCCATCGCCAGTGCAGAGGGGGGCCCCTTGATCGACAACTTTCTGGAGTGCACCCGATGATCCAATTATCGCGGCCGCAAGAAGCAAGAATTCTGGGTTTGATGAGCGGTACCAGTTGCGACGGCCTCGATTTGGCTCTTGTGCGCTTTGGTCCAGGCCCAGGCGACTGGGAAATGGAAGCCTTTCAGGAGTCCGTTTATCCCAAGGACTTTCGGCAACAGTTGCTCCAAGCAGAAGCACTCCAACTTCCTGGCCTGTCTGCGCTCCATGCTTTGATCGCTGATGAAAGCGCAGAGCGCATCAGGGACTTCCTGAATCATCGAGCAACGCCAGATCTCGTCGTCAGCCATGGTCAAACCCTTTGGCATGCACCGGCCGCCTTCGGGGAACGGGGGGGACATACCCTGCAACTGGGCGATGGCGACCGCCTCAGCGCACTCCTCGATCTTCCAGTGCTATGGAATCTTCGCAGTGCAGACATGGCCCTCGGCGGTCAGGGCGCCCCTCTCGTGCCCGTCGCTGACCAATTTCTCTTAGGCCGACATGCACCCCTATGGCTCCTCAACATCGGCGGGATTTCCAATCTGACGGGCCTTGGACCTGACGGCGAACTGCTCGGCTTGGATGTGGGCCCTGGGAACTGCCTCTTAGATCGCTGGGTGGAGTATCGAACACAGGGGCGGGAATCCTGCGACCGGGATGGGGTCTTCAGCGCGGCAGGCTGCCCGGACGGAGCTGTGGTCGCGGCCATGGTGGAAGCCTGTCGCCCCGAGCCAGGCCGCTCCCTTGCCCGTGAAGGCTTCGACCTGCCGTTTCTTCACCGCTTCCTCTCGCCGGATTGTTCTCTCGAAGATGGTGCGGCAACGCTCGTGAGCGTGACGGTCCAGCTCATTAGAGAGGCGATCGAGCGGGAGTCCTTAGCTGCAAATCGACTCCTTCTCGCCGGTGGAGGCGAGCGAAACCCAAGCCTCATGCTCTGCCTAACCGTGGCGCTTCCCGACCTAGAGGTGTCGAGTCTAGCGACCCTTGGCCTTCCTCCTGAAGCCAGGGAAGCGGTGTGCTTTGCAGCCTTGGGCTGGCTCTACCTTCAGGGCAAGGCAGCGAACGATCCGACCCAGACTGGGGCATCCCGGCCTCTGCGGCTTGGGAGCCTTGCTCTGCCACTGTGAGGCCTGTCACTTGATTCCTTCGGCGCTCTGATGTGCTCTATGGTCGTGTGTTACCGTCGCCTTTGCGGGCGCTGATGTGTGTATGCCGGGTTCGTCCCCAGTTTGGAGGACGAGACCATGTGCGCGAAACAAATGCGGCCCTTTCCCAAGGATAAGTCTACAGTGAATCTTGTATCGAGCTACATGTCTCAGATTGCTCGCATCCCTCTCCTGAGCGCCGAAGATGAGCGCCGGTTGGCGGAGGGACTCGTCAAAGCCGAGCTCGACTTCTGGCATTTTGCCCTCGCCGTCCCTCGGGGCCTGAGGACCGCCGCAGAGGTGTTCGAAGAAGGTGCTGAAGAGGCTTCGAAGCTTGGGCGTGCGCTGGCTCGAGCCCAGAAGGATTTGGCGAAAATGCCGAAGAAGCGGGCTCTCGAGACCTTGGCCTGGCACTGCCGAGCTGAGGACCCGGACCGGCTTTTCTTCAATCAAGTCGTGCTCCGACTCAGTGTCAGCGCCAGCGGAAAACACGCCGATCCCTTCGAGTCCAACTTACGCAAAAAGGAGCGGGACGCGCTCATCGCCCTTTTTGACGATGTGGTTGCTCGCCGTAATCGATTCGTTGCGGCTAATCTCCGCCTGGTGGTCAGCGTGGCCCGGGACTTTCACCACCACAATTTGAGCATTCTCGATTTGGTGCAGGAAGGGAACATGGGCTTGATTCGAGCCGTGCACCGTTTCGACCCGCGCATGGGCTTCCGATTCTCGACCTATGCCCATTGGTGGATTCGCCAAGCCATTGAGCGTGCGATTCTCAACCGCGGCTCGACCATTCGGGTGCCGGTCCACGTCCATGATGCTCGAAGGGCCATCTCTCGAGCAGCCCAAAGTCTGCAGATCGAGTTGGACCGGAAGCCCACCTACGAAGAGGTTGCTGCCAAGGTTGGGACATCGGCTGAAAAGGTTGAGCATGTGCTCACCGGTATCCCCAAGGACCCCTTCAGTTTGGACGACACCCTGGGCAAGGGTGGGGAAGGAGCAGCCCTCATGGATGTGCTGCCCGATGAGGACTCCCGCCGCCCAGATGATGAGGCCATCGCCGCCATCGACGGTGACCGCGCACTCCGCTTCCTGAAGGATTTCAGCGATATGGAGCGGGATATTATGGTGCGTCGCTACGGTCTTGACGGCCACCCTCTAGAAACCCTCGAGTCCATCGGTCAGTCCTACAATTTGAGCCGGGAGCGGATCCGCCAAATCCAGGCTCGAACCCTCAGTCGCTTGCGCGAGATGTTTGAGCCCACTACAGCGGCTTCGTGACTGAGCCAGACACTGACTTTCGAGAAGCGATTTTCGCCCTCATCCTCCTGGTGAGTGAACGTCTGCTTGCGGGCCAGACGCCCAGCCAAGTTCGGGCCGAACTCCTCGCGGACGATGTGGCTCCTGAGATCATCGACAAGGTCTTCGACGAGGTTCGCCCCAATCTCGTCCAAGCCTTTGAAAAGCGTTCCGCTAGCCTGCGGGGCTGGTCGCTTCTGGGGGGATTTTCCGGGCTCATTCTCTGGTTTCTCGGCCAGTCCGAGAGCGTGCCGGGGTGGTTGGCCGGGATGGGACTCGCCGGGGTCGGGCTCGCTGTGGTTCTGTTTTTGCGGGGAACTCGGGATCACCAGCAGGCCATTCGACTCAACAGCCTGGACTGGTCTGACTAG
>PBND01000030.1 GCA_002722845.1 Myxococcales bacterium | reverse complement strand
GCGCAGCGGGAAATCGAATTTAAGGTTCGAAAACGACTCCCGAGGCCCTTCATTCCCAGCGACAAGTTTCAATATTGGCCCTTCCATGGGGAATATTGGATCGATGAACTCGGGTTCTACGAGTACGCGATCAAATCCGAGTGTGTGGAGTGATCTTGATGAGGCTATCGACGTTGTGTCTGGTTTCGGCTGCGTTGCTGATGGCGACGCCTGCGCCGGCCCAGAAGAAAAATGAAGATGCTGCGGCGAAGAAGCGCCGCAGTAAGATCGAAGAGCGTGAGCGCCAGGCTGCGGAGGCCGCGAAAACCAAGGGTCCCTCGAAGAAGATCAAGCTGGAACAGGCGGTGGAAGCCCAGATCAGTGACTTCTCGGTGAAGGCGCAAAAGAAGCGTAATGAGGTGATTCGCAAGATCAGCAAGGCCCTGCCAGCCCAACCCGCAGCTGATCGAGCCGATTTGATCTTCCAGTTGGCCGAACTCTTTTGGCAGACGAGCCAGTTCTGGTATCGGCAGGAGTTCGCCGCCTTCGACAAGGCCCAGCAGGCCTGGTTTGACTCGGGGGGCGATGAAAAGACGCGGCCAAAGCTGGCGACGCCAAAGGCCGACACCTTCAAGAATCAAGCGATCCGTAACTACGCCATCCTTTTGAAGAAGTATAAGACCTACCGCCGCCGCGATCAGGTCCTCTATGTGATGGCCTATAATCTTTATCTCGCGGGCAAGAAGAAGGGTGCGGTGCAGAATTACGGCGAGTTGGTGAAGAAATACCCCGACTCCGAATTTGCTGCGGACGCCTATTTAGCGCTCGGTGAGCACTTCTTTAACAGTAATGATGTGGTTCGAGCCCGGACTGCCTTCGAGCGGGCTTTGAAAACGAAGAAAGAGAAGGTCGTCAACTTTGCCACCTACAAGTTGGCTTGGTGTGACTACAATCAGGGAGAGTATGCGGACGCAGTCGAGAAGTACCAGGCTGTGATCAAGCGCTCCCACGCCATGCGCAAGAATGGCTTCGGCGAAGATGCCATGGAATTGGGAGACGAAGCAGCGACGGATATCGTGCTCGCCTTCTCTCACCTCGATGTTGTCGAAGAGGTCTACGACTACTTACGGGAAGTGCGCAATGAGGAATGGGCGAAGCGCATGGTCGGCAAGCTCGGTGCGATTTATGACAGCCAAGGCAAGCACGACCTCTCGGTTCGGACCTACAGGTTCGTGCTCAAAAAGTACCCGACTCATCTCGACGCGCCGATGTATCAATCGAAGATCGTGACCGCCTTCACCCGCATGAACGACCGGGCTCGGGTGCGCACGGAGATGGAGCGGCTTGTCGACATGTATAAGCCCAGTTCGCTTTGGGCGAAGAAGGTGCGTAAGCAGGGGACTGAGCAGGCGACAGACGCGATCGAGCGGGCCTTCGAATACACCGAAGGTACGATGCGCCAACTCGTTACCGATTATCACGCCGAGGCCCAGAAATCGAAGAAGGCCGGCACCTACCGCTTGGCCCGGGATATTTATAAGAAGTACCTCGACAACTTTGCCCAGACCGACGTTTGCTCTGTCTATGAGACTTGCGAGCAAGCCCGTCGCCTGCGCTTTTATTACGCCGAGATTCTCTACAGCCTGAAGGAGTTCCGCAAAGCGGCCGAGCAGTTCGACGTTTACGTGGAAGAGGATCCAGGCGGCAACTTTGCCAAGCGAGCCGCCTTCGCAGCCATCCTTTGCTGGGAGTTTATCGTGAAGGGTGAGAAGCCGATCACGTTGCCGGATAACGCCCGTATCGATGACTCGAAGGGGAAGCGTAAGAAGGGCAAGATCAAGAAGACGGCGAAGACGACGGTCAAGCAGATTGATAAGACCCGCGGTAAAGAGTTCTATACGCCCAAGAAGATTCCGGCTGACGAGATCAGCCTCGCTCAGGCTTGTGACCGCTACGTGGACCGTGTCCACGGCAAATCGGTCGATCCTAAGCTCAAGGGCGAGCTGATCGAGGTGAAGTTCAAGGCCGCCACGATCTACCATAAGTACTTCCACTTTGAGGACTCTGCGAAGCGCTTCGATGAATTGATCGCCCGCTGGCCCCAAAATAAGTTTGCCAGCTTTGGCGCCTTGAACGTGCTTGATTCCCTCGCGGTGCGCGAGATTTGGCCGGCGCTCAACAAGTACGGGCGTAGCTTCCAGAAGAACAAGTTCCTCATGCGTGAGCAGAAGTTCCGCACGTCAGCTGCAAAATACGTCGAAGGAAGTCAGTTCCAGATCTACATGGGCGAGCACGAGACGGCGGTGGCGACGGAGAAGCGTGCCAAGGCCAAAAAGAACGACGCAGGCCTCGCCCAAGCCAAAGGCATGTATGCGGCCAGTGCGCAGAACTTCCTGGGCTTCTACAAAGAGTTCCCAGAGTCCCAGTTTACGCCGATCTCGCTGGTCAACGCGATGATGGTGTTCCAGGCCGCCGACGAGATCGATCGGGGCATCGATGCAGCAGAGTTGCTCCTCAAGTCGTATTCAGCCTCGGATTTCTGGGCGAAGATTGAGAAACTTCCGAAGAACGACCGGAAGCAAAAGCAGGAAGACTATGAGAAGTACCAGGAGATGGCAGCCTGTGCCCTTCCAGGCTTCTACGCGGACATCGGTAAGTTTGAGAAGGCAGCGACTCTTTTTGAGCACTTTGCTGAGTCCTATAGTGGCGAGCACGCAGCCTGTAAGCTTGATGAGATGTTGCAGAATGCGCTGATCTTTCAGCGTGTCTCGGGCAACACGAAGAAGGTCATCGAACTTCGGGATGAGTTCGCCAAGAAGTACGGCAAGAAGAAGAAGTACAAGAAGGCCTTGGCGAAGCTCGCATGGCAGCTTGCTCTGACCTACAAGGCCGACGGGCAGTTGGAGAAGGCGGCGAAGGCTTACTACGAGTTTCCGGGTCGCTATGGCTCCCATGTCGAGGAACAGCAGAATTTTGAAGCCCTCTTCGAAACAGCAAAGCTCTGGGAGGAGTTGGGCAAATCAGCCAGTGACCTCAAGTTGATTCGGGGCAAGATTGCCAAGCGTTATGACAAACTCGGTGCCAAGGATGAGTTACGGAAGCATCGTGCGGTCGTTCGAGCAGCAGCCTACGCGAAGTATCATCAGATCGATAAGATGTACGATGACTACGAGAAGATGAAGGTGAGCTCTCGGAATGCGGCCAAAATGAAAGACCAGCTGGTCGGCATGATGAAGAAGGTTGGCGAGTTGAAGGTAGCCTATGAGAAGGTCATGGAACTGGGCGATCCCAGCGTCACCGTCCGTAGCTTGACCCGAATGGGGCTCGCCGCAGCCTCCTTTGCAGATGCGGTTCGCGAGAGTCCAGACCCGAAGGGGCTGACCCTTGACCAGTTGGAGTTGTATCGGGCTGAACTTGAGAATCGCTTCATCTTTAAGAACGAGCAGATCGCGGTTGAGACGCTGGAAAGGGCCCGTCGAATTAGCTTTCAACAGGGCGTGTACAACCCGGCGACGCTCGCGGCCCAAGAGGCTTTGAAAAAGTTTAAATCGAATGAGTTTGGAGAGATCGTGATCATGCCATTTCATGCCTCCGAATCCTTCGCGATTGTGGGGGACTGAGCCATGCGCATGGGACGTTGGATAGTCAGCGGACTTCTCGCCTTTGGGATGCTGGGTCCTTTGGCCGGTTGTGCCAAGCGGCAGGTCGTCAAAGAGGAGCCGACGGAGACCCCTGAAGAGCGGGCAGCTCGTGAGGAGCGTGAGCGGCAGGAACGACTGGAGCGCGACCGGGCGGCGGCGGTGAAGAAAGCGTTTGAAGCCCTTGAAAAGCGACAGTTCGCGGATGCCCGTGACTTCGCTCGCATGGGACTCGAAGCCAACCCGGGTAATGACGAACTAAGGTATGTGCTCGCTCGCAGTCTGATCTTCTTGGGCGAGAATGACGAAGGGCTGAAGCGGGTGCGGGAGTTGCTGAAAGCGAAACCCGATGACAAGCGCTTTAAGATGACGCTGGTCGATGCGCTGCGGCGGCGGGCGAAAAAAGAGGATCTGAAAGAAGGCCTGAAAATCTTGAAGGCCATGGCGAAAGAGGATGAGTTCAGTCCGACGATTCTCGCCAGCATGGTGGTCTTTCACCGGCTCCGGCACGAGGAGAAGAAAGCCGAAGAACTGATCCAAAAACTCCTGAGTCGTCACCCGGACTCTGTGGACGCCTATATGAATCTGAGCTCCATCTATTTTGGGCGGGCGCAGCGGGAGAAGGATCAGGCGACCAAGCGCTTGTATCTGGCGAAAGCTGAAAGCGTAACGGGGCTGGTCTGGGATAAACTCAAATTGGCGAAGATCAAGCAGGGGAAATCCCATGCCCCCTTGCACAACAACATGGGCATGATCTGGATCGAGCGAGGGGAGCAAGGGCGCGCACTCGCGAGCTGGCGCCGGGCCCTTCAACTGAATCCGGACCTCCTCGAACCCCATCTGAACATCGGCGCGGTGGCCCTTCGTTACCGTGACTTCGGTAAGGCCGAGGAGCACTACGGTCGGGTGCTGAAATCCGAGCCTAGCCACCCAGAGGCGCTTGAAGCGGTTGCCCATGCGAAGAAAGCGGTCGCAGCTGCCCTCGCCGACAAGCCGGACCAGTTAGAGGTGAAGGCCAAGGAAGCCATTGCGGCCTTCGAGAAGGTCCTCCAAATCGACCGGAAGAATGGTCGGGCCCAATTAGCGATCGCTGGTATTTATGAGCGACTCTTGTCAAAGCTGGAACCCGCTGTGGTGGAGTACAAGAAATACGTGACGATGATGGGTGGGGCATCCAAGTTGGGTGCCAAACACGAGATCGTAAAGAAGATCAATGAGCTGGAAGAACAGATCGCCATGGAGAAGGAGTTCAACGAGGGTGGTTGAGCCCCGCGAACTGTCCGATTGCAGAGGCCGCATCGCCGGGCTTTCATCGGAGGGAGAAAGCGTTGCTTGTCATGGGTGAGAGGCAACGGGTAAAAGGCGACGCCTAAAGGCGCCGTTGTTGAAAGGAGAGGAAGATGAAGAAGTTTCTAATCGCCGCCATGCTCGGCATTGGCCTCGGGGCCACCCCAGCGATGGCGCAGGGTGTTGTCCAAGAGGAGGACAAGACCATCTACAAGAAGAAGACGTCCATCGACTTCTCCGACGTGAATATCTCCGGTGAGTTGACCAAGCCAGAGGGCGCCTACGTGGGTGTCCGAAAGAATGTGAAGTTCAAGAACTTCATTAAGGTTCGGCAGAACTTTCGGCCCGAAATCTTCGCCAGCGCCGACAACATCTAAAGTGATAGGGGCTGCGCCCCGCTGAGAGAACCGATGCCAGAGGAAAACAAGTACATCGACGGCGTTCCTGTTGAAGGAGTTGCCGATGATCTGCCGGCTGATGACCGCGGCGGGGCCGGCCCCTTTAAGTGGTTACAGTTTCGGAGTTATTGGGGTGAACACCCCCAACGTAATGAGGTACGTGTACTCGACGACGAGGTCTTGCTCACCGATACCTTCTCTGATGACGGCCGGTTAAAGGGGGGTAAGCTCCCCGATACCAGCGGTAAGGGAAAGAAGGACGCCTATGACCAGGGCTTGATGGCGGCGATGATCGCCGGCCTGGTCAGCATTGCGCTCGGCGGCTTCGCACTGGTTCAGCCCTGGTTTCAAGCCTATGCCTTCGAGTTTCCAGCCGGGTCGGGGAATCGACTAGAGGTCGGCGAAGTCGCTGGTACAGCGGTGATTTATGGCTTGGTGGCGGTGGTCGTTTTCGCGCTGGCTTTCGTCGCTCGTAGTTTCCTCAAAGATCGCGGTATTTCCCGTGCCGCTGACCTTGCCCTTTCGATCGTTGCGCTGCTGGTGATCTTCGTGAGCTTCGCCAATCTCGGCGGGGACAAGCTCGCACCGACTTTGGATCTGATCCCGGACTGGAGCAGCAGCATCGCCGACAAGGCCAAAGCTCAGGCGAAGGTTTACGTGGAGGGTGGCGAACTCGGCAAAGATCTCCGAGTCCAACTCGCAAGCGAGAGTGAGGATTCACTACGGGATCGGGCCCGGCGGCAGAAACTAGAGCCCCGGCAATACGATGCCCGTAAAGCGTTTCGAGCGATGGACCAAGCCCAACTGGTCGACTTCCTCATGGACGATGTGAAGAAGAAGATCTGGGGTGGCAAGCGCTGTGGTGAGCGTGACGACAAGGGACGTCTGACGGGCGAATGCACCAGTTTGGACATGGTGGTGAGTGAGGCGATCGCCAAACTCGATATCGTGGCCAAAGAGGTTGCCCAGACCGACACCGAAGCGTGCATGCTCGACAAGAACGAAGTGGACTCATGGCTCAACGAGCGTCGAGCGGCCAAACAGGGCAGTAAAGCGCCAATGATTCCGGGTGCCGATTGTGTGCTGGGTGCTGGTAAGCATGGCATTGCGACCAAGATCAGCAAGCCGTTTGATCCGGTGCGGTCTAAGGCCTGGGCGGGACAGAGAACTGACCTCGCGGCCCAATTGGTGAAAGTCCGTGTCGGTCTGGAGCGCCGCCGCCTCCAACTGGACCAGGTGAAAGCCGGTACGATTGAGGGTCACGAGGTCGACACCGCCAAGGTGGACAAGCGGCTTGAGGCTTGGACTGCCTCTGCGATGGACCAGTTTAAGGCTGCGGAGGGCGAGAAGCGGCTTGGGATCGAGACTTTCTACGATGGCGGTATTGGCTGCTACTGGATGCCGCCCACCGAAGAAGAGATTGCGGCTGCGAAGACGGCGAGAGAGCCGAAGCCTGAGCCGAAAGCTGTGTGTTCCAAGCCGAGCAGAGAACATGCAGAGTTTGCTGAACTCACTGATGACACCCGCTACCAAGCATTTCGCAAACTCTATGGTGATCTCACCAAGAAGATGGCCAATCATCCTAAAGACCCCGCGGCCAAGCCACCGGCTAGTGACAAGCCTGAGCCGCCGGACCTGAAGGAAGACGACCGCCGTAGCCTCCAGATCGCGTCGATTGATGTCGAAAGCGATCTCCCGGTCGATGCCAAGGATTTGGAAACGGTTATCAAGGGGCTGGAGCGCCGTGCTTCGGAGCGCACGAAGGTCTTCACAAGTGTTTCCGTCTCGGACGCTGGGGCCGATGCATCGATCCGAAAGCCGCTCTTTGTTAGCCAGGTTGAGTGGATTCGGAAGACCGCGGATGCCGAAGAGGACGGTCAGGCAGAAGGCGACCTCGGTATCGTTTGCGAGCAAATGAAACAGTCGGCTGAAACGACCGAGGGCGAGACCAAGAAAGCCAAAGTTCGATGGTCGTGTAGTAAGCCCGACCTCGAAAAGTCTGTCAGCGGTGTCAAAGCCGACCTGTTGACCATCTGGCGTGTCTATCTGCACCCGATCAATGGACCCACCTTACAACTTCGCCTCATCACCAAGAAGGGTCATGCTGATTACACCGACTCTCAGATGGTGGGCGATCTGACGAAGCTGACCGAGGAGGCGAGCCATCTCCTGGACCGGACCGTGTTGGCCTGGGCCATGAATCAGAAGCGCAAATCTGATGAGCGCGCTCGATCGGAGATTATCGCTGGCGCCGCGCAACTTAAGGAGCGGATCAGCGAGGCGGGTCGCGACCTAGGTCGGACCACGGGCGCCTACAACTACGCCACCGAGACCTTGCTGGGTTTCGCCGCGATGCAGGCCAAGGATTCGGCTGGGGCCCTTGAGAAGTTCGGTACGTCCTTCGTCGTCGAGCGGCGGGTCGGCTACTTCTGGATTATGTTTGGGCTGGTCATCTGCCTGTTGGGTCTAGGGATCAATCGGTCGACCCGGGAAGTGGTTGGCGAGGACTTGGTCAAGGTCACTGGTGATGGGTCGAATGTTCGTTTGGACTTGGCTGCGGATGCCCGGGGCGGTCTTGCCGTCTGGGACGGCTCACAGGTTCTTGTCGGCTCGGGGCTGGGCGATCGCGGTAGCAGCAATTCCATCCAACTGAGAGATGGCGAGGCTGCAGCCTTTTCGATCGGCGGTATCGCCTACACGGTTCGCTACATTTCGAGTAATCTTGCCGTGCCTCCTGGTGAGTTTGAGGACGCGGCCCCTGATGCTGCTCTGTTAGCGTCTATTCCTGAGGCTTATCAGCCGAGCGAAACGATTTCTCCGGCGGTGTTTACGGCCGCCGATGCGAACACTGGGGGGGCGGCAGCCCGCCGCCTGCAGGTGGACGTCTTTTGGGGCCCGGATCTCTTCTACACCAACTCGTTCGGCGCCAACCAGGGAGAGGTTTCCATCGGCACCGGTGCCCGGGCCGATATCGATGTAACGGATCCTGCTTTCGGTGAGATTGGCACGAGCTACACCATCGCCTCTTTCGATGGTAATGGCCACGTGATTCATGTGCCCGGCACCTCGAATGCCGAAGCGAGTATCAATGGTGAGATCCAAAAGAAGGACCAGCTGGCGAGCAGCGGCCGCCTCGCAAGCGGAGATTTCCGTCTCAACGACGGAGAGGTCTTCGCTCTGAAGGCTGGGTCTTTGACGCTGGTCTTCCGCTACGTGGCGACCGATGCGATTCCCGTTGTGCCTTTCCTGCAACGCTTCGACTGGTTGTTTGCCAACATCGCGGCGGCATCATTGCTCATTCACTTGGCATTGATTGCCATCTTCATTCTGACGCCGGTCGATCCCAATCGACTCTCCGAGGACCTGTTCAAGAATCCTAATCGCTTCGTGCAGATCATCCTCAAAGAGCCGGACAAGAAAGAGAAGAAGAAAGAGAAGCTCGATCTTTCCGGTGCCAAGGATGGTGGGAAGCATAAGGATAAAGAGGGTAAGTTTGGCAAAAAGGACAAGCCTAAGAAGGATGCCCTCGCCTCCAAGAAAGGTGCACCTACCGTGGATCCGAACAAGCGTGAACGTGACCGCAAGATTGCGTTCAAAGCGGGCTTGTTGGGTCTGACGGGCAGCAACGCTGCGGTCTCCAACGTCTTTGGTCCTGGCGGACTTGGCACGGGCATTAACAATGCGCTCGGTGGTCTGCGCGGTAGTGAGTTTGGCGATGCCGGTGGCGCCGGTGGACTTGGCTACCGGGGCACGGGCGCCGGTGGCGGCGGGAACGCCCTCGGCATTGGCGGTCTCGGTAGCGGCACGGGTCGAGGGACCGGTGGTCTAGGTTCTGTTGATCTCGGTGGCCGAGGTCGCGGCACGACGCGGATTCTACCGGGCCGTACCGTGATTAAGGGCTCGCTCTCCCGCGAGGAAATTGCGCGGGTGATTCGTCGGCACCTGAACCAGATCAAGTACTGCTACGAGAAGGAACTGAGTAAGAAGCCAAACCTCAAGGGTAAGGTGACGACGAAGTTCATTATCGCCGGTACCGGTCGCGTGAAGATGTCCAAGATTTATCAGACCACGATGAATCACTCTCCCACGGAAGACTGCATCAACCGCATCATCAAGATGATGAAATTCCCGCAGCCTCGCGGTGGCGGGATTGTTCAAGTGGTCTATCCCTTCATGTTCCAGAAGTCCGGCTGACGCTGAGGACAAGGATTCCCATGAAACGCTTTCTTCTTAGCATCGTCTTATTGGCTCCGGGCATGGCCCAGGCCAGTGAATTTGAGATCCCACGTGGGTGGTACCTGGAGTCCGACCTCGGCGCCTTCATGCGCTTTGGTGGTGTAAAGCACTGTCCCCTCGACTGTAGCACACAGGTGGCGGCCTCGGTGGGTAACAGCGCCCTGCAACCCTTCGTGGGGTTAGCGGTGGGCAAGGACTTGACCGACAACGTTGGTGTCCAACTGTTGTTTGGTACCGGCTATGTTGCCGGTGCTGCCGTGGGTGACGAGCAGTTCTACACGATGCCCGGGACGGACCCATCCCAGAAGATTTTGCCGCCTCAGGACTACTCCCTCACCTTTATCAACCCCCAGGTGACCTATCTGATCCTCATCGAACAGTTGCGTTTGGGCCTGGAAGTCAAAGCTGGTGGCGGCTTGGTGATTGCTCAAGATGCCATCGACGTGAGCGGCAAGCCGGTGACCACACCGACGGAAGCCCAGGGGTCGAGTATGCATTTGAATGTCAGTGCGGGACTCTCGGTGAAATATCTCACGCTGCTGACTGGCTTCGTTGTGGGTGCGGATGTTTCCGGTGGGCTCGTCCTTGGCCCAACCATGGCTTCAGGTGCCGCACACAATATCCCTTATCTCTCGATTTCACCGGCGATTAAGTACGTCTTTTAGCCTGATCTCGCGGGCCGCTTGGGCGCTGGGATGTTCAAAAAGATCCTCATTGCAAATCGGGGCGAGATCGCCTGTCGAGTGATACGGACTGCAGGCCGTTTGGGTGTGGAGACGGTCGCCGTCTATTCCGAAGCGGACGAAGGTGCCCTCCATGTCCGTTTGGCCGATGAAGCTTATTGCGTGGGGCCAGCGCCGGTGGCTGAGAGTTATCTGCAGATCGAGCGTGTCCTTGATGTGATGAAGAAAACCGGCGCTGAAGCTGTTCACCCAGGCTATGGTTTGTTGTCAGAAAACGCGGACTTTGCCCGGGCTGTGGAAGCAGCGGGCGCGGTCTTCATCGGTCCGGAGCCTGACTGTATCGAGGCCATGGGGTCGAAGACGCAGGCGCGGGCCGCGGCTGAGTCTGCGGGGGTCCCGGTGCTGCCCGGCTCCCCATTGCTCGCATCGGATGATGCCGAGATCGAGGCCTGGGGCCAGCGCATTGGCTTTCCTCTTTTGATCAAGGCGACCGCTGGTGGCGGTGGCATCGGTATGAAGAAGGTGAAGGAGCCGGAACGATTGTTGCGGTCGGCCCACCAGGTTCAAGATCAGGCGGAGCGGTTTTTCGGCGAGCGGGGGGGCTTCCTTGAGCGACTCCTTGAAGCCCCCCATCACTGTGAGGTGCAGGTTCTAGGCGATGGTCTCGGCGGGGCAATTCATCTTTGGGACCGAGAATGCTCCGTTCAACGTCGTCACCAGAAAGTCCTCGAGGAGGCGCCTGGGCCCTTTCTACAAGAATCGCAGCGGGAGGCTCTGTGCCAGTCCGCCTGTGATTTGGCGGCGAGCGTTCACTATCGTGGTGCGGGGACCGTGGAGTTTCTCGCGGATGCGACGGGCGCCTTCTATTTCCTTGAGATGAATACACGCCTTCAGGTGGAGCATCCGGTGACCGAGCTGGTGACCGGTATCGACTTGGTGGAGCAGCAGATGAGGGTTGCATCGGGGGAGGGGCTTCCCTGCGCTCAGGAAGCGGTGAAGCGAACGGGCCACGCCATTGAATTCCGAATCTGTGCTGAGGACCCCGACCGTCGCTTCGCACCATGCCCGGGCACGATCGAAGTCTGGGAGTTTCCCCAGGGCGAAGGGATTCGTCTCGATACTGGCGTTGAGGCGGGCACTGAGGTGACCCCTTTTTACGATTCCCTGTTGGCCAAATTGATCATTTCCGGAAACGACCGGGACCAGGCCCTCGATCGGGCTGCCGATGCCCTGAGTCGATGTCGTATTGAAGGCATTCAGACGAACTTAGCCTTGCATCGGCAACTGGTGGAGGCTGAACCGGTGCGCTTAGGCAATTACGACACGGGCCTGCTCTCGGAGATGGGCTTTAAGGCTTAAGTAGCAGGGCTTGTCGCTAACTCAGTACCGGGGCACACTCCCGGTACGAACGGACGGTCGTGGAAGCTCTCCTCTTCTTCAATTTGGTCTTTGCTGCGCCCGACTCATGCGGCCAACTAGAACAGGTGAAAAAACACGCTGCCGCCATGGAGTTTATCGAAGCACTGGCGCTCCTGCGGCCGATTCGTAGCGATACCCGATGTGGGGTGGACCAGCGGGCTCGGGCTTGGATGGTGTCCGCACAGGTGTGGTTTGCCCTCGGAGAGGATCCGAGTGCTCGCTATAGCGCCCGGCAGGCCTTCCTGCTCGATCCATTGATTGGCCCTGGGGGGGATGTGCCGGTGGTACTTGCCGATCTGATCGAGCACGAACGGGCGGTGACTGTCGGCGACAAAATTAAGCCAGCGGATCGGACCGGACAGGTCGTTGATTTGTCGCAGCGATATCCGATCAAGGTTTCTGTTCCCAGTGGTGTGGAGCCATTGATCGAGGTGCGCGTTGGCGGAACGTGGCAGGCCCTTGAAGTGAAAAAGCTGCCCAGTGGTCGCGGCCGGTTGTTCGGTGCCCGTCTGCCGCGAGCGTTGCGGAGCCTCTCCAGCGTCAGCTATCGCTTCGACGTCGACGGCGAGTTGATGGGCCCTTTTCAGCGCAAGTTAGCCCAAGCCGTTTCTATCGAACGACGGTCCGGGGATCAGGAACGAGGGAAAACGCTTTGGGTCGTTGGCGGTGTGATTGGCGTCGCCGTGGTGGCCGGGGCCGCTTATGTGGTGATGAATCAGGAGCCAGAGGGCTGCGTTACGAATCCGGGCACAGCGTGTCTTGAGTTGAGGGTACGGCGATGAATGCACTTCGCGGAATATTGCTCCTCGCACTGGCTGGCTGCGGCCTACCTGGGGACCTCGTGGTGCTTGAGCTCCCGCTGGCTTCGCGCAGCGTGCTGGTCGAGATCGGTACGCTTCGCATCGGCCTGTATGCGCCGGACACGGCCTGCAATGTTCTCGATCGGATCGATCCGCCCGAAGATCCAGCACCCATCCACTCCACCGACTTGAGCCTGACCATCGATGAGCGGGCCAATGGGACCGATCGCTTCGCGCCGAACTTGACCCCAGGTGTTTGGCTGGTCACGGTCACAGCGCTCAATGATGATGACGTCAGAATCGGCTTCCTGTGCCAACGGGATGTGGAGTTGACTGCAGATACCACGGTGGCGATCGAATTCGCCGCCAACACGAACCAACGGGCTCATTAGCCCCCGGGGGATACCATGAAAGCTGTTTTGCCTGTTCTGATGGTGTTGGGAATGTCCACACCTGCCTTCGCTGCTGTCACGGCATCGGTGGATGGCGGTGTTGCTTATGTCATGGGGCAGGACATCGATGGGGGTACCCGCGTGGTGAATGACTTCACGCTCAACCTCGGTATGCAGATGAAAGATGCTCTTCGGCTCGAAGTGGGCCTCATGATGCAGCGAGAGGGGAGCGGGCGGGCTTCTCGCCCCAGTGGCATTTCTGGCATCCGGCCTGGCGCCAAACTCTTCCTTTTAGGTGGAAGCCTCTACGGTCGGGCCAGCCTCCCGATCGCTCGGGGGACAGAAGGTGGCCTCGGTGGGGTAGGCCTCATGGTCGGTGGCGGTTATGAATTGAAGCTGCTCGGCATCCTTGGCGGCTTTGCCGAAGGGGGCATCGGTTACAATTCAGCCCTCGGTAACGGCAGTGGAGACGTTCCGATCGAAGCCCGGGTTGGCGCCGTCTTTAAGTGGTGAGCCGCCTCGAGCTGTGGGGCCTTGGCCTAAAGATCAGAAGATGTTAAAGGAGACAGGTCTAAGGTCCGATCTTTAGAGGGATCGGAGGCGGGAAGCCTCTGAACGGGAGCGCCGATGCACGGATGCATAAAAGGCACGATCCCAGCGATTGCACTCCTTGTGCTTTCTGCTCCCGCTGTAGCCGGCGGCGTCGGGCTCGCGAGCGTTGATCTCTCCGAATTGCTGCGCCGTGAGTCCGAGCGAGCCGCCGAGCAAATGATTTGGAACACCTTTAAGCGAGGGCGACTCGCCCAGGCTCGGCGCCATTACAAAAAGGGAAGCTACAACAAGGCGAGCCTCCTGTTGGCCCAAGAGCTCGCAAAAGATGAAGACAATCCGCCGGTCCGCTTTCTCTATGCCTCGGCCCTGGAGAAACTGCGCAAATATACGGACTGCGCCGCCGAATTTGAGCGAGTGACCGTCGAGTTTGACGCCCTACACGACGTCGCGACGGTGGGACAGGCTCAGTGCCTCATCGGCGGTGGTCGTGTCGCCGACGCCATTCAATTGCTTGAGCGTATCCCGAGCGATTCTGGCAAGGCCGCTGAAGCCAGGAGCCTGCTCGCTTGGACCCGATATCGCCATGGGGACCCGAAGGCGGTTCTGAAGATCTTTCGGGAGCGTGCTGAACTCGATGACCTGCCGTTGCCCATGGAACAATACGTCTATGCATTGCTCCTGCGGGATGCGGGCAATGCGGCCGGAGCAGCCCATATCCTGCGCACCTTTTTCCGCCGGGAGCCCCTTTCCCCCTATGCGGGCCCCGCACTGATGGATCTCGCTGCCCTCAAAGACGGCAAGCGCCATCTCTATACCTTGGCAGAACGTAAGGTGGTTTGGTCCTTCCGTAAGCGCCTCACCAAGTTTCACCAGCATGGTCCTGACCGGACACTCGGCTATGTCTACGATAGCTTAAGGCGCCGGGCCCGGGGCCGTCTCGTCGCTGAAGTGGCCTTGGCTCGGGCCGAGGCGAGCATGCGGCGCAAGCTCTGGGAGAGTGCTGTCACCCGGTATCGGCAGGCGATCAACACGGCGCGGGACCCCATCAGTAAAGCCCATGCCCATTATGGGCTCGGTTCCGTGCAGTACCGTCGCCTCAGTTTCTCGGCCGCACGTCGGGCTTTTCGGCGCGTGGTCGAGCTGGCACCCAATCAGCCGATTATGGAGCAAGCCCTCTTTGCCCTCGCCGATATGGATGCTCGACTTGGGCGCAGTGAGCAGGCCAAAAAGCAACTCAATGAGATTATGCTCCGGAGCCCTCTGACAAAAAATAGAGCACGGATCTTATGGAGTCTAGGCTGGATTGATTACCGGGTGGGGGACTACGCCAGTGCGTCTCGCCTGTTCGAATCACTTCTCGCCGAACGGGTACGGGGGACTATTGGCGAGGGTCGTGACCGCATCCTGTACTGGGCCGGTCAGACGGCGATTAAACAAGGGAAGATGGAACGGGCACTGACTCGCTTTCGGGAACTACAGCGAGACCATCCGGTCAGTTATTACGCCAGCGCTCTGGACGACTACCTAGCCATCTCAGGCATTACCCTCGCACCGCTAAAGAACGATGGTCCCTTGCGTAAACCCGGGGGGCGTGCCGCGGCTTTGGACCAAATCGATGGGCTTTGGAACTCCGGCTTCAAGTCAGCTGCTCGCAAGCAGGTGAGAGGGCTGTTCCAGGAGATCGTACCGGAACTCGCTGGTCATGACCGTGAACGGAGTTTTGCGGGGGGGCTTTGGCTGGCTGCACTGGACGAACCCAGTAGTCACGACCTTGAGCGCTTGTGCACGTACCTCGACCGAATGAAGATGACTGGGCATGCTCACCGGCTCCGGGGACTGCAGGCGGCCGGCCAGTTGGCGCCGCTGACCTCAGAACAGCGGACCAAGTGGCTCAAGCGGGCCCACCCTCGTCCTTTCTGGTACGGCGTCAGTCGCTGGGGGGGGCGCTATCGAGTCGACCCAATGCTCATGTATGGCTTGATTCGTCAGGAGAGCCACTTCAACCCTTACGCAGTCAGCTCAGCGGATGCGATTGGCCTGGCGCAGTTGTTGCCGAGTACAGCCAAGCAGGTGGCTCGCTGGATTGGTATCAAGGCGCCTACTCGGGTCTCTCTCTTGGAGCCAAACCTCAACATTCGTTTGGGGACCCGGTATCTGGCGAGCCTTCTCAAGTCCTTTCGGGGCAGTATGGTTCTTTCAGTGGCCAGTTATAATGCGGGACCCGACCGGATCCGAAGGTGGATGCGACGTCATGGGGACCGGCCCCTCGACGAGTTTGTCGAGGAGATCCCCTTCGATGAAACTCGTCTCTACGTGAAACGGGTGTTGGCTGGCTATCGAGGCTACCAGACGACTTATAAGCCGAGGCCGAAATCCCGGGTTTCGAAACGCTAGGGCGACTTGTCCGGCGGTCGTGCCATTGCGCAGCGCTTCGCTTCAGCTTCGATCACTGCCTCCGAGCGGTGTTTACCTTCGATGGCGTCTTGGTGGTGTAACCACTCATGCAGAAGACTCAAATCGAGATCAGCACCCTGGGCTAGGTAGATGATCGCGGGGCTCTTCGGGCTCCCAATTAGGTAGCGACCGCGCCGGGCATGGTCGGCTCTGGACGGCTTAAACTGCGAGAGGGTGGCGGCCGAGACGAGGCGGATTTCCAACGGACGCTTCCATGTCGAGTCCTTCCCAGGACAGCGACGCAACACCCGACGGATTCGGCTGAGAGGGAGGGGGACTCCCGGTTCGGCACGGGCGATGACCCGACCCTGTACCGGCAAGGGGGGGCCAAGGGAGACCACTTGAAGGCTGAGCAGCAGAGAAAGACTCAATATCGCCCCTCAAGTCCCAGGCTGAGGGTGGTGCCTGGAGCGGGGCTGCCTGAGCCATGTGTCTTGTAGTTTGCGTTGAGCAGGTTCGCCACACGGAGGCGAGCGGTCACCGGCTTTTTGACGAAGGGAGCGACGGCGTAACTCGCATCGACCACATACCAAGCCGGTGTCCCCGTGCAGTCTTCGCCAAGGGCCTGGTGGGGGGCGGCCGGATCGGCGCAGATCCGTAGGTCTGTACGGTCGACGGGGTGGAGCCGTGTTTGCCCTGCAGCCCAGGCGAATCCCAACTCGAGACGCTGCTTCATCGAGCCCAGTCGCTGGATGACTGTGTGGCGACCGGCGAGGGGGGGGACCCGCCTCGCTGGGCGAGAATCTTCGCCATCGGGGTGCACATCGCCAAAGGCATAGGTGATGTGGTTGGCCAGGGTCAGGGCAGGGCTCAGCTTGATACGAAGCTCCGCATCAGCGCCATAGAACGTGGCGCGGTCCGCGTTGACCCGCTTGACCACCGGCGAGCCGTCCACCTCGGTTTGGCCGTCGTAGATCGCCGCTTCCTCCTCGATAAAGTCCTGAACCAGATTGGCCCACACCGTGGCGGCATACTCAATGCGTTCGTGTTTGTGCTGCAGTCCCAGCTCGAAACTATTGGAGCGTTGGGGGCCCAGTTCCGGATTCGGGATCTCGAACTTGGAGCCCGTGTTCCCGAGAACGGTACTCTCCTGAAGGTTCGGCGCTCGAAAGCCCTGATGCCAGGACAGCCAGGCTGAGCCGGCGCCCGGGGAAATCAAAGCCAGTTGGGCTTCGCCGACGAGCCCGAAATGGGTGGTTTTAACCGGCTCGTTGAGTCCACCGCTCGCAGGCGCTTGGGCCCCAAACTGGGCGCCTCGAAGACCCGTGCGCAGGTGAAGGCCTTTTAGAGCCTCGCCTTGGCCGATGTTGAGGAGGCGGAGATCGCCATGGAGGTAAGCGCCCCATTCTGTCCACGTTGACCCATCAGAAAAGTTGCCTCGGTCTTTATCTTTGAAGGCAAAGCCATCGGCCGATTTGGCTTCACGGAGGCTGCTGTTGATCTCCTCGTGGGCCGCATCAAAGCCCGCTTGCAGCTTCACGGGACCCATCGGTTTAAATCGCAGGTTAGCGCCCCCTTGGTAGGCCAGCACCTTGTCGTTGTAGATTCGACGACGGGAGAGGTAGCTGGTGTCGAAGGGCTCGGGAAAGGTATCCCGTTCTGCGAGGGGCCGATCGAGCCCAGCGAGGCAGAGATCTTTATGGGTCACAGCGCCATTGTCTTTATTGCAACTGTCACGAAATCGAAGCTCATCGGTGAGATGGATGCCCGCCCAAAGTTTGAGTCGTTTGACCGGGCCGCTGGAGCGGCGATGCCACCGAAGCCAATGGAAATGGTCAACGTTGTTGTAGCGGCGGACATCGCCTTGCTCGATCTTGTCGAGGCGCCCAGCACCGTCGACGTCGACTCCCATATAACCCAACTCGAAGCGGTTCTTTCCTCGTTTCAGGCTGAGCTTATAGATCCAGTCGTGGGCGAGGGTGTTGCCGAGGGGGACGTACACATTGCCGCCCGCGTTCATTTCGATCAGTTCTCGGCGATGATAGCCGATCATCAAGTACAAGCCCTGCACCAGTTCATGGGACGTGAGCAGGGAGAGATCCCCGCCCACTTGGCCTTGGCCCATCACTTGGAGGTGCCAGGATGTTCCTGTCCGTTCCGGTTTCAGGGTGATATTGTTGACGACACCGCCCATTGCGCCATTGCCATACAGGACCGAGGAGGCGCCCCGCAGGATTTCCAAGCGATCGAGGGCCACCATGCCAAGGGTGCCGACATACTGACTCGGACCGGTTCGAATCGCGCTGGTGCTAAAACGCATCCCATCGATGAGGAGGAGGTTGTCCGGACCCACAAGCCCTCGCAGGATAGGGAGTCCGGCGCCAGGCATGGTCTCTTGAAAGCCGAGACCAGGCATATGTTTGATGAGTTCAGGAAGTTGGGTGGCCCCAAGTTCCCGGGCTTGGGCCCGGCTTGCCGTGCTTAGGGAGCGGGGCGTCTCAAGTCGGTTCTGCTCCGCCCTGTCGCCAGTGATGACAATATCTGCGTCCTCACCGCCCTCGTTCTCTACATCTGCTGCCTTCGATGGCTGAGGCCTTGTCGGGGGCTGGGCTGCGTCTTGGGCTGAACTGGGGCCTGAAGTGGTCGAAACCAGAGCCATCAATAGGATATGGAGAGAGGTGTTAGGAAGGCTCATCGTTGTACCATTAGATCGTTTTTCTGTGGCCAAATAGGTGGCAAAGTTGAGGGTTAGAGAAAGACTTTCGGTTTCGACGGTCAGGAGCTGTTGAGGGGCCTCAATACTGCTCAGAGGTCTTCAACCTGAACCGGCCGAAAACGATGGCGTGTCGATGCATCCCCCAGTTGGCCACTGCCATTGGAGCCCCAGCACCAAAGGGTCCCATCGCTTCGGCGGACACAATTGTGATCGCCACCAACAGCCAACTCTTTGGCATCATCGATCTCAAGCACAGCGACCGGTTCGTCAACATTCTCCTGCTGCCCTGCGCCAAGTTGGCCGAGACTGTTGTCGCCGCTACACTTCACCGTGCCATCTTCTTCCATCACGCAACTGTGTCGATTCCCGCCGCCGATCGCCCGGGCCGATTCGATCCCCTGGACTCGAACCGGTGAACTGTTGCTGGTACTGCCACTACCGAGCCGGCCGTCAGCACCGCGGCCCCAGCACATGGCGCCACCTTCACGGTTGCCTGCCGGCCCGCCGGCACCACCGGATGTGGAGAGGGCGCAACTGTGATCTCGACCCATGGATAGATGCCAGGGAATGACACCAGTCACGACGGCTGGGGTTCGGACAATCGCCCGTTCCGAGCCCACCTGACGATGGGTGTTGTCACCCCAGCAGAAGGCCCGCGTGTTGTAGACACAATCCCGCACCGTCTCGCAGGGCAGCCGCCGGTAGTACTCGCAAAAGCCGTCGGCACAACGCTCTTCGTTGGTGCAGTCGAGATTACGTACGCAGGCTTGGGGTTCGGTCCGAGCACAGTAGCCCTCGTCATCGCAAAGGCCACCCATGATATCGCCGGCGAGGGCACAACTGTGGCCACCGCCGACACTGGCATAGACGACGGTGTTCAGGTTTCTGACTGCCACCGGCTCGGTTCGCAGGTCCGTGGTCCCATCGCCGAGTTGGCCGTACACGTTACTTCCCCAGCACTGCAGGCTCAGGTCGTCGAGGACCGCACAACTGTGTTCGACGCCCGTGCTGATGAAGACCGCGTTTTCGATGCCCAGAACGGTGGCAGCCCGAGTCCGCTGATCCCGGTGGCCGAGGCCGAGTTGCCCCCGGGTGTTTTTACCCCAGCAACGCACTTGGCCCGTCGTCAGGAGCGCGCAGGAATGCTCGCCCCCAGCGGCGAGTTCGAGGACCTGGGTTTCCAGGCCGACAACTTCCACCGGCGTCGACGCAGAAATCGTGGTCCCGTTACCGAGCTGCCCGCCCGAGTTGGCACCCCAGCATCGAACGGAGCCGCTGGCGAGAATGGCGCAGGAATGGGACCCGCCGGTGACGAGTCTGCGACGGACCGGTTTGTTCGAGAGACAGTTGTTCGTGCAACTGTCACTGTCGTTCCGGTTGCCATCGTCGCAATCCTCGACACCTAAAAAGAGGACGCCATCGCCGCAGGCAGCGTTTCTGCAATTGGCCAGGCAGGCATCGGCGGCGATGACATTGCCGTCGTCGCATTCTTCGTAGTCCGGCTGTCCCGGTTGCAGATCCGTGCGGATGATACTGTCTCCACATCGGGCAGCCGTACAGTCGGGCATACAGGCATCGGTCACTTCTTCGTTGCCGTCGTCACAGGCTTCGTAGCCCTCTTCGCCTTCTTGTAGGTCCATTCGCTGAATGAAGTCACCGCAACGAGCCGCTTTGCAATTGGTGAGACAGGCGTCCTGGGCTTCCTCGTTTCCATCGTCGCATTCTTCGTAGTTCGGGTCCTCAACGTCCACATCCTGACGCTGGGCCCCATCACCGCACCGAGCGATCGTACAGGCATCGAGACAGCCATCGCCGTCATTGCCATTGCCGTCATCGCATTCCTCAAAGAGCTCGTGGTCGTTCGGGACATCCATGCGCCGAATGCCATCGCCACACACCGCGTGGGTGCAGGTATTGAGACAATCGTCTGTACTCACCGTGTTGCCGTCGTCGCACTCTTCTTCGCCACCGACTTCACCGTCGCCACAGCCCTCGGGCCGGCAGAGATCACAGCCGTCATCAGCGATTTCATTGGCATCATCACAGCCTTCGCCGGGACCGACGATGGCGTCGCCACAGCGAGCAGAGCGGCAGGTGGTTAGGCAGGCGTCGGTGTCAACCTCGTTGCCATCATCACACTCCTCATTTTCTTGAACAACGCCGTCGCCACAGAGGGTGGAGGTGCAATCGTTGCGGCAGAAATCATCATCGATGTCGTTACCGTCGTCGCAGGTCTCATCCATACCGACGATGGCGTCACCGCAAAATGCGACAGCACAGGTGTTGGTGCATTCATCCTGGTAGTTGGTGTTGCCGTCGTCGCATTCCTCGTAGCCCGGCTCGCCTGGCTCGAGATCTGTCCGCGTGAAGCCATCGCCGCAGGACGCCTGGCGACAGTTGGTGAGGCAGCCATCGAGGTCCTCTTCGTTGCCATCATCGCATTCTTCATAGCCCGGCTGACCATCTTCCAATTCACCCCGCAGGAAGCCATCGCCGCAAACGGTGAGTTGGCAATAGGTGTTGCACGCGTCCGTTTGATCGTCATTACCGTCATCGCAGGCTTCGCCGTCGTTGACGAAGTCGTTCCCGCAAAGGGACTGCTGACAAACGAGCCGTCCTTTGCCGTTGTCTTCGCAATTCCAGAGGCCCTCAAAATCCGTTCCGATGGCCGCAGCCTGACAGTCTGCGCGCACACTGCAAGGGGGATTACCCGGTGTGAACTCTCGAAGGCAGCCGGACAGAGCCAGAGCGCCGATCAGCGCCAGGCTTCCATAGAGACGATGGGTCACAGAAAGCTCCCTACGATGGCCGCGATCGAACCAACGCTTGCGAGACCAATACTCACGGTGTGCATCAGCGCCCAGGTTTTTTGGGTGCCCTCAAGCTCAAAGAATTCGCCCCGTTGTTGGTCATCCCAAGTGGGCATCCCCTGAAGTTCGGTACGGCGGTCTACTGCACCGTTGGCCTGCATCGCACTCAGGCCGAGGAGGCCGAGTCCGGCGACCGCAGCGCCACTGCCGCCGAGGACGGTGTATTTGCCGATATCGCTACGACTGGCCCACCAGCCTTTGGGTGGCTCGGTCGCGGCCGCATCGGCCACGGGGGGAGCGGCTGCAGCTGCACCGGCCGGCTTCTCTTTCTTCGCTTCAGGCTTGGCATCGGCCGCCTTCTCTTTTTTCCCCTCGCCGTCGTCTCCGCCTTCGTCACTGGCCGCTTCTGGTTTCTCTTTTTCGGCTTTGGCTTTCTTTTTCTTTTTCTTC
>PBND01000029.1 GCA_002722845.1 Myxococcales bacterium | reverse complement strand
ATCGTTCCTCGTGCCCCCGACGACTTCGTGCCTGGAAGTTTCCGTAATTGGAGCCCGTCTTCCGACGATAATGGTGGCAGTACTCAGCCTCCGCCTCCTCCGCCCCAGGCTGTAGAAGGCTGTGGTTGCCAGGGCGGACCTGGCGCTGCCGGGCTGTTTGGGCTTTTGGCCTTCCTCTGGGCGAGGCGCCGTCGCGCGTGGTAAAAAAGTTCGGTCCTCGCAAAGATCTCCGGGTGCCGATCCGGGCTGCGATCCAGGTGATCCGGGAAGATGGCGTTCGTCGTTTTGTGAGCGAGAACCTAGGACTTACTGGGCTCTTCTTTAAGGGGGATGGCGACGGCCTCCGTTTGGGGCCGATTCGACTGAAAATCCGGCTACCCGATGATGATGGCAGCCAAGAACCCATCGAAGCCACCGGCGAAGTGGTGCGGTTTGAGCCAGATGCTGGGGGGCAGGTGGGTCGAGGTGTGAGATTTCTAGAGTTGAGTCGAGAAGCTCGGGATCGGATCACGACGGCGATGGGTAAATTTCGCGGTCACGAGCCGACGGAGGACGCCCTAGACTCCGGTGACCCGCCGGGCTAAACCCCGCCCCAGATCCGAGAAAGTCCAGTCTTATGATCCGTCCTTTTGCTTTGTCTGTGCTCGCCCTCACCGCCTGCGCTGAACCTTATGTCACGACCGCCATGGGTGGTGATTTTAGTTCGGCAGATATCGAGTTGAACGGTGGGGGTTGGGCCTGGTGGCTCACCGATGACGGCACCGACGAAGCCGTTGATCCAGCCCGATTGCAGCTTCGGTTTACGGGGGCCACCACGATCGATCCGGTTCTGGATTATCGCTACGTCAACAGCGCGATCAGGACAGAGGCAGCAGCCGATTGGGCCCGCGCTCCTCGCCTGACCCTTGATGTTCGGGCCTTTCTAGACGGCAAGCAACTCGAAGCCAATGAGGAGTACACCAAGGTCCATATCGATCCGGATCCGACGCTCCACGTTGGCCGGAGTTCGGGGCTCACCCCCGGGGCTGAGTTGCCCGGCAACGAGAACATGGTCGGCAGCCGTCATGAGTATGTTTTGCAACTATCTAACGTGAGCATGGAAGCTGGCGACGTCCTCACCGGAAAGTTCAACTGGAAGGTCCAACGCAAGGATGATGGGACGGATCCAGCGGGGGTGATGACCGGCGAGATGGCTTTTAACTTCAGTGTTCCGGTCGTCAGCGAGCGGGTGGCCCATTGCAACGAGGTGACCCATTTTGGGGTGGCCTACGACCACTTTCGCGATTGGCCCTGCGAAGGGCTCGAGTAATGGGGCGGCTGAGTATCGTCTTCGCTTTGGGCCTCGCAGCCTGCGGCGGTATCGAGCCGGCTGAGACGCGGACCACTGTCACTGTCACCGGCGACGTGGATGGCCGAGCGCCCGTCTTTTCCGGGGCAGGGTGGGCTTGGGAGCGCCCCCGGGCCGATCATGGGGCCTTGGGCGTAGACTACTACGAATTGCACCTCGTGTTGACGAATGCCAACATGGACCCTCTTGTCCACCTCGAGTCCTTGCCGGTTTTAACCCGTCACGATCTCGCTCGAGAGGCCGCCTTGGGCGACTTCATTCATGTGACGATGATTCGGCGGGGTGAGGGTGAAGAAGTTGAGAACAACGGTACCTATCCTGAAGCCACTGCGCTCAACGATACGGCCGAGGCTCAGTTGGTCTTCGGCTCCCAGCGTGGCCCCAACGAGCCAACGCAAGCGACTCTTGGGCAGCGCCCATTCAAGACCGGCCAGGTGTCTAGTTGGCAGGTCATGACTGGAGACGTGGAGCGCCCCAGTCGGGATGTCGCCGGTGCTCTAGACGGGCGATTTAGCTTGGATCTAGTCGAGGGTAATACCCCCCTCGGTGGCTTGGATCTCGATGTTCAGGTGCCACTGGTTGGTGAGGGTTATGGCTCCTGCCAGTTGAGCCTTCTAAGTCGACCGGAGGGGACCTCGTGTTTCGTTGCTACGGAATAGGCACGCTCCTGCTGTTAAGCGCTTGTGGGCCCGGATTCACCGTCGTCTTTGAGGACAGTACAAAGTGGAGTGGCCGGGCGCTGCAACTCGACGGGACCGCGTACGCGTGGTGGCGGGACTACAATAGCCAGACGCCCGATGAGCAATTGGATCCGGGCATTCTCGAACTCCGGTTTATAGGCCTTCGCTATGACGCACATCGAGAATGGCGAAGGGCCCCAGGGGCTGAACGGCTCGCACTGTGGAGCGAGGCCCGCGCCAGCGACGCCATGTGGGTCAGTGTGCTCCATGTCGACGGAGACCACATGCGTTCCGGACAATGGGATCGGGACGATGATGGTCGGAACTGTCTCGTTCCCTGCGTTCTGGAGCAGTGTCAGGACGTGTTTCAATGTGAAGGTAAGGTCGACCTTCGGGCCAATATTATCGTCCCTGTTCCTGATCGAGAGGAACCGATCGATGCCAGCGGGGGGGCTCCCAAAACCGCGATGGTGAACCGGTCCTTCGGAACCGACTGGCACTTGAGCCTAGATCAGGCCGACCGAGAGGCTGGCGGTCGGGTCGCTGGGGCCCTGACGCTGACTGCCGATGAGGATGGGCAAGAGGAGATCGGGCTTCGATTTGATGTACCGGTGCTCAATACGCGCCTCGCAGGCTGTAATGAACGATCTCAATTGGGGTCTCGACCGGATGTCTTTCCCTGCGAAGGGAGCGCCCCGTGAAATGGCTCCCTCTCTACCTCTTCGCCATCGTGCCCCTGGCTGGCTGCGGTCCGAGTTTTGAGACCCTGGAAGGGGGCTTCGAACCGGTTCAGCCCAAGCTCGATGGTTCGATGTTCGCGTACTTTCGTACGGTGGAGCTGGATCATACGAGTTCAGCGAGGCCCTTGCCCTATGGGGAACGCGATCTGAAGTGGCTACACCTTCGGTTCTTAGGTGGCGTCTTCGATCCGGCCCTCGACTACCGCTTCGCCGATTTTGAGGCCCAATCCGCGGCTTGGGACGCGTTCGGCGAGGACCGACTCTTCGTCGACATGAGCGATTTGGATACGGCAGGAATCCCGGTCACCGGGCTGCGCTATCAGCGTGGACTGCATAAAGCGAACGTGGACCAAGCGCCCCGCTGCGCCCCGGCCAATGTATGTATCGGTTCGCCGCTCTCCGACTGTCCTTTGGACCGCCACAGGGATTGCCTCAATGGTCGCGTGGTCTTCCAAACCACCCTCGCCGTCGGCCGGTATTCGAAACAAGCCATCGACACTGAAGCCGTTCCTCGCCGACCCATGCAGCCGGCCGCCGGCGCCTCCCAGGACTGGGAAGTGACCTTCGACCGCCTGGACGAGGAGGCGGGGGGCCGCATCAGCGGAGAGATCGGACTGACCCTTGAGCGGGGTCACACCCAGGAAGGCGATATCTATCGGGGGCAATGGAAGTTCCGCTTCGACGTCCCGGTGATTTCTGAGTCCCTCGCCCGGTGCAACGAGAGTCATCACTACGGCGCGATCGATGGGCGCTATGATGAATCGGATTGTTCCGCACCATGAGCACCATCCGAAGCTTGCTGAGTTGCTGTGTCGTCGCTGTCGTGGGCTGTGGTCCCTCTGTGACCGTTGATGCAGATGCGAGCACGCTGACGCCCCGCACGCCGGAGATCGATGCCACGGTTTGGGGGACTTGGATCACGCAGCATTTGGATGGCGGGCAGGCCAAGACACGCCCGTATCCTCTGCTGCATCTGGTCTTTGAAGGGGTGTCTTACGACCCAAAGTCGGAGCTTCGCCTGCTCCCCTCGGCTGAGCGCATCGCTCTTCTCGATGAGCGGGTGCGTCGCGACCGACTTGAAGTCATCCTGGCGCCGAGTGGTGATGAAGGGTTGCCGGTCGGTACACCCTTTGGCCAGAGTTTTGGTTCGGATTTATGTCGGGCAGCGGCTAACGCTTGTACCCGTGAGGTTTGCCCCGACTCCATCCGCCAACCCTGCGAGATGGACGTTGCCCTGCTCGCCGAACTCTCAATGCCAGTGGGTGATGAACTCAATGCGGAGAGCGAGATGCCCTCGGGCCCGGCTGCGGACCATCGGGGGCCGCTGGATCGGTGGGAGATGGAGTTGTCCGAGGGGGGCGAACAGCCCGGAGGAACTTGGTTGTCGGGACGTTTAGCCCTGGAGTTTGATGCCCTCGATGAACGACACCATGGCATCCTCGCTCTGCGTTTCAGCGTGCCGCTGCTGCCGGAGCGCATGGCCCGGTGTAATCTGGCTCAGTTCAATACCCTTGGCCCCGTAGACGGTTGGCCCTGCGATGGCGAGGGGGAGGCTGTGCCATGAGTCGGGTGGTCGTTGGCCTCAGCGGCGGTGTGGACAGTTCGGTCACAGCCGCATTGCTCAAGGAGGAAGGTCACGAGGTCATCGGTCTCGGGATGCGGCTCTACGACAACCCGGTTCCCGACAGTCGCTCCTGTTGCAGTCCCGATGACCTGTTTGATGCTCGCTACGTGGCCGACCTCCTCGATATTCCTTACTATACACTCGACTTCAGGGAGGTGTTCCGTTCGGCGGTTATGGAGCCTTGGGCCGCCGGCTATCGGCAAGGACTGACGCCCAACCCCTGCATCGCCTGCAACGGCACGGTGAAGTTTCAAGCCCTCGCTGCCCGGGCAGATCTTCTGCAATGCGACTTCTTGGCCACGGGTCATTTCGCCCGTGTCGAGGAGGTGGATGGTCGACATCGACTTGGGCGGGCCCGGCACCGGGCGAAAGATCAGAGTTATTTTCTCTATCCGGTGCCCGCTGACCGGCTCGCTCGTTTCCTGTTACCCCTGGGCAATTGGACCAAGGAAGAAGTCCGAGCTCGAGCTTCGACCTTAGGCCTCCCGACCGCGAAGAAGCGGGAGAGCCAGGATGCTTGCTTTGTGACGCCAAGGGAGCCCCATGAGGTGGTTGCGGAGATCAGTGGCGAGCCGGTGGTGCCTGGGGCGATCGTGACGAAGGGGGGGGAACGCCTAGGGACGCACAAGGGTTTTGAAGCCTACACGATTGGCCAGCGTAAGGGCCTCGGTCTCGCCGGAGGACCTTGGTTTGTGACCGACTTAAGGCCGGAGACAAACGAGGTCGTGGTTCAGAAGCAGCAACAGCGAACGCTGCAACGCCTCCGGATAGACGACGCTTTTTGGCATATTGAACCCCAAGAAATGGCGGTGTCCGTGCGGACAAGGTCTGGCGCAGAGCCCGTGCCTGCTCGCCTTTTGCCCCAAGGCGACGGTGGCCTCGTCGTTGCGTTCGAAGACCCTGTCTCGGCTCCGGCGCCTGGCCAGGTGGCCGTCGCATACGACGGTGATTGGATCGTCTGTGGCGGGCCCATCCGGTGGCTGCCCGGGGCCTGACTCGGATCCGCTTCAGCAGTTGGGTAGGGTGTGCCTCGTCACAATTTTTTGTCGTCCTCGCCAAAATGCCCGAATCAGAAGCAGAAACGTGACGATGAACAAGACATAGAAGTCAGCTTGAATAGCCACCCACGCCCGGCGTCGGAATCTGGCACGAAAGCTGCTGGTTAACCTGATGTGGTGTCGAAGGGAATCGACACTGAAGGCAAGGAGAGGGAGGGAAACATGAAGGTCTACCTACCTGTGGTTGAGCGACGCCGTTCGGACCGCGAGCACGTCTTAGAGTTGCCGGTGCCCCCTCCCCCTGAACCGAAACCGCAGGCAGAGCCCGAAGAGGCCGGCGGCGGTGAGGTGGTTCTGGACCTGTTCCATGAGGATGACCCTTTCGTCATCTAAAGTTGACGTTGTGCTGGTGACTTCTCGTCTCCTGCTCTGTTAAGGGGTGGCTGGAAGTGGAATCTTCTTGAGTCAGCCGCCGACCGATAACCGACCCTCCATTCCCGACGATAACCGGATCGTGTCGGTCCTGTTCGCGGATGTCTGCGGCTTCACAGGCCTTGCGGAGCATCTGGAGCCGGAAGTCGTCAGTGAACTGTTGAATGGTTGCTACCAAGGCCTCGCAACCGAGGTGCATCGCTTTGGCGGTTTCGTCGACAAGTACATCGGTGACTGCATGATGGTGCTTTTCGGCGCGCCCTCAGGGCACGGAAACGACGCTGAGCGTGCGGTCCAGGCCAGTTTGGCCCTCCAGGACTTCATGGCTTCCTATTCTGAGCAGAGTCGGGCGCTGATCGGTGAACCGCTGCGGATTCGAGTCGGTATTGCCACCGGCAAGGTCTTCGCAGGATGGATCGGTCATGAGGGGGCCCGAAGTTACACGGTGATCGGCGATGTGGTGAATATCGCCCAGCGACTTGAGGGGGAAGCGGAGCCGGGCACGGTGCTGATCGCCGAAACCACATACCGTCATGTACGGGGGCTGTTTCCCTGCTCGGCTCGAGGTCAGTTAGCCGTGCGCGGTCGGGAACAGCCGGTCAACGCGTTTACAGTCGAAGGCGGCCGGTCGAGGTTCGCAGTTCGGATCGGGAGCCGTCATCTCTACGGTGCGGAAGTCGCGTTCATGGGTCGGGATGAAGAACTGGCCCGGTTGAAGTCGATCTGGCGAGCTTGTTGCGAGCAACGGCGCGGTTATGCGGTGAGCGTCACTGGTAGTGAAGGGCAGGGAAAGAGCCGCCTCGTTCACGAATTACTCAAAGAACTGAGCCAGGATCACGTTGCGCCAGCGGTCGGTATCGGCGCTTGTAGCCACCATGGTCGGGCGCCTTTAGAGGCTTTCGAGGAGATTATTCTGGGTCTGGTTGGCTGTCATCGCCGGGAGGCAGCGGATGTTGTCGTTGGCGAGATTGGCCGGGTCGTCGATCTGGCGATTGCCGACCGGGAACGGGCTCGGGAGGTCACCCAGGAACTGACCTGGCTTCTTGGGCTGGAATCCGAGGGTAGCGCAGGGGTGCGGCGAGAATCAGCCTTTGGTGCCATCGGGGACTTGTTAGAGGGCTTGTGCCGGCATCAGCCGATCCTTCTCGTCCTTGAGGACTTGCATTGGGCCGCACCTCAGACTCGGTCGCTGATTCGCTTCCTCAGTCTGCGCTTGCAGGAGCGTCCTGTCCTCATCTTCTGCTGTGCTCGACCTGTCTTCCATGATCGGGAACCGGAGTGGGGTACGGACCTGGTCCGTCACGAGCATCTCGAACTGAACCCCTTGGACCAAGAGTCCACACAAGATTTGGTGGAGCACCTTCTCCGGTATTTGGACCCACCGGCACCTGAGATGGTGCGTTTGATCACCGACCAAAGCGATGGGAACCCCTTCTACGTGGAAGAATTGATCCGCGACCTGATCGATCGAGGAACGATTGACGTGTTGGATACGACCCTGTGGCGAGTGGCTGATACGGTGTCCAATTTAGAGGTTCCTGCCAGCGTAGAGGGCGTGCTTCAGGCTCGCTTGGATCGGCTCAGCGCCCGGGCCCGCGAAGTTCTTCAGCAAGGGGCTGTCGTTGGTCGTCGCTTTACCCGCTCCGCTCTAAAAGCGCTTGGCTCTCTCGAAGGGACCGGTCTGGACGATGCGCTCTCCGAGTTGGAGCAAAAGGAACTGGTCTTTCGGCGTATCGAGGACAACCAGGCCGGTGATGAGTCGTTCATCTTCAAGCAGAATCTGGTTCGGGATGTGGCCTACGAGAACCTCCTCAAACGACAGCGGACGAGTTATCATCGGGCGCTGGCCCAGTGGATGGAATCCCGCCGGCGACAGGAGACGACCCGAAGCGACGAGGCGCTGATCGGCCACCACTTCGAACTGGGCGGCTGTCCCGAGCAATCCATTCAGGCCTATCTCCGGGGTGCTCGCTATGGTGAGCAGCTTTTTGCTTTGGAGGAGAGCCGGCGGGCTTATGACTGTGCACGTCGGGTCCTCGATGGATCTCCAGACCTCGGCTGGGACCTGCGCCTTCCGGGGACGGACATCTACGCGGCGCTCGCTGTTGAAATGGGGGAAGCCCGCGTTCGGCTGGGAACCGGAGAGTTTCCAATCGCTGAGGCAGCCTGTGAGCGGGCCGAGGCGTTGATGCGTAAGAGGGCCAGCGTTTTTGGCTCAGGACGAACCTTGCTGATCCGCGGCGAACTGGCCATGAAGACCCATAAAAACGGGCCAGGTGACAGTGTCGTCTCAGACCTTGCTATCTGTGCTCGCGATACCGCCCTCGCGGCCGGGGATCAGAGCACGGAACTGTCCGCACGCATCCTCTTGTTGGAGGAGTCGATCTCCCGCGGAGATCTGCAGCAGGGCTTGTCGGAGTTGCCCGCGATCGATCGACTCTTACGAGGGACCGTTGTCGCGCCCCGTCAAGGGGCTCGCTTGAGCGAGTTGAGGGCTCAGGTACTCCATCGGACCGGTGATTATGGGGCCGCTGAGCAGGTTTTGCGGGAGGCCTTGGAGGACTGGGAGGAGGGGCTTCGTGAACCGGACCGGCGACGACGACTGCTGACCCAGTTGGCCCAGATTATGGATCACCGGGGCGAACAAAGCGATGCGGCATCCCTGCGGGAGGAGGCTGAACGCCTTTAGGGAGACTCCTAGAGTCGCCAGTTGTGATAGCGGCGGAGCTCTCCCCGCCATTCCAATAGTTGGACCAAGGGTTGGCCCTGGTCTGGCGCCTCTGGGTCGATCAGCGCAAACGGATAGCTGGCTCGGGTCCCAAAGCTGCGCAGACTTAAGGTGGTAAACGTCCCCCAAGTCCCGGTGTTCACGTACCAGTACTGGCCTTCCGCAATGGGGTGGTAGGCGGCCCGGTGATTATGACCACAGACCAGCGTGTGGAAGCCCGGAGATTGCCGAAGTAGGGTCGCTGCGTAGCTCTCCATAGGGGGCGAGAGTTGGATCTCGTCCAGGGCGAGTTGCAGGGTGGTGCGCAGGCGCGCTTTTCTCTTGGTGCTCGGAAAGAGTCGGGTCCGGATGATGTGATAGGCGCAGGTGAAGAGGAACCGAACGGTGAAGCGGAAGTCAAAGAGCAGGGCCCAAGCAACGTAAGGTGCGAAGGGGCGGACACGATCGAGATGGGGTCTGCGTTCCTTAAAACGATTGATCACGCTGAGGACGAAAAAGCTTCCCCAGGGGAGGTTCAACACCGGCGGACCACCGCTCTCTAGAAAGAGTTGATCATAGTTAAAGGCATTGGCGGCCTCACTCTGGTGTCCATGGGTCACGATGACGCCCACATCATCGAAAAAGAGGACAGGCCGGTCCCGAACGACATGAACATTTTGAGCTTCAGGGGAGGCGCTCATGGCGACCCGTGCGCGCTCGGCGACCATAGGAAAGACCAAGTCGATATCGTGGTTGCCAGGGAGATAAATAATCCTTCGATAGGGGGAGTCGGAGAAGCGCCGAAAGGCCTCGAAACAAATCGGGTGGCCATCGATGATTCGGTTCAGCTTCGCAAGGGCACAGGCTTCATCCACGACCTCTGGAAACACACCGTTCACCCGAACCTTGAGAAGATCGAGGATATCGCCGTTTAGGATGAGCTCGACGGGGCGCTCCTCGGTCGCTTGGGCAGCCCAATGGTCGAGGAGTTCAGCGAGGCGGCGGTCTTCAGTGAAGTCATCCAGTGGGTTTGGGCGCCCCTGCTGGTGCCCCTCACCGAGGGGCAAATCAGAGAGAATGATTCGTAGAGGCGTTGGATTCATGAAAGGGGGCTCTTTTCCACGGCAGTATTGTGGTAACAGCCGCCCAACATCGGGTCAAAACACCATTTGGAGCCCAACCGTGAGTGAAATCGAAGCCATCTTGGCACGTGAAATTCTCGATTCTCGAGGCAACCCAACCGTGGAAGCTGAAGTCTTTCTCGAGTCCGGTGCGATAGGCCGTGCAGCTGTGCCTTCCGGAGCATCGACGGGGGCATTTGAAGCCCACGAAATGCGCGATGGGGATGGACGTTTCGGCGGCAAGGGGGTTTTGAAGGCCGTCGCAAATGTGAATGGACCCATTGCGGCCGGACTCGCGGGTTTCCCCCTTGACCAACAGCGGTCGCTCGACCGGCTCCTGCTGGAGTTGGATGGCACCGAGAACAAGAGCAACCTGGGCGCGAATGCATTGCTCGCGGTGAGCCTCGCAGCTTCGAGAGCGATTGCCGATGAGGCTGGACTCCCGCTTTACGCAAGTCTGGGCGGGAGCGACGTACATACCCTCCCCGTGCCGATGATGAACATCTTGAACGGCGGTGCCCACGCCGACAACAATGTGGACCTTCAAGAGTTCATGATCATGCCGCTGGGAGCATCGAGTTTTGCAGAAGGACTCCGCTGGGGCGCTGAGGTGTTCCAGTGCTTAAAAAAGGTCCTGCAGGGGAGAGGCTTGGCGACCAGCGTCGGGGATGAGGGGGGCTTTGCGCCAAACCTTGCCAGTAATGAAGAGGCCCTGAAGGTGATTCTCGAAGCCATCGAGCAGGCCGGTTATGTGGCCGGTCGAGATTTCGGTTTGGCCATCGATGCGGCGATGACCGAGCTTTATGAGGACGGGTCATATCACCTCCCGGGTGAGGGGCGGCACCTTTCAGCCGACGAGTTGGTCGACTTTTGGGCTGACTTGGTGGCCCGCTATCCCATCGTCAGTATCGAGGATGGGATGGACGAGGAGGACTGGGCGGGCTGGTCGTCGTTGGTCAGCCGGATTGGCGATCAGGTCCAGTTGGTCGGCGATGACCTTTTTGTGACCAATCCTGTCCGTATCGCCCGGGGGCAGAAGGAGCATTCGGCCAACGCACTGCTGGTGAAGCCCAACCAGATTGGGACGTTAAGCGAGACGATGGATGCCATTCGCTTGGCCCAGCGTGGTGGTATGGCCACCGTGATCTCCCACCGCTCCGGAGAGACGAGCGATACGTTTATCGCTGACCTCGCGGTGGCCGTGGAGGCAATGCAGATCAAAACTGGCAGTCCGTGCCGGAGTGATCGGGTGGCAAAGTATAACCAGCTCCTTCGCATCGAAGAGGAGCTGGGGGAAACGAGCGTCTATCCCGGGTGGCAGGCATTGAAAGCGGGGCTCCGGTGACGGAAGCGCCCTATCAGGGCCCGGAGCGCCGCTCAGGCCAAAGGCAGAAGTCTCTGAGCCAGCGGCGACTGGCCTACTGGCGGGAGGTTGAGGACCTTGGTCGAGAGGTACTGACCCACCATGGGGAGGGGCTGGCCGCGGATCTGCTCACGCTGTACCGACAGTTGGAGGACGCAAAGGTCGAGCATGCTGACTATCTTGAGGCCTTGCGCAAGACCATCGAGGAAGAGGAGCGGGGTTTCAAAGAGTGGGAAAACACGTTTTTGGCTCGGCTCGAAAAGGAGCACAAAAAGCGGGAACAGCTGCTCACTCGCATCGCTCGGGATCAGCCAGACGCTGAGTCGCTAGGCAGAGCGTTGCGTTTGGCGAAGGAAGAACTCGCTGTCGTGAAGCGAAAGATCGCGGAGGAAGAGGCCCGAGCTGCGGGCGAGGTGACCCCGTTGCTTAAAGACTTGCGCCTTGACGCCATTCGCCGAGACCGGGCGATTCAGCGAGATGAGGAGCGACTCGCGGCAGCGCAGCAAGTGACAAGCCCGGCGATGGACCCCAGGGTGGCGCAGATCGACGAGAAGATTCGGAGTATTCAAGCCGAAGTCTCTGAAGCGGAGAAATCGATCGATGGACGCCTTGAGGTCCACCAGCAGAACCTTAAACTGTACTCCGATGCGTTGACCGTGTTGCGCAAAGAGACGAGAGATCACCTCATCAAGGTGGGCGACGCAGCCTTAGCGAGTCATTTCAGTGACCACGAACCGGGCCTTGCCCGCCGTTACGAGCGACTGGTCCGTCTGGTGCGAGAGGGCGCAGATTGAAACGGGTTTGCGTTCTCGGTTTTCTCCTGCTCCTCGCCCGACATGCCAGCGCATATGACGGGCAGATCGGGGATTCTTTGGTGGAACTTCGCCTGAGTCCATCGGAGCAGAGCTTGAGCTTTGGCCAGTTCCTTTCGCCTCTCGTACCCGTCTCCCTCGTGGTCGGTGGTTCCGCCGCTGGGGCCGGGAATGGGGCACCGGTTGCCTCATTGAGCATGCGGATCGGTTACGAAGGTCATCACGAGGGCTCAGCCCTCATTCCCCGGGCGTCTGCTGATATCGGCATGGGCTTTGACCAGGCTCAGGGCGTGGGCGCGGTCTTCGGGCTGCGTGGCGGTGGGGCTTGGTACCTGATTCGATCCTTTGGTCTGGGTTTCGATCTCGGGCTTCATCGAAGGGTAGGCAGTTTCCGTTTGGATGGGGGTGTCATCCTTCTTGGGCGGTTCTAGGGTGCTGCGGACAAACGACCGATTCCGTCTCTGGAGGCCTTCATCTAGGCTGTTACCGGAGCGTCCTGTTTCATGACTCGACTCATGCCATTGGCCCTGTGCATCTTCGTTGCGTGCGATGGAGAGAAGCAGGGACCGGTCCGCCTCGCGTTGGGGGCAACGTGCACGGTCGGTGGGGACAACGCTTGTGCCAGCGGATACTGCGCCAAGTTGGATACGGGCTCGAAGATCTGCTCCCAGCCTTGCAACGCTGCGGTGACCTGCCCCATGGGCTGGACTTGTCGTGAGGATTCTGACCCGCCCCTGTGCGTACCTGTGGCTTCGAGTCGACGCTGCACTTCCGATGAAGATTGCCCCATGGCCCACGTGTGTAGTGCGGAGGGGCCCTGTCTCGTCCCGGCCCAGCGGCAACGCTGTGCGCCCTGTTCCGGTAGCGAACAGTGTGCAGAGGGGTTTTCTTGCGAGCGGCCGCAGCCTGGGGCTCCAGAAGCCTGCCTGAAAATCTGCATAAAGGACGACGACTGTCTCGCTGGGTCCTGCACGGATGGGCGTTGTCGGCCTGACGCAGGCTGCGGGCGCGGTAGCGACCTATGCAAACCCTGTGTGACCGACGTGGAGTGTGGCAGCCAGAACGACTTTTGCGTCCGGAATCTTGTGAGCGGTGAGCGACATTGTGCCAGTGCCTGTGAGGTGGCCGCTGATTGCCCAGGGGGCTTTCTCTGCCAGGCCTTCGATGGGGGCCGACAATGCGTTCCCTCCGACGGCCGCTGCGAAGCTCGCTGTCTTGGGGATGAAGCCTGTCCCGATGGGTTCCAGTGTGTCGATGGGCGATGCGCTCGCCGAGGCGGTTTCGAGGGACTCTGCGCACCATGCACGAGCGACGTGGAATGTGCCGAAGGGGTCTGCCTGGAGAACCCAGTCCGGGGCTTGAGAGCCTGCGCACCGCTCTGTGGTCCGGATGGTACCTGCCCGGAAGGGGGAACCTGTCTCTCGATGGATACAGGCCAGGCGGTCTGCGTGCCGCGCACGGGGCAGTGTCCTGTGGGCGTCGGTGCTGTGGGCTCTCGTTGTCACGCCGACACCCAATGCGCTTCTGGACTTTGCCTCTTCCAGGGGCAGGAGCAGCGGGGTGGGCGGTGTGTGCGTTCTTGCCCCTGCGGGGAAGGGGAGCGGTGCCTTGTTTTGGAATCGGGTGAGGCCTCCGTTTGTGTTCAGGGCAGTGGGCAGGATGGTGACCGGTGTAATCATCCCGTCGATTGCGACGGTGCGTTTTGTCTCCATTTAGCGACAGAGTCGATTTGCAGTCGGTCGTGCACAGGGGACGAGGGCTGCGCTGCGGGATGGGTCTGCGCTCAGACCGCCGGTGATGAAAAGGCCTGCATGCCGTTCACCGGCGGCGGTATGGTGGGCGCCGATTGCTCTCTCGGCCCCGTCGCCTGCGCCAGTGGTCGCTGCCTGGTACGCACCGGTGGCGCTGTGTGCACAGCCGCCTGCGTTGATGACTCCGATTGTCCTGAGAACTGGGCCTGCCGCATGACCGATGGTCGCGGCACGACGTCTGCCGAGCGGGTTTGTAGCCCAGTGGAGACGTTCTGATGCGTGGCGTGCTGCTGATCCTCGCGATGCCCTGGTTCGCTGGCTGCGAAGAGGAAGTTCTCATCAGTCAACAACGGGAAGTGCTGAGTAGTGGTAGCCCGTGGGGGAGTGACGGAGCCTCGGCCGCCCGGGTCGAAGCGGCCGACCTTTCGGGCTACGAACGATCTGGGCCATGGACGATCGAGCGATTTCGGACCCGTCCCATCGAAAAACTGGACCTCATCTGGGTGATCGACTCGAGTCAGTCCATGGACGAAGAGCAGGTCAAGATCGCCCGCTCGTTGGCCCGTTTTCGGGAGGTGATCGCAGACCGTCGGGTCGATGGCCGGTTTGGGGTTACGACGATGGACCTCGGTGGTGAGGGGAGTTGTTTGCGAGAGGTCGGTGGACATCGCTGGTTTGATACGGGCGAGAACTTTGACTTGGCGATGGATCGGTTTACTGAGGCTGTTCAGGTGGGGACTGCCGGCAGTACGACGGAGGCTGGCGTCCTTGCTGCCTTGGTCGCAGCCACCGGGGATCGGGAGTGTAATGCCGGTTTTCGTCGGGAAGGGGCGGCCCTGGAATTCGTCTTTGTCAGTGATGAAGAGGATCAAAGCCCGTTGTCCCTTGAGACGGCCATGCGGTGGCTCAATATGCTTGAAGCGAGGGTTCATGCCGTCGTTGGCTCCAGCGATCGGGATCTAGGCGACGGCCGCCGAGGCTGTATTCATTCGGACCCAGACCCCCTGCGAGCCTTCTCTGACTTTAGTCAGGAGGAACGTAGCGGTCTTGACACAATTGCTGCGCTCGGGCAGCGATACCGCACCTTAGCCGCCGTCACTGGGGGCCTCGCGACGTCTATTTGCTCAGAGGACTTTGCGGAGCCCGTTGCCCAGGTGGCACTTGAAAGTGCGGGGGCGAGGCAGAGATATGGGCTGAGTAGTGAGCCCGACCCGGAGACGATAACGGTGCAGGTAGACGGTGTGACTCGAGCGGAAACAGAAGCGGGGGCAACCTTCGGTTGGTGGTACGAGGCAGAGTCACAGAGCATTTTGTTTGGTCGGGATGACATTCCCGAGTGGCCGTCGCAGGTTGCGGTTCGCTACATGGCGCTTTGATTCGAAGGACGTAATTGTTGACGCGCGCGACCCGAAAAGGAGTGATGCGCATGAGGTTGATGACGACATTGGGGCTCTTTGCGCTCCTTGCTTCACCTGGGCTTGCTTGGGCTCAAGACGGTGGCGAGGGTGAAGGACTAGAACTGGATGACCGCAGTGCGAAGGTCGCCGAGGGGGAGATCATCCCTGGGGCTTCCGGAAGCAAAGGCGATTCGATTTATTCGGATCTGCTGGATGTGCGAGACTTACCGCCGCCGGAGGGGACGCCGGTGTTGGCAGCCCGGTTGTTTCCGACCGATCGTCGACTCGAATTCCAAATGGGGTTCGAGATGAGCGTCATCGATAAATACGTCGAGCACATGGGCGGGCGGCTGAACATTGGCTACCACCTCAGCGAGTTGACGGTGGTTCGCCTGAACTCTGGCTATCTGAGTGGATCGGCAAGGAACCTGTACCGGGCCGCCGAGGAGAAGGGTGGTCAAACCAACACCTGTCAGACACAGGAGGGGAACAACTATCTCAAGGGTTGCCTTCCGGATACAACGATCATGAGCTGGTTCGTGGGGCCTGAGATCGTCTTCGAGCCCTTTTACGGGAAGCTCAACCTCGTGAGCGAGTTTGCCCTCAACTTCGATATCTACTTCGGTGTGGGTGCTGGGGTCTTTGGTCAGGGCGGTATCAGTCCAAACATTCAGGTGAGCCCCATCGACATGGTCAATGACTCCGAGCGCCAAGGTATTGGAGTGTACGGCACTGCAGTGGCTGGACTCAGGATTTGGGCTCTAGAGAATCTGGGTATCGTTGTAGAGGCCCGTGACATGACCTATCGGGGTGACCGGGACTATCTCGAACTCAACCAAACCAGTGGTCGGCAAGGCGACGTCGTCAATACCTGGACGATGCTCTTCGGCCTTGGCTACTTGAACTGAAAGGCGGCAGATAATGATGCGTAATAGTTATCTTTTGATCGCCGCACTCGCCCTGGCATCGCCGATTGGCGTTGCCCAGGCCCAAGACGGACTCGACGATCTTTTGGATCTCGGTGATCTCGATGGCACTGGCGGTGAGGACGGTCAGGACGAGGGCTCCGACCCTTCGGGGGACGCTGGCGATGAGGGCAAGGGCGATCGCAGTGATGCTTCTGGCGAAGAGGCTGCCACTGAGGGTGGCGAGGATGCCGGTGAGCCCAGCGAATCGGCCGGCCGGGGTGTGATTAATCCACGCGACGAGACGATCTTCACGATTCAAAAGAAAGGTCGTTACGTCGGGCAGCGGTTCGAAGTGGCGCTCATGGGCGCTGCCAGCATCAACAACAAGTTCACCTATCATGCTGGCGGACTGCTCAATGGGATCTATCACTTCGCCGAGACCATGAGCGTCGAGGGGACGGTCGGTCTGCTCCAAGGCGACTACACCGCCATGACGACGGAGTTGTTGCACTCCAAGAGTCTAACGCCACCAGGCGCTGATTACGCGCTGATTAGTTGGTATGCTGGCGCCGATGTTCAGTGGAGCCCGATCTATGGCAAGTTCCGCCTTGCTGGTAAGCTGTTAGGGCACTTCGACCTCTATATGGGGGTCGGTGCAGGGCTGACAGGTGCTCAGATCAAGGTGGTTTCGAATACCGGTTCGAGCAGCAGTATCGGTGAGGATCGCCAGAACCTGCAAACGAAGATCGTTTCCAACATGGGGGCAGGGCTTCGGTTCTATTTCACGGAGCATTTCGGCGTTCGTGTAGAGTTCCGGGACTATGTGATTTCCCATTCGGTTCAAGATGAGTTCAACCCGACCGATGAACTGCAGCTGGGGGCTGGTAACAGCAAGGTCACCCAGAATTCGGTGGATGTGGCCAATGTGATGCTGTTCCAGTTCGGTCCGAGCTGGAACTTCTAAAGGAGGGATAGGGAAAACCATGCGTAAACTCGCACTTATCGCTGCCCTGTGCCTGCCCCTGACGACTCAGGCTCAAGATCTAGACCGTGCCATCGAGGACTTTAATGAGGAGCGCTTTGAAGAGGCCATCGCCGGCTTCTACGAGGTCTTGAAATATGGCGAAGCCAGAGGCGACCGAAAGGATGCCCGCTATTATATGGCTGTGGCGCTGCTGAAGAAGGGAATGGATTTTTCCAGCCTCATCTTCTTCCGCGAGATCATCATGGATGGTCCCTCGGATCGACACTACGTGTCGGCGGTTCAATACATCTTGGAGGCGAGTGAAAGCCTCCAAGATGACTATGTTGTGCCGGGGCTCATCAACCGGGAGTATGGCGACGCGTTTCTAGACCTACGTGATGTGGTGCTCAATCGGGTGAACTTGCTCATCGGCCAGGTGCTCTACCGCCAAGGCAAGTATGATGACGCCATGGCCTTCCTCGACCCGGAGCGGGGCGTGCCGGACGATTCCATCCATGCGCCAGCTGCCCGCTATATCTTTGGTCTCGTCAATACGAGAAGAGGAGACCTTGAGGGGGCTTTGCAGAGCTTCCAGAGTGCCCTTGAGTTGGCTGCGAGTATTCCAGCGGACCAACGGAGCCACGACTTAGAGCGGGTTCGCCGGCAGGCGATTCTGGGCTTGGCTCGGACCTGGTATGAAGTGGGCTCCTCCAAGGAAGAGGAGGACCCGGAGCGGCTCTCCAGTCTCCAGAAATCGACCGAGTTCTATCGGATGATCCCACGGTTCACCGACGATTGGGGTGACAGTATTTTCGAGCGGGGTTGGGCCCACTTCCAACTCAATGAGTATGGCAAGAGCTTGGGGCAGGTACACAGCCTCCATGCGCCCTTCTTCGCGACCAGTCGCCAGTACGCAGAGGGCTACATTCTCAAGATGACCAACTACTTCTACAACTGTCAGTTCGACCGGGTGCGTCGGTCGTTGGACCAGTTTAAAGACTTCTATGGTCCCATCGAGCAAGACCTCGCTGAGGCTCTGACCTCGAAGCCCGAGGACGTGGGTGACGAATGGTTCTACGAGGAGCTGCTCGCTGCCGCAGCCGGCGAGCGAAAGGACAGCCTCCTCCCCCCGATGATTGCTCGGACCGTGGCGGCCAATAATCGCTATCGGCGTTTGCACTTGTTCCTCAAGCGCATTGCCGATGAGGCCGAGGCGATTAAGTCAGTTGACCTGTTTAAGGGCGAACTCGCCGGTGAGTTGCTGACGGAGATCGAGGCCGCGAAGGAGCAGTTCCGACCCTTTCTCGGCAAGTTGGTGAAGCAGAAACTGGATCGGCAACTGCGGATCGTGCGGGGGATGATGGGGCAGGCCGACATTATTGATATTCAGACAGGCTTGGCGGAAGCCGAGTGGCT
>PBND01000028.1 GCA_002722845.1 Myxococcales bacterium | reverse complement strand
GACGAAGACGACGAAGACGACGAAGACGACGAAGACGACGAAGACGACGAAGATGAAGAAGAGGGGACCTTCGGCAGTGACGAATTTGAGATCGCGAAGGACCGGCGCATTACGCTCGACCTCCAAAACGCCGACGTCATCAACGTGCTTCGGCTGATCTCCGAGGTTGCAGGGATCAACATCATCGCTTCCGAAGCCGTCAAAGGACGGGTCAGTCTACGCCTGCGAAACGTCCCTTGGAACGACGCCCTCAAAGTCGTCCTTCGGGTGAAGGGGCTGGGCGCGGTGCGCGATGAGATCGACGAGGATACGGCCACCACAGGAACTGCGCCGACGGACCGAGAAGCGTTGCTTAAAGAGCAAGCCCGAGCGAAACGAACCGTCAACATCATACGAATCGACACGCTGGAGAACCTGCAAAAAGAAGCGAAAGCGAAGGTTGAGTTGAAAAAGACACTGGATGAAGGCGTGCCGACCAAGGTCGAGATGTTTCCAGTGAACTATGGTGACGCCGACAAGCTGGCGAAGCACCTCACCAAACTGGTCGGCGAGCGGGGCCGTGTTGAGGTGAACGAGCGAACCAACTTTATCATCGTTGAGGCGGTGCCCCAGGATCTCGTGCAAGTGCGGGCGGTGATCAAGCAACTGGACCGAACCACGGACCTTGTGGCCATCGAGACCCGAATCGTCGAAGCCACCAACTCTTTTGTCCGCTCTTTGGGCATTCAATGGGGCGGGCAGATGAGCCTTGCCCCAGCCTCTGGTAATGCCACCGGCCTCCCCTTCCCCAACAGCATCGTGGCCTCCGGTTCTGAGCCCATTGGCCAGAGTCCGACCCTTGTCGGCACTGAGCAACCGCTGTTTGCCGTGAACCTGCCGGCCACCGGTGCGAACGGATCACTGGGGCTGCAACTTGGCAGCGCTGGCTCGGCGGTCCAAGTCAACTTGCGGCTGAGCGCCGGTGAAACCAGTGGCACAGCGAAGATCATCAGTTCACCGAAGATCACGACCCTCAACAACCAAGAGGCGCGAATCTTTGACGGCACCCAGTTAAACGTGGCGACCACAACGGCTCAGGGCACCCAGATTACCACCGTTTCGGCGGGTCTTGAGTTGGTGGTCAAGCCCCAGGTCAATGCCAACGATATGGTGACCATGGATGTGAATATCACGAAAGACGAACCGGACTTCTCGAAGGCGGTGAATGGCGTGCCCAGCGTTCTGAAGAAAGAAACGAACACGACAGTCATGGTACCAAATGCCGAGACCGTCGTGCTCGGCGGTATTTTCCGACGGCGCATCCAAACGGGTCTGACCGAAGTTCCAGGTCTCTCCAAAGTGCCGATCATCGGCTACTTGTTCCGCCGAACCGATCGAACCGACGACCGGGCAGAAACCTTAATTTTCATTACACCTCGCCTGCTACGACGGGATCCGAGAGTGGCTGAAGCGAAGTAAACTATCGCTGGCACAGATCGTGCTAGAGGCTAAGCTATCTTGCGGGAGCTATCGCGTGTTTCGTTCTTTCGCCGTCTTTGGACTCTTGGCCTGCAGCGCGTGCACTGAGGTCGAAAGCCCAGAGTCCCTTGCCATGCTGATTCGAGCGGTGGGACCGGCGGGGGAGGATTGTCTTTGGGACAGTGTCGGAGAGATGGAAATTTTCGGCGGAGACATGGATCTCATCGGACTCTCAAGCGACCACGGTGGTGTGGGCCACAGTCGTCGGTACGTCATCGGCGTATCTTGGGATGTTACCGAAGAGAAAGAGAGTGGCGCCGAACCCGGACCAGACGACAACTTCATCATGCTCCATCACGCAGAAGTCCGGTTTCACTTCGAAGACGCCACCTCGATGCCCACCGAGGAAACCCTGGCTTCACTTCCGGCCACCTACCGGGTCCCAACAGGCGGATCGACGGACGTGGGCCCCGGGAACCGAATCGCTGTCTTTGACGTCATCCCCACGTGGATTGCCCGTCGGCTTGCGGCGGACCGGCAAATTTGGATGGCGACGAGTCACGACGGTTTTCCCGCAGCCGGTAAGAGCTACCGGATGCCCATGGAGTTCCGCCTCATTGGCACAAATCTAGGGGGGCGAACCGTTTCCTCAAACTGGTTCCGCTGGGTGATCACGTTGTGCCGGGGTTGCCGGCTTAGGTTCTCCTGTGCACCACCGAGAAAATGCATCCAGGGGGCTCCCTCCCTCGCCGGCAACTACACCGCGGACCAATTGGGTATGAGTTGCCCGCTCCCAGAACCTCCGGGCGTGGTGCGCTGGTGCAATGGCGGTGTTTCCCAGGGCAGCGGCTTTACCGTGGACGCCGTCTGCCCGACCGCACCCATCATGGTGGATACCTATGACCCAGCCCCTGAAGAGGACGGCGAAGAAGGAGGAGCACCATGATTCGGCCGGTTGCCCTGCTTGGCTTTGCTGTGCTCCTCGGCTGCCCCACCGCGAGCACAGAAGAGGATCCTGCAGAACGGAACTCGACCGTCATTATTGCGAGCGTTCGGCTAGACGATTCCTGTGCGCCAGCCCAGGCCACCCGTTTTCGCCGGCAGGTCTTTGACCTGAGTCATATTGAGGATGTGGAAAACTCGGCCGGCGTGGAGCATAAGGGACTGCTGCTCCTGCGGGATGACATCGTCGATCAACAGTCTGGTATCGGTGCCAAGAGGCTGCTGCTCAACTACGCCTTCGATGGCAACCTCCGCCCCCCGTCCCAGCCCACGCTGAACGAACTCTCGAATGGGGTTGAGGTTCCGTTTGGCGGCTTCACCAATTCGGATGTGGGGACGCTCGTCGTGTCGGCTGACTTGATTCCAGAGCGGGTCGCTGGGCTCTTTGCCGCCGACCCCGTCATCCGTAACGACCTGGTCTTTACCGGGGAGTGCTCGACAGACGCCGACTGCCCCGCGCCCCAACGTTGCGATGTGCCCGGACGGCGGTGCGTGGATCCATTCAACCATGTGGGTGGTCTACCGGCCTTCTATCAGGTGCAGGTCAAAGCGCAGACGGTGGTACTGAGCGAGAAAGGTGTCTGGATCCGGTCACCGGCATTCTATACCGTGGTCGATCTATGTAACGGTTGCCTGCTGCGCCTGCCGGAGGTCGCAACAAGGGACCCTGAGGCAGAAGCCGTCTGCTCAAACACATCAAATCACCTGGGCGTCCCCAATCAACCGCCGGCTTTCCCCAACCTGGCCGCGGCCGGCGAAGTCATCGAGCAGGAGCTTCCTGATGAGGAAGGGGGCGAAGGGGGCGGTGAAGGCGGTGCTCCCGGTGATGCCGGCCCCGGTGGCGGGGATGACCCGCCGGCCGTAGGTCTCACGCCCACTGAACTGCTCGTGACGACCACCAACAGCGGCGAAGCCTCAACGGTAGGCAGTGCCGGCGCCGCAGCGGTGGGCCGGTCGAAGACGGCTGTTTGGCTGGTCCACCCAGGTCACGTGAGTCAACGCCCGCGCCCCAACCAACTCCCCGACGCGGACCGCCCCCCCCTCGACTACTGTGCCGTCGAAGGTTTGGCCCAAGAAGAGGACAGCACCTGCATCCTTCAGGGGCATCCAAAAACCTGTGGCGGCGAGGCCAACGCCCAAGTCTGCTTACTCGATAGCGACTGCCCTGAGGCCGTCGCCTGCCAGGCACCAGCAACCTTTGGCGTCCAGGTCGCTGTCCCCGGTGAAGGCGAACCCGAGGTCCAACAGCGACGTTGCCGAGTCTCCACTCAAGATGAGGATGATCCCCAGGCCGTCGAATGCGTTTGGCTCGTTTGTGCTGATTACAACAATCAGGTCATGGAATGGAAGATGGACGCGGAATGGGACATCCTCAGAGACAACTGCTCCTGTGTCGGCCTCGACCAAGAGACCGTCGACACTCGCTGTCCCATCCAGGCTGACTGATGAGCCGGCTCTCTAGCGACACCCTGGCCACATTGTACCTTGAACAAGGTCATGCCCGGCAAGCCCTGGTCACCCTCGAAACGGTCCAGGCTTCGTCCCCCGAACCATCCCGGGCCGCGCGCATCGCGAGCCTAGAAGCGCGGGTTGGGCAGCCCCAATTGCGTCGCTTAGAAGAACTACTTGCCCGGATCCGTCAGAGCCGCGAACGCTAAGGGCGGAGCTGCCCGATGTTCGAGCCACAACTGCAGGAGTTTCTCGACCGTGTCGACGGTGCCCGCCTGGCCGCGCTGATGGGCAGGGACGGCCTTCCTCTGGCCTGGCTCGCCCGCAGCGACCTGGCTCCAGAAAGCGAAGAACTGCTCGCCGAGTATTCGGCCATTATGCGGCGAATTCAGACTGCCGCCTCCCACCTTGAGTTAGGCCCCTTAGGGGAGGTCAGCATCGAAGCAGGCAACTTGCTCACGCTGCTTCGCCCCCTCGATAGCCGCTATTACCTGGCCATGGTCCTCGAGCCCGAAGGCAACCTGGGTTTGGCCCGGTACCTGCTGAAAGCCAAGGCGCCCGAGTTGCTGGCCGAGTTGGGCTGAGGCCAGCGATGAAGGTCGCCGTGCTCAATGGCCCAAACCTCAACCTCTTAGGGCAACGTGAGCCCCATCTCTACGGTCAGACGACGCTGGCAGGCATCGAGGCTGAGTTAAGCCAAGTGGCGGCGGAGTTATCGGTTCAACTTACCTTTGGCCAATTCAACGGCGAAGGTGACCTTGTCACCGCTGTCCAGACGGCAAGGGCTTGCGATGGCATCCTCCTCAATGCGGCTGCCTATACGCACACATCCATCGCGCTGCGGGATGCGGTTCTCGCCATCGGAACACCCGTCTGGGCTGTCCATCTGACCGACCCCGAGGCCCGAGAAGCCTTTCGTCACATCGATTACCTTGCCGATGTGGTGGTCGGTCGTACCGTCGGGCTGGGGGCCCGAGGCTACGCCGTCGCCTTGAGGGCGCTGACGCAGCACTTACGCACCGAGGTCTAATCTCCGTATAACGTAAGCTCCGTTGCCGGGGGGGCTCGATTCCGGTTAGGGATGCCTCGTTCCTGGGAGAGACAGCACGATGTATGGTGTCAGCGACTTTCGCCGCGGCCTCAAGATTCAGGTGGGAGAGACCCCCTACAACATCATCGAATTTCAACACGTCAAACCGGGTAAAGGCAACGCTTTCACCCGAACAAAGCTGCGTGATTTGCTCACGGGCCGGGTTCAGGAGATGACCTTCCGGAGCGGTGAAAAGGTGGGCAAGCCCGACCTTTTCGAAAGCACCATGCAGTACCTATATCAGGATGGGACCGATTACGTTCTGATGGATTCAACCACCTACGATCAACTCAATATCACGAGCGAGACGATCGGTGACGGCGCAAACTATCTCCTCGAGGGGATGAATGTTTCCGTGCTTCGCTTTGATGGGCGCGTGATCGGCGTCGAGTTGCCCAACTTCGTGACGCTGACCATCAGCAGTTGTGATCCAGCGGTCAAAGGAGACACGGTCACCGGGGCCACCAAGCCAGCTCATCTAGAAACCGGTGCCCAAGTCCACGTCCCCCTGTTTATCAACGAAGGGGACAAGGTCCGGGTAGACACTCGCTCTGGCGAGTATATGGAACGAGTGAGGGAGTAAGCCATGAAGATGCAGACGCTCAGAGCGATCCTCGAACTCTTCGAGCACAGTTCAGCGACCGAGCTAGAAATCGACAACGCCGCCATGGGCAAAGTGCGCATCAGTCGGACGGGTTCCGTGGTGAGCCCGAGCACGACGCTGCCCATGCCCGTTGTCGAACCCACCCAACCACCGACCGCCCGGCCGGCTGCCCAACAGGCCGCAGCATCGGAAGAGGGCTTGGTGGAAATCACCTCGCCTTTCGTGGGGACCTTCTATGAGGCCCCGGCGCCGAGCGAGCCGGCTTTTGCGAAGACCGGCGATAAAGTCAGTGCGGGTCAAGTGCTCTGCATCATCGAAGCGATGAAGCTCATGAATGAGATTCCCGCGGAGGTGGCCGGTGAGATCGTTGAGATCTGCGTGAAGAACGAGCAACCGGTGGAACACGGCCAGGTCCTGTTTCGCATTCGTCCCTGAGCGGAACCACCATGACGTATCAACGAATCTTGGTGGCCAACCGGGGTGAGATTGCCCTCCGCGTTATCCGTGCTGCCAAAGACCTGGGGTATTCCACCGTCGCGGTCCACAGCACCGCAGACCGGGAACAACTGCATGTCCACGCGGCTGACCAGAGCGTTTGCATTGGTCCTCCCGCCTCCGTCGACAGCTACCTGAATATCCCTACCCTCCTCTCCGCCTGTGAGATCACGAACAGCGACGCTGTTCATCCGGGCTATGGTTTTCTGTCTGAGAACGCCCAATTTGCCGAGCTCTGCGAGACCAGTGGGATCACTTGGATCGGGCCGCCTCCGGACAGCATTCGGCTCATGGGCGACAAGATCCAGGCCCGCGACAAGATGCGAGAGGTCGGTGTGCCCATCCTGCCAGGCTCGCCCGGGGCCCTCTCGGATGCCGATGAGGCCGTGGAGATGGCGAAAGAAATTGGCTTTCCCATCATCTTGAAGGCCGCGGCCGGCGGTGGTGGCCGGGGCATGAAGATCGTTGAGCGAACCGAAGACCTACGCAACGCCTTTCTCACCTGTAGCACGGAGGCGGCGGCGGCCTTTGGCGACGGCTCGGTCTACCTTGAGCGCTACCTGCGCAAGCCTCGGCACGTGGAGATCCAAGTCCTTTGCGATCAACACGGCAATGGGATCCACCTGCATGAACGGGAATGCTCCGTGCAACGGCGCCACCAAAAGCTCATGGAGGAGGCTCCCTGCGTTGCCCTCAGCGAGGCTCAGCGCCTCGAAATCGGCGAACTGTGTGTCCAGGCCTCCCTCGCGATCGGCTATGTGGGCGTCGGCACCTTCGAGTTCCTCGCCGATGAAGACGGCTCCCTCTTCTTCATGGAGATGAACACTCGGATTCAGGTCGAGCATCCAGTCACAGAGCAGATTACAGGCATCGACCTTGTCAGTTGGCAACTGCGAGTCGCCCAAGGCGAGCCACTGCCCTACAAGCAGTCGGAAGTGCCGGGGCCCCTTGGCCACTCGATGGAGTTCCGTATCAACGCGGAAGACCCCGTCACTTTTGCCCCCAGCCCAGGCCTTATCACCAACTACCAGGCGCCCGGTGGCCCTGGCGTCCGAATCGATGGCCTGGCCTACGCCGGCTACACGGTCACACCCCACTATGACTCTCTGGTGGCTAAACTCATCGTCACCGGCGATGATCGGGATCACTGTATTCGCCGATCTCGCCGGGCCCTTCAGGAGTTTCGGGTCGAGGGCATTAAGACCACGATTCCTTTCCACCTGCGACTCCTTGAAAACGCAGACTTCCTCGCAGCCGACTACGATACCAATATCGTCCCTCGAATCCTCGAATCTAACTAAAGACGCGGGCCGCCCTTTGCGTCGCACCACGTCTTCGCCCAGGGGCCTCCATGGAAAACAGTTCCGAAAGTAGTCCGTCCCGACTTGTTCGCTTCTTCAGCGCCGTCGAGCGCTGGGGCCAACGCTTACCCGACCCACTGACCCTCTTTGCCATCATGGCCGCCCTGGTGGTGCTGATGTCGGCGATCTTCCAGGGCCTGAGCGCCCAGGTGATCCAGCGGACCGGCGATGTGGTCGACCTCTCCGTCCAGAGCTTGCTCACCCTGGAGGGCATCCGCTGGATGCTCCTTTCCGCCGTCGACAACTTCATCAACTTCGCGCCCCTCGGCCCGGTGCTCACCGTGATGATCGGTATCGGCGTCGCCGAACGAACCGGCTTTATCGCCATGGGCCTGAAGGTCTTGGTTACCCGGGTGCCCGCTTCCCTCCTCACGGCCACTGTCGTCTTTGCGGGCGTCATGAGTTCGATGGCAGCAGACGCCGGCTACGTGGTTCTGACACCACTGGGCGCGATGCTTTTTGCCAGTGTGGGGCGTCATCCCATGGCCGGACTGGCCGCTGCTTACGCGGGGGTCTCTGGGGGTTTCAGCGCCAATCTCCTGATCACCGGTCTCGACCCCATGCTCTCGGCCCTGACCCAGCAGGCGGCCCAGTCTTTAGATCCCAATTACTCGGTGAACCCAGCCTGCAACTACTACTTCATGGTCGCGTCCACCGTCCTGATCACGGTCCTGGGAACCTTTGTCACCAGCAAGATCGTCGAACCGATGCTCGGCAGCTGGGATCCGTCAGAGGGTGACGGCTCCCAGCACGAGGGCGCGGAGGAGCCCAGTTCCGCCGAGGCCAAGGCCTTTGGCATCTCAGCAGCTATCGGTGTGCTTCTCGGGCTGGGCATCCTCCTGCTTGGCCTGGTGCCCGGCGCGCCCCTCCACGATACGATCAAGGAGGGGGAACCTGCGGTCAACGCCCTGCACTCCTTCTTCTCCGCCATCGAGATCCTCGTGACGATCGGATTCATTATCCCCGGCATCGTCTACGGCATCCTCACCAAGAGCATCCGCTCGGACAAAGACGTTGCGGCGATGATGAGCAACACGATGGCCTCCATGGGTGCCTACGTCGTCCTCGCCTTCGTGGCCGGGCAATTTGTGGCCTATTTCAACTGGACCCACCTCGGGGCCATCTCGGCGGTCAAGGGTGCCGGTGTGCTCAAGTCCATCGGACTCGAGGGTGGCATGCTGATGATCGCCTTCCTCATGGTCGCCTCAGTGATGAACTTCTTGGTCGGGTCCGCCTCGGCCAAGTGGGCCTTCATGGCCCCGATCTTTGTACCTATGCTCATGCAGATGGGCTTGAGTCCGGAGGCGACCCAAGCGGCCTATCGTGTGGGCGACTCGATCACGAACATCATCTCGCCCCTGATGCCCTACCTGCCCATCATCATCGTCTTTGCCCAAAAGTATGACCGTAAAGCCGGCATCGGAACCATCCTTGCGGCCATGCTCCCCTACTCCATCGCCTTCCTCATCGGCTGGACCATCATGTTGCTGGTTTGGGTCTACGCTGGCATCCCATTAGGCCCGGGCGCCACGGCGACCTACGGCTAAAGCCAGGGCTAAGAAATTTCACGCCCTCACCGGTGAGGGGATTTGGCTTCATGGGGGAGAAAGGTTAAGGGATTCCCGCCCCTGGCTGGGAACACTATTTTGTCGAAAGACCGAAACGAACTCGTCGAGAACGCCGCGAAACTGGTCCAAAAAGGACAGTTCGATAAGGCTGTTGCAATCTACCAGCAATTGATTGGCGAGGATCCGAGCGACTATCGAACCCAGCACAAACTCGCCGACCTTCTGGCTCGCATGGGTAGGGTGGCTGAGAGCGTCCAGGCCTACCTGCGTGTCGCCGAGTACCACACCCGGCTCGGATTTCTGCCTCAAGCGGTTGCCGTCTACAAACAGGCCTTACGACTCGACTCCAGTCGCCCGGAAGTCCACGAACGATTGGGCGACCTCTACCTCAGTCTTGAGTTGATGGCCGAGGCTGTCAGCAGCTTGACCAGCGCTGCGCTGGGCCATCAGAAGGCCGGAGATTACGACGAGGCCGTCGCCATCCTGAAGCGCCTGGTTGAAGTCGCCCCCCAGAACCTGTCTGGGCGCCTCCGTTACGCCGATGCGCTCTTTAAGGCCGGTCGAAGAAGCGAAAGTGTCGCTGCCTTCCTCGAAGCCTCAGACTGGCTCTGGGAGCAAAAGCGACTCACCGAATTCATCCGCGTCTCGGAGCGGGTGCTCAGCCTCGATCGTCGTCGCCACGGTGTGGCCAGACGCTTGGCGGAAGCCCACCTGCATCAAGGACAACCCCGACTCACACTCAAGGTCCTTCAGGGGCTCTTCTCCGCCGACCCGACCCATACCGGCACCCTTCGGATCATGGCCAAAGCCTTCCTCGACCTCGAGAAGCCAGCCAAAGCCCTTCAGGTCCTTCGTGAATGCGGCCGCTTGCTGTCCCAAGCCGGGGATCCGGCCGCCCAGGAGGTCTATCAACAGGTCCTTGAGTTAGCACCTGGCGACCGACAGGCGATCGATGCCCTCAACCTGCGGCCCGAAAATACCGATGAGCGACCGGCCCTGAGGACGAGCCCCGAACCGATGGAGCCGGTCCCCCACGAAGCGACCGGACTCTTCCGGCGCAATGAAGTCACCCAGGTGAACCGGCTGGTCGCTGAGGCTGAGAGTTTCCTTAAGCTCCGACTGTACAGCCAGGCCCGCGATTGCTTGATCCGAGCGGTCCAAGGCCGCCCAACCGATGTCCTGCTCCGGGAGCAACTCTACGACATCTACCTCGAACTCGATGACAAGAGCGGTGCCGTCCGACAGCTTCTAACCATGATCGCCGAGGCCCATGCCCAAGGCCTTTCCATCCTCGAAAAGCGTTACCGAGAGATCCTGGTGAGCCTGGGTGAGAGTGTGGTCACCCAGGCGGGCATCCAAGACGAAGGCGAAGATCTCGAAGAACTCCTGCAGAAAGCCACCGGGGAGTTGGACAACGATGATGACTTCAACTTTTCCATGACGATGGATCCCGTGCAGGCGATTATTTCGGATGCAGATCGAGCCTTGGACCAGGGCCTTCACCAGCAAGCGAAAGGGCTCATCGAAGATGGCCTGACGCTCTACCCCGACAACCAGAGCCTGCTTCAAAAGCGCAGCGAGTTGGGCGGTCGAGGGTCAACATCAGAACCTTCAGGTCAACGGGTTCCCCAACTCCCCAACGGCGTCCCGAGTCACTTGGACCCGATAAGGGATATGATCAACAATGGCAGCCCGGATCAGGCGATCGAAGCCTTGCGAGAACTCGTTGAAAAGGTCGCACCGGGGCAAACCGCCGCCCATTACTTGGCAGCTGTTGCGCTGCTGGACATGAAACAATCCAGCCGAGGCATCGCTTTCTTGAAACGAGCCATGCATGGAGAAGATATCCAAGAAGAGCTTCGAACGATGATTCTCTACGAACTGGGTCAGGCCTATGGCGAGATCGGTGACCATGACGAAGCCGTGTACTATTTGAAGAAGGTAAAGCACACGACGCCCGAGTATCGGCGGGTCGATGAACTCCTCAAGCGTTCCGAGGCCCAAAAGGAGAACGAGAGTTCACCTTGATTTCCAAGGCCCTCGGGGGCAGGGAGACCTCGTAAGCGGGACTAACTCAGCTGGTAGAGTGCCAGCTTCCCAAGCTGGATGTCGCGGGTTCGAGTCCCGTGTCCCGCTCCAGGCGACCCTTCGGGGTCGCCTTTTTCACCCGGGAGGGCTTAACGTGCGCCGATTCCCAGTTCTTGTCCTGATCCTCCTCATTGGGGCCTGCGTTGAAGAAGCAGTGGTTCCCTTGGAGGCGGTCCCTGCTGGGGGTCGAAGTGTGCGAATTGCCGAAGGCCACGACGGGAAGACCATCTGGGATCCAAAGAATGGCTGGTGGCCGCGGGTCGCCGTCGGCCCAGACGGTACGATTCATGTGGCCTGGTGCAACGCCCATATCGGTCGGGTGATGTATGCTCGGCGTCAACAGGATGACAGTTGGGCCACGGAAACACTCGACGCCAGCGGTGGTGCCGGTCGCTATCTAGCCATGGCCCTTGATCCAAAGGGCCAACCGGTCCTGAGCTACCAAGTCCAAGATAAAGGTGTCTTTCGCTTGCTACGGCGGGAAGGCGAGGCCTGGAAAAAAGAGCGTATCAATAAGCGAGATGGCTCAGGGCGCTCCACCCAGTTCGCTTTTGACGACAAAGGGGGAACCCATCTGGTCTACTACGATGCGGACCGAGGGTTCTGGCATAGCCACCGCGATAAGCAGGGACTCTGGAGTCACGAAGTCATCGAGAAAACGGTCCAAGGCAACCACCTCTCAAGGCCTGCTTTTCACCGCTTCGAGGATGGTCGCCTGTTGGTTTACTTTGCCGACAATCGATACACACAAACGCACATGATGAAAGCGGAACGGGCCGCGGGCAAGACCACGTGGGAGGTCAAACGTGTGGCTGAGGACTTCGGCCCTGGTTTCCAGATCGGATTTGCAGGTCCGACCGCCAACCCGACGAGCGAACTCCTTTTTACCATCACGGGCAAACAGAGCCTGGCGAGAGCCAAAGCCGATGCGTTGGATCAAGGGAAGGTCTTCCTGAAAAAGGTGAGCTCGATGGTCCTTCGGCGAGACCCTAAGGGGCGCATCGTCCTCTTTGGCAGCGGAGGACGGATAGACCAAAAAGATCTGGGCCAGCGCCTGTATTTGGTGCGTTTCGATCCACGCAAGGGGCGCCTACGCCATTTCCGACTGGGCATGCCCTTCGGTGCGATGCACCTCGACCAAGCTGTGGCCCAGGACGGTACCGTTTGGTCGGTTTACACCGCTGACCAGGACGGCAGCCTCTTCGTCCATCAACTGCCCCCATTTAAGGAATAGGTAACGGCACTGCCCAGAGGCTCGTTCCCGGGCTATACTCAACCTGGGAGGGACGACTGTGAGCGACCGGAGCCGGTTCTTTTGCGCCCTCTCGCTCAGTGCATTGGTGCTGCTCATCGCGAATCTCCTCGTGCCACCGCCTGCCCTGCATCCAAACCCTGAAGCGCCCCTGGTCGTTGAATTGGTCCACGATGACCTGCGGCCACCGGAACAGGAACTCCCATTCGTGCCCCAACAGGTGCCCGACCGGGACTCAATGGCTCCAGAGAAGGCCACGGTCGCAGACGCCTTTAACCGCCGCGTCGAACGGGAAACGATGGCCCGGCGGACAGCGGTGGCCCCCAAACGCCCCAGCCCGGCGCAACCAGCAAAGCCTGGAGGCCCATCGAATGCGCCGCTCCCCAGCCTCGACCTGGGACTGTTCAACCGACAACTCGATCTGGATCTCGACTTTCTTGCATCCCCCACAACCCCTCGACTTCAAGGGGGCCCCCAGGTGGCCAACCTCGAGATCGAGGAGGGGGAAGAGACTTGGCTAAACAGCCAGCGTATCCGCCATGGCGGCTTCTTCAGGCGACTCCACCAAAGCGTGGCTCGGCATTGGGATCCAAATACGGTCATGCGTCAAAGAGACCCGACGGGCATGCTCTACGGCAGCGAGGATCGAGTCACAGTCCTCCATCTGCGACTTGAGGCTGACGGTGGCTTGGCCGAAAAACCCCGGATCATCCGGCCCAGCGGACTGGGTATGTTGGACCGGGAAGCGGTCCGGGCAGTGGTTGCCGCTGCGCCCTTTCCCAATCCCCCATCTGAACTTGTCAGCGAGGGGATAATTGACCTCGGCCGGTTTAGCTTCTACCTCCAAATCGAACGCGGAACTTACGGGTTCCGACCCGTACGCTAGGGGAAGGTCGAAGCCATGGCCGAGCCAAAGGCCTTTGGGCGCTATCTACTCCTCGACCGTGTTGCTTACGGCGGCATGGCCGAGATCTATACTGCGAAGTCCTTTGGTGCCGATGGATTCGATCGGCTTTTGGCGATCAAGCGGGTCCTTCCCAGCGTGGCAGATAACGATCAGTTCGTTGAAATGTTTCGTGACGAAGCCAAGATTACCCGTGCCCTCAATCACGGTAACATTGTCCAGGTTACCGACTTCGGGAAGATCGAGGGCTCCTACTATCTGGCGATGGAATACATCTCCGGCAAGGACCTCAAAGCCCTCTGGAACCACGCGGCAAAAAGCGGTGACCACCTCGACCCTCTGCTGGTGGCCTACATCGTCGCTAGCATTGCGGAAGGACTGAGCTACGCCCACAACGCCACAGACGCGACAGGAAAAGCCCTTGGCGTTATCCATCGAGATGTCACACCGCAAAACGTCCTCGTCAGTTGGGACGGCGAGGTCAAACTCGTCGACTTTGGTATCGCCAAAGCTCGAGCGAAGAGCCTAAAAACCGAGGTTGGCGTTCTCAAGGGGAAGTTCGCCTACATGAGCCCCGAGCAGGTGCGCGGGCTGCCGCTGACGAAAAAGACCGACATCTTCTCCCTCGGGACAGTGCTCTACGAGTTGTTGACCAGCGAGCGGGCTTTCGACCAAGAAACGGACTACGCCATTATGGAGGCGGTACGGCGAGTCGATATCGTCAGCCCGGCTGCCCATAACCCTGAGGTCCCTGACGAACTCGTGCGGATCTGCTCAAAGGCGATGGCCTACTCGGAAGAGGAACGCTACCAAGACGGCGAACAGATGGCCCGTGACCTACGGGCCTGGATCAGTTCCACGGGCCGCAACGTCGGCCGATTGGAATTGGCTACGTTTCTCAAGGGGAGTTTCCCCGACGGATTCCGGGAGGAACGGGAGCGCCTGACCCGCTATGCGCAAGTTCAGCCCGGCGCGCTCGACAGCGCCACTGAGAACGCGCCCATTCGTGAGGCAGGAACCAGTACCAAACGGGTCGCTGCTGTTCGACTGGGTGTGGCCACAGGCTCCCTTCCCAAAGTCCCCATGACCAGCACAGGTACACCGGCCATCGGGGGCACTCCGGTCCATGCGCAAGGGCCGAAGCCCCCCGGCCGGCGCTGGCTTCCTCTCCTCGTGTTCACCTTGGTCACCCTTATCACCGCCATGGTCGGTCACCGGGCCTACCAATGGTGGCAATCCCGGCCGGGACTTCTCGAAATCTCAACCCGACCGGCGGTGGTCCAAGTGTTCCTCAATGGGGTGTGGGCCGGCGACACGACCGCTGGTCCAGACGGTCGCGGCACCTTTTCTTCCCAACGCCCTCGAGGTGACCTCAAGGTGGTGCTTCGGGCCAAGGGTTACAAAGACAGTTCTGAGTCCATCACGCTCGTGGCCGGCGAGGTTTTCAAACTCGCTCCAGACCTGGCTCCTGATGTGCCCACACTTGGTCACCTCGATCTCGTGGTTCACCCCCCCCACGCCACCGTTATGCATGGAGAGCAGCCACTTCTGCTCGAAGCGGGCCGGGGCCGTCTGAGTCTTGAAGAGGGCCGAACCGCCGAATTGAGGATTCGAGCCAACAACCACGAACCGCAGGTTTTGACCGTTGGTCCCGTCACACCCGGGGAGACTGTGGAGCAGGAAATCCGTCTCGCACTCACGCGCTGGCTACTCAAATTGCAGCCGACGCCACCGGACGCAAAAATCGAAGCTCGCATCGGCAGCCGAATGGAACGAGGCGTTGGAGCCATGGACTTGCGGGGACTTCACCCAGGAGACACGGTTCGGGTGAAAGTCAGTGCCCGGCGGTGCAAGACACAGCGACTTCGTTTCCAATCCGACGGTCTCGAAACCGTGACCAAAAACGTCGAACTGCGCTGTCGCCGCAAGAAGCGATGACCATGAAACCATTACCGCTGATCCTCCTGCTGGCCGGTTGTGCGACGACGAGCGCCCCCGGCTTGCTCCCCCCGCTCCCAAGCCAATGGCAACGGGCGGGCAGCGAAGCGCAGATCATCATCGAGAAGCGACTGGACTTGGGCCGGCTCGACAGCCCAGGGGGGATCTCCTGGCGCCGCTACGAGCAGCGCTTCCATCGTCATGGGGGTGAACTGCGCGTCGATCTGCCGGTCCACCCCGACCGTCGCGTCCTTAAAGCCGGACTCCGGACGCTGAGCGCTTCCGGTGCCATCGCCTATCGAGACCTCTCTCAATTCGTCTACACCGACCGCCGAGGCCAACCGGTTCTTGAGACAGATCGGGCTGCCTTTTTGTCGATTCGCATCCAAGTTGAGCCGGAGAGTCTCGTGGACTGGGCGATCGAAGGCGTCGACCGGCAAGCCCATTGGCTTCCAGCCCTCACCCTCGACGGCCCTTATCCCATCGAATCCGGCGTCCTGCAGATCAAGGGCGACCCCAGCCAAGAGATCGAAGTCGGATTCCGTGGCATTCAACCCAAAATGAGCCTGGAAGCTGGTGTGCGCAGTTATCATATCACCGGGCTCCAGGCCCATCTCCCTCACCCCTGGAGTCCGGCGCCCCTCGGTGAGCGGGCCCTTCGCCCCCGCTTCCGTCGTCCCCAGGCTCCCCACTTGGTCGAACGCATGACCGGTCAGCCTCCGGTCATCTATGATCTAAAGCCCTCTCCCATGCTCAAGGGCGGACCGAGCGCGACGCCCTGCGTCCTGCTGCCCTGGGATCTTCCGGAGCCAAGCCCGGTGGATGTGATGCTGACCACCGCCGTCCCGAAGCCCAAAGGCGGCCTCCGGGCGACCATCGACCCGGTGACTGCTCGGGGGTTCCATAGTTGCCGACTCGTCGAGCCGGGCGCCCCGGCGGACGTGTCTCTGCCACCGGAGTCCGGTGTGGCCCTCTGGCGCTTCAAGTCTGTGATCAGCCCGGAGGGTGAAGCCGTCACCGAGGGTCGGGTCCAACTCGGTGGTGTCGCAGCTTACGCTGCCCGCCGTGGACTCATCGATCTAAAGCAGTTCCTCAAGGAACGCCTGGGCCAAAAGATGGGTCCAATCCATTTCCTTGGACTCGGCGGCGGCAAGGGTACAGGCCCGGTGAGCCTTGCTTTTCGCCTGCGCTTTCGCCCCACGGCGTTGGCCCCCCAGGACTGGCTTGCAGCCCCCTATCCGGCCCTGGACTGGTTACGACCGCAAACGCGGTTTCTAGGCCCCCTCGTGGATGAGGAACGAATCGATTGGGAATTCCAATGGGGGGGGCGCTCCTCGCCCCTGCCCCCCACCCACTCAAAAACAGTCACGGAGCCCGAACTCGTCGGCTCGGCCACATGGACCCTGGGTTCGGTCCGTTCAGTTCGCTTTGTCCAAGAGTTGCGCTGGCAACTCAAACCCCACTTTGCTCGGCCTCTTGTGTTAAGGCGGTCCCTCAACCAATTACGCCTCGCCCCTCTCCCATTGGAGCGATGACCCATCGTGATTCATCTGAACGGAAAGTCTCTCGCCCTCGAACGCCGTGAAGCCCTGGCCCAGCGAGTCACAGCCCAATTAGCTCTTGCTGGGCGCCCCCCAGGACTCAGTGTCATTCTTGTCGGTGACGACCCGGCCAGCGCCACATACGTTCGTAGTAAAGAGCGGGCAGCTGCAAAGGTGGGCATCGATGGTCAGGTGATACGCTTGGCGGAATCGGTTTCTCAGGACGAGGTTCTGGCAACACTGAGAGGGCTTGCGGAGGATCCAAGCGTTGACGGGATCCTCGTTCAACTGCCGCTCCCTCATCACCTCGACGAACAGGCGGTTCTCGACGCGGTCCCGGCCCACAAGGACGTGGATGGCTTCCATGCCTTCAATACCGGCCTGCTCTTCCAACAGCGGCCTCCCTTTGTGCCCTGTACTCCCCTGGGGATCACCCACATCCTCGACGCCTATGAGATCGATGTCCAAGGCAAGAATGCGCTGGTTATTGGTCGCAGCCAGATCGTCGGTCGGCCCATGGCCGAGCTCTTGTTGCAGCGCCACGCAACGGTCACCATCGCCCATTCTAGGACACGGGACCTTGAGACCCTGCTGGGGCAAGCCGATGTTGTCGTGGCGGCCGTCGGACGCCCCGAAATGATCGTCGCTTCTCAGTTGAAACCAGGCTGTATCTTGATCGATGTCGGCATCAACCGGGTCGACGGGAAACTTGTTGGCGACATCCGCTGGGAAGGCCTTGAGGCGGTCGCAGCGGCAGCGACGCCCGTTCCTGGCGGCGTCGGTCCCATGACCATTGCGATGCTTCTCGAAAACAGCGTTTTGGCCTGGCAGCGCCACTGCAATCTGCCATGACCATGGGGCGGCTCGCATTGGCCTTTGTCCTGTGCGTCCCGCTGTGGTTGCGACTGTTCCTCGGCCTTGAAAAACTCGATGGGGCCTGGAGCCTGATCGCCGGCCCAATCCTACCGGTTGCCGGACTCATCGCTGCCCTCATCGCCGTCGGTCTTCGCCGGCGCCTCGACCCTCGACTGGCCTTGTCGATCGCCGCCTTCAACTTGGCGGTCACCGTAGAGGATATCGCAGTCGGCGGCATGGGGCCGGATGAGGGCTGGCCCGTCCTTACCTGGAATCTGGCCGATGCAGCCGGTTACCCATCCCAAATGGACTGTGCTGTCTCCACTCTCTCCAAGCAACCCCGCGGTTTCTGGGCCTTTCAAGAGATGAGTCGCGAGGAAACCAAAGTTCTTGAAGCTCGCCTTCGCCTTCAATGCCTCCATTTGGAATATCACGATCGTGGCAGTCGCAATGGTCCGGCCCTTTGTGTCCCGGCTGAAGACGGTTGGGTGGTTCAAAGCGGCTATGCCCACAAAATGACCGGAGACGCGGTCAATCGGTATCTGTTTGCGGAAGTCATTCCCCCGCAGGGTCCGGTGATCAACGTCGCCAATGTCCACTTACAGAGCTATTGGGGCTCACGGGCCAGCGACGAACCCCAGGGTAAAGGCCTGTTCTCCCAACTGACATCGGCCCGCAAACGACTCCAGAAGATGGCTCGGCGCCAACGGGCCCAGGTCACGCGAATCACTCAGCGCTACGGCGGAATGAAAGACCCTCTTCTGCTCCTTGGCGACTTCAATTCCACGGCGAACGTGTGGATCCATCATCACCTGCGCCAAACATTTCAAGATGCGCACCGGCAACGGGGTTGGGGGCTGGGAGGAAGTCGTCCGGTCGCTGCCCTCGGCCAACGGGTCGGGCCACGGGTCGACTACTTATATGCATCACCGGGCCTACGCTGGAGTGGTGAGACACAAACAATCAAAGGCTCTGAGGCCTGCAGTGACCACCGAGCGGTCCGCAGTTGGCTTAGCCTTGATCAGCCTCGCTCTCGCCGGCCCTAAGCTCAAGTCGAGTGATCGTATTCCCTGTCTCCGGCTCGATGTACTCGACCACAACTTTATTCCCCTGAGGGTCGAAGGTGATCAGGGTGCCCGCGGGCTGGGAGCGAAGAAAGAGGAACTGCTCTGGGGGTGCGAGGTCCACTCGGCTCGCCTCCGACCCCATTTCCCACAAGACAGCCAAGGGGTTGTTTGCGTTGCCTCCAGGACCTGCGAGAATTTCAAACAGACCACTACGGGGCCCAGACCGCTCAACGCGAGTCACCGCACCACAATGAAAGTCCCCTCCGATAAAGAAGACATTCGAGATGGCTTCATCGAGAATCCAGTCCAGCAATTCGTCCCGTTGCGCCTGATAGCCCTCCCAGCGGTCATCGGCCACCACGCTGAGCATCTCAGGCCAAGTGGTTACCGGGACTGAAGTCATCACCGCCTTGAAATGACATGGGCTGGCCGCGAGTGCAGACTTGAGCCAGTCCATTTGGGCGCTCGATATATAGATGGCATCGGGCTCTTTTCGACTCTCCACGACCCGCTCACTACGACAGTCGAGTACGAAAAACTCAACACTATCACCCCAGCGATAACTGGCCCAAAATCGCCCCGGCTCCACTTCGGGCTGGGCTAAGGTCTCAAAGTATCGATCCGCGGCGAAACGATGGCTGGCCGGATCGAGATCGTAGAGGCGACTGTTGTCGGTCACCTCATGGTCGTCCCAGGTAAAATACGAACCGACCGACGAGAGCAAGGCCTCGTAGCCAGGATCGGCCAGGGCCGCATGCCAGTTGCTCCGATAAGCCGCCTTTGCTGCCCGCACATCACCGTCAGCGCGGGCCTGGATCGCCGTGCGCGTCGCACCGTCGTTGTAGACCATATCCCCCAGTTGCAAGAACACGTCGGGCTCGCGCTCAGCCATCCGTTCGAGGGCGGCAAATGGCGCGTTGCGAAGGTGGGTGCAGGCCGTCGCCGCCACCTGAACCTCTGGGGCACAACCTGGCGCTGGCGCGGTTTGAAACCGGCTTGCGAGGGAGCGGGTTCCGTCCACATCATCCACGAGCGCAAAGACGTAGCGGGCCCCGGAGCGGAGTCCTTTTACTTCAAGTTTGGCGTAGCCTTCCTGGGGTCGCACAGCCTCGTTCACAACGACCACGGCGAGGTCACCCTCTTCCCGCCAAACCACGAACCGAAAATCATGATGGCCGGCTAGAAAGCCCCAGAGAAGCACCTCTTGGCTACCCATCGCGCCCGCGTGCGGGACAAGAGGGAAGCGCTCCCGGTCAATGGGCAGCGGACGGGGGTCCTCAGCCTGAGCCTGGGCGGTCTCGTCGAGATCATGGCAACGATCCTCGGGGCCTGGTCCTGGATCATCGGCCCAGCAGCTGCTCAGGGCCCAGGGCAAGGTCGCCCCAAGACCGATAAAGGTGCGTCTTTTCATCACCGGGTTCTTAGCCTCCCCAGGCTCAGGCCAAAAGCCCAGCCTCGGTCACCTGTCCGATGGGCCGCAACGGGAAGGCACTTTGGACAGATAAAGTCAGCGATCAAATAAGGAGGTCATCATGCCCCGGATTAGCCACGACACCCCCCTCAACGCCTTTGACACCATTGCGGACCGCCTCGCTGAAGCCGGTGGCCCCGACGGCATTATCTCAAGGAACGACGCCAAGAACCTCGGCCGCGAACTTCGCAGCAATGGACAAGGCACCGAGTCCTTGGTCGCTGGTAAGATTTTCCGCATGGCGGATCGCTACGACAGCGCGCCGGGCCATCGAGTCACCGTAAGCGACCTGGCGAACACCCGCCGCTTCGTCGAGGAGCAACTCCTCGAAGGTGCCGATAAGAACCGTAATGGTTACAGCGCCGCCGAGATCTCCACCATGACCACCACAGGCAAGGCCTTGATCGAGCTGGGCCGGGCGATGGAAGCTCAGGAGGCAAAGGCCCCCAGCCGTGTGGCTCACGACGTGCCCGCTCAGGGTCTGGCCCACACCGCAGACCTTCTGCGCAGCGCAGCTGGCGACGACGGTATCGTCAGCCGTGCCGACAAGGACCAACTGGTCGGTAAACTGTATCAAGAGGGGCGGGGAACCGAAGCCCTGGCCGTCGCCTATTTCTACGGCATGACCGACGCTCGGGATCACGCCCCCGGCAATCGAGTGACCGAGGCTGACATCGCCAAAACCCAGGCTTTCGCCGGCGACCGGATGCTCCGGAACAAGGACCGGAACAACAATGGCTACAGCCAGGCCGAGATCGAAAACTTCTCGACCACCGCCAAGGCCTTCCTCAACGTGGGTCGCCTGATCGAAGCCGGCATCATCCGCTAAGGGTTCATTGACTCAGAAAAAGACGAAGGGTGTCGAATGTTCGGCGCCCTTTGTCGTTTTGGCAATCATGTGTGGTCGCTATCACCTCACCGCGCCGGCCGACCATGTGGCTGCCCTGTTTGGACTGAGCGAAGCCCCGAAAGGCTTCGAGGCACTCTTTAACATCGCCCCCACCCAAGCCGTCCCGGTCGTTCGTTATCATCCACACCAAGGCCCGCGACTCGATCGGTTGCGGTGGGGCCTTTTGCCCCACTGGATGGAAAATCCCCTGGAAGCCCCATTGATGATCAACGCTCGCCAGGAATCTGCCCACGAAAAGCCCGCCTTTCGCGCCGCCCTCGAGCGGCGCCGGTGTCTGGTCCCCGCCACCGGTTTTTACGAATGGCAGAAGGTGGGCAAAACCCGCGTCCCCCACCGCATTGACTTCTCGGCCCATCCGCTGTTCGCCTTCGCAGGCCTGTGGGAGCGGTGGCACCCCGTAGGCCAGCGCCCCGTCGAAAGCGTGGCCATCCTAACCACCAAGGCCGCTGAACCGCTGGCGTCCATTCACGAGCGGATGCCTGTCATGCTCCCGCCAGAATCTTTCGCAGCCTGGATGAGCCCGAGAGTTCAGGGCCGTGGAACCCTGGCCAGCATGATGCAAACCCCCTCCGGTGCCTTGTTTCGTGCCACCCGAGTCAGTGAGCGAGTGAACAACACCGCACACGATGATGCCGAGTGCCTGGTCGAGGCCGTCTCGCCTGGCCCCTTGTTCTCCAACTCTTGATTGCCAAGCCATCGCCGCGTAAATCGGCGTCGATGAAGCGATTTGTACTTTTTGGTGTCCTGCTCCTGGCCTGTCCAGGCGAAGGACCGGAAACTGCGCCGAAAGGAGCCACTGACCCAGTCAGTGCACAGCCGGCAAGCTCGCCTCCTGAGGCTGAAGATCCGGCCTGTGGCGCTTCCTTGCTCGATGAAGGTTGCGGGGATGATGTTGTCTTGTGTGCAGAGCCGCCCCAGCCGGAGTTGGCGGCGGAGCAACCCTAATCCTGAGCCAGGGTGAGGACGTAGGTGAGTTCGGAGTCCGAACCATAGCGGGGGTCTGCCCCCGCATCCCACAACAGATGGACGGCTAACTGACTGACACCATCGAGGTCCGCACCCGAGACCATAAGACTGGAGTCACCACCGCCGACCCCCGTATCCTCCCCGATGACCGCGCCGCTGCCATGATCCAAGATTCTTAGATCAAAGCTGCCACTGGCGTCGTCTTGGTCCCGACTCCAGCCCAACTCCAAATCACCACCTTGGGTAATGCCTACGAGGAACCAATCCTGACGGTCCGCCTCGATATCCAGCTTGCCTGCGATCGTTAAGGGATCACTCAGACTGCCCAAGTCCGTGCCCGAATCGGCATCATTGTTGGGTTCCGACTCCCCCTCACCGAGTCCGGCCTGGGATGCGTGCAACTCAATCGTGTAGAATGCGGCATCACCGGAGGCACTGGTGACCCGTAAGAAGAACCCGCCCCCTGACTCGCTACCAAACTCCAGCAAATCACCGGCACCATGATCGAGAACCCGTAAATCTCCGCCGTCGCTGTCGAGAAAGTTCAGGTCCACTTCGCCCGTCTTGCGTAAGACCCGCAGGCGATGACCTGGAAGTAAATCGACGGCATACACATCGGCAGCGTCGGTGCCGCCCTCCTCGAGTTCTCCGCCAACCTCTTCTTCGAGCACAGCCATCTCGGCGCCGGCCATCAGTCCAAGGCCTGCCGAGTCAATTCCATCTCCGGGTTCACCCAGGTTCAGCCCCGGACAGGCCGTCAGCAAAAGGAGAGCAGGGGAAAGAAAGAGGGCTTGAGTCTTCATCGTGGCTCCAGAGCTTTTGTTTGCGCCGCTTGGCGGGGGGGCGTCCAGTGGTTAATAGGTGATCATGCAGTTCGGCAACTTCCAGATTGACGCTGTCGAAGACGGTCGATTCGGCCTCGATGGCGGAGCGATGTTCGGCATCGTCCCACGACCGCTCTGGTCCCGCAAGGCACCACCTGATGAGGCCAACCGAATCGAACTTGCGCTGCGCTGCCTGCTGGTGCGCGGCGAAGGGCGCGTCATTCTCATCGACAACGGTATGGGGGAACAATGGGATGAAAAGGGCCGCCAACAATTCGCGCTGTCCCGCAAGCCCATCCCAGGCTTGGAGGCTTCCCTCGCGGCGAAAGGTGTCCACCGCCACGACGTGACGGATATGTTTTTCACCCATCTGCACTTCGATCACGCCGGCGGGACCGTTCAGCCCGATGGCAGCCTCACCTTTCCCAACGCAATGCATCACCTTCAAGCCAGCAATTGGCATTTAGCCCACCACCCCTCACCCAAGGATGCGGGAAGCTTTCGTCCTTGCGATCGAGCGGGCCTCGTTGCCGGCGAGAATCTGACCCTATACGACGGCCCTTGGCAGTTAACGGAAGGCTTCGACGTCTTGCTTAGCGACGGGCACACCACAGGCATGCAGCTACCTCGCATCCGGGCCGGGGGGGAAACCTTCGTCTACTGTGCCGATCTGATCCCGACGAGTGCCCATGTCCATTTGCCCTGGGTCATGGGCTACGACCGCTCACCGGTAGAAACCACTGCTGAAAAGCAGGCGGTACTCGAGGAAGCCGTCGCAAAGGGCTGGATCCTCGTCTTCGAACACGACCCTGGGATGGATGCCTGTCGAGTCATCCAGGATGAGCGGGGCCGCTTCCGTCCTGGTGAGGTCGTCGACCTCGGTGGCCACGGACGGACCTGGCCTGAGGCACAAGTCCCATGAGCGGGGGAGGCGACAGTAGCGGCGAAAAAACCGAAGAGGCAACACCTCATAAACTCCGTGAAGCCAGGAAAAAAGGTCAGGTCGCAAAATCCACCGACTTCACCACAGGCATCGTCTTCGGTTTCTCGGCCGCGGTCCTCTACGCCATGGGGCCCGGACTGATCAGTTCGCTCCAGGATTTCGTGGTTCGCTGCTTTAAGATCGGCACGGTCGGCGCAACCCATTCGGCAACCCTGGGGCTGGTCATGGAAGGCCATGAACTGGTGATCGTTGCCGTGCTGCCTTTGTTTGCCATCGCCTTTGTCGCTGCGCTCGCTGGCAACCTGACCCAGTTTGGCTTCATGTTCACGACCCATCCCCTGCAACCAGAGATCAGCAAGCTCAATCCCGTGAAGGGTGCCCAGAACCTCCTCAACAAGAAGAAGTTCGTGCAACTGCTCCTGAGTCTGGCCAAGTTCACGGTGGTGTGCTGGCTTGTCAGCGATGCCCTTGTCGTGGGCCTTCCCAACGTCCTAAGAGCAGCTCCCGGGGGGGTTGAGAGCAGCCTCTCCGTCCTGGTGGGGATCGTCGTACCGGTGGTCGCAAAAGTCGCGATCTTCCTCCTCGCCATCGGCATCATCGACCGGTTCTGGCAGATTCATGTCTTCAAAAAAGATCAACGGATGTCGAAACATGACGTCAAACAAGAGTATAAGCAGACAGAAGGTGACCCGCTGATCAAAGGGCAGCGGCGACAATTGGCCGAAGAGCTCTTGCTCCACGGGAGTATTGAAGACGTGAAAAACGCAGATGTGGTGATCGTGAACCCGGATCATATCGCCGTCGCAATTCGTTACGATGAAGACGAAGAAGCGGCACCGCGGGTCATTGCGAAAGGCCAGCGAATCATCGCCGACAAGATCAAAGAGGTCGCCAAACAGTTCGGTGTCCCAGTGATGCGGAACGTGCCGCTGGCCCATGCGCTCCACGATGTGGATGTGGGACATGAGATTCCCGAGGAGCTTTACGAAGCCGTGGCCGAAGTCTTGAACTTCATCTACGAACTCGAAGCTGCGGAGCAAGAACGTCATCGACGCCGCTAGCGGAAGTCGGGATTTAGGCGCATAGGAGACCCATGGCCAGCCGCATCGGAAAATCGGGATCGCCCTGGGGCTTTCCCACCACGGTACGAGATCGAGGATTGCGGGGTGACCCCCGCATCAAAGATCCAGGCCCTGCGAGCTTTGACCCCCGCACTGCACCGCTGCCGCAAAGTGGTGTTCTCGAACAAATCGACCCGGATCAACGACGCCAGCGACTCATCTGGGAGCTGGAAGAAGAACTCCCCGACCCACTGGTCTACGACCGGATTCTCAGGGACATGCTCGGCAAGATGGGCAGCCTCGAGTTAGAGGACCCGGGCCTGACAGATCGGGAACGGGAGGAGGTTCAACGCCTCCTTGCCGATGAGGCGGCCATGGTGAGCTTGCTACAAAAGACGCAGGCATTTCGCGATGAGATCCGACTACGAGTCGCCAGCGAGCGCCCATCATGAACCTGCGCGACCTACTTCAAGGACGCACCACCCTGGCGAAGGAGCGCGGTCTATCCAATGACTGCCTCAGCGCCCTGCAGCACGATGCGGTCAATCTCTGGGCCAATGGGCGTAGCGACGAGGCCCTTATTCTGCTGCGCGGACTAAGAGCCCTCGACCCAACCCACCTCGTCACCCTCCGGCTCCTGGGCCAGCTCCTGGCCGAACGGGGTGTGGGTCAAGAAGCACTGGGTTACTTGGACCAAGCCCTCAAGCTCCGTTCCAATTCGCCGGCGCTGCGTGTCACGAGGGCCCAGCTTCGCCTCGCCATCGGCCAGGATATTCGGGGTGCTATCCACGATTTACAGATTGCAGCAGACCACACGGGAACGCCCTTTGGTGACCATGCGCACATCCTTCTGAGAAAAATCGCCGCTGGGCCGCAACCCACCTGACGACCTGCCGTTAAAGCGGTTGTGAAGAACGAACACTGGGCGATGAAAAGCCCCCAACTGAGAGGAAGAGACAATGATCGGTGGTGCTAACTCCCTTGGGACCAATCTGAACCGTATGCTGGATCGGCTTGGCTACCCAGACCTCGTAGGCGACCTCCAAGGTGCCCAACTCGACGCGATGACCGGCAACTTTGCGGGCGCCGTGCGCAACTATCAGGACGCCTTTAGCGGGCTTCCCACCAACCAGTTTCAGCAGCTCATGGGACGGATGCCCGGACCCTTTAATGTCGAGAGCCCACGTACGGGTATCGCACGTAGCCGTTTGCTGAACGCCAACACGTACCACGCGATGGGTGGCAGCACGACCGTGGAACGCCGCGACCTGGCTCACCGCCGGCCCCGCTTTGTGGCTCGCAGCCTCGAGCGGGCGATTCAGAACAATCCCGCTTTCCGGGCCCGCATGGAAGGCATGCTCGGCGGCCGTATCGTTCTCGATGGTCGGGCCGACG
>PBND01000027.1 GCA_002722845.1 Myxococcales bacterium | reverse complement strand
CCCGCCTCCACCATGTCCCAAGCTCGCGCGGGAACGCAGAGGTCATGGCTCCCACGCTGAGGTACATGGGCGATCGATGAACCATCGTTTAAACTGAAGTGACCACCCAGTGGCTTCAGCGCACCGAGTAACGTGTGCAAAAGCGTACTTTTGCCGGAACCGTTGCGCCCAACAAGGACCCAAACACTGCCAGGGGAAACAGAGAAGCTGAGTGCTGGCAGGAGCGGAACAGCCCCCCACCCGATCTGCAAATCATCACAAATCAGACGGGGGGCTTCCGAGGCTTCCGTACTAGTGGTCGTCATGCTCCTCGTGGCCGGCTTCCTCGACCACCAAGCTGACCATGGTTTCAGAGGTGGGGCCGATACGTAAAGTATAGGTCCCAACTTCGAGGTCGGCTGTGTGCTGCTTGGCCACTTCGCTGCACTCCGCCACGTCCGCACTCTCCTCGATGTCAACGTCAGTACCAGATGGGTCAGTGATAGCGAAGGCCACATCTGCGGAAAGGAAGAAGGCAAACTCAGCTGCTTCATCGGCCGCGAAGGTGACAAAGCCTGAATTCATGGTTGCGTCATTCGCATCTTCCACCAACGTCACGTGCACGGCTTTGTGGGCGTGGGTAGCGGAGGGAGCACCGTCACTGGCCGCGGTGGCAGTCACGTCAACGAAAGGACCGTCCTTCGTGTGCTCACAAGCCTCTTCGGCGATGCTGTGGTGCTCATCGTGATCATGCTCCTCGCCACAAGCCGCCACGAAGGCCATTGAGACCATCAAGATACCGCGAGAAATATACTGTAACCTCATGTTTATACTCCTAATTTTGAGATTATCTACAAAGGGTCAAAATGTCTCTAATTTCGTTCAAGGGTTGCACTCAACGCACCATGGTCGTTGAGTGCTGCACTCAATACCTCTTGCCATTCGGCGGCATCAGCGGGGGGTGCTGTGCCAAATTCGATGTCATCAAAAAGGGCAGACGGCAATTCGAAGTCGATCGCCAGCTGCAAGCCAACCGGCTCACCCGGACCAATGCTGCCATCGAGTTGTGGTTGTGAGTTCAAAGCCTGCGGGATGGGCACTGTCACATTGAAATAGTACCCCTCCTCCGGCAACCGCGCAGAACCCCCTGAGAGTCCATCGTAAGCCGTCCCCTGAACCGTTAGGCTCCCCACCGTAAGTTCAAGCCCCGCCAATTCTCCCTTCGGAACCTCGCAGGGACTCGGCTCGCAGGGAACGATGGGGACATTAAGTTTCTCTTCACCCAACGTCATTGGATCTGCATCGAGTGCGACGGCGACACGAGCCCCACCGGAGCCCCCGACCATTTCCAATGCGATGACCTCATAATCCACCAACTCGCCGGAATCCGCATGGCAGTGGCCATTATGGCAAAGGGAGTAACCTTCTGGTGGATTGCCCGGATCAAACGAGGCAGCACCCGCCGCGGCAAGCACGACCGTAAAAGCATCAAAGCTAACGGCAACATTTTCCAACGCCACTGCATAGTTGGCGGTGGTCTTGAGACGGCCGTTACCATCTTTGCGGCCTTCGGATGGATCAAAGCTCGCTTGCATTGTCGCTTCGAGGGTGCCCCAAGGCTGACCCGGTCCAAGGCAGCCGGCGAGGCTACAAATCATCAAGATGGCGGCCCCGTTACGAGACCAAGGACTAGCGAGCGAGTGAGCCATAGAGGGCCTCCGCCGTACGCTGAATGCGCTGACTATAGAGTTCTTTTTTATCCGCAAAGCTGGCTCCGCCAGGGTAAACGACCACTTTGGCCTTCACCATTCGAGCCAGTGTATTGCTGGTTGTCGTCGGATAATGACGTTCCTGAACGATCGTCTTGATCTTCTGTCGACGCATCGTGTTGAGCACCCGCGCCACGTGAGAGGGAGTCGGTGCAACACCAGGACGAGCCTCCACATTCATCGGTCGCTCAAGACCGAGCCAATCGATGACGTAGACCAGAGAGCGGTGGTAGGTAATCACACGGCGTTGATCGGCGCTCAGGCTGCGAAAGCGCTCGGCCTCACGTTCTGCCATCGTCTCAAGTTTCTCGGCAGTCTTCTTTGCATTCTCGAGGAGGAAGGACCGCTGGTCGGGAATCAGTTCAGCCAGTTTGGCCCCCAGTGCGATGGCGACTTTAGCGCCCTCTCTTGGGTCATAAAGATAGTGGGGGTTACCGCCAGGATGAATGTCACCCATGGCCCGATTGGCTTCCCGGTTTGCCTCCATCACCTTCACGTAACGAGACGCATCGAAATAACCGGTGCCGCCCTTTTGAACCGCGGCATTTCGACAGTTCACTTGCAGCGGTGGCAACCAACCAATCTCCAACTCGAGACCGTTAAAGACCAGCATGTCTGCGCGGGCGAGATCGACCACAAGGCTTGGCTTGGGGTCCACATAGTGAGGATCCTGGTCGGGTCTCGACATGGTGATCACGTCAACGTGGTCTCCCCCCACCTCAGCCACAAGAGCAGCCAAATCAGGCGTGGTGGTGACCACTTTAAGGGCAGCCTGCGCTGGAAAAGAGGCAAGGAGCAGCAAAACGGTCATCACGCGCGCCGTGCCAAGAAGCCGATCGAAGGAATGAACAAAAGCGAAGCGAACCATGGCTGCGCCTCCCTAGTAACTGTGGGCGCCATGGGCGCCGACAAGGAATTCAACCGCGAGCATACCCACCCAGATGGGCTCATCGCGATAGAGGGGGTTATCCCGGCTCCCTTGCAATCGGAGGCGGGAGAAATGGGATGGCCGGTACGTGACTTGCCCCGAAACTCGGTGGCGATCATCGGTGGCCTCTGGGATGAGGTCATCTTCGGGTGAACCAGAAACATAACCGTAGCGCAGACCCGTTTCCCAGGTTGGATTGAGATTCCAGACCAGCTGGGTGTAGGCGCCGGTGTCCACGCGTAGGCCTCCAGGAATTTGCCGGCGGCGCATCATGCCCTCCAGCGTCCAAGACACGGCCATCCGGGAGGTGGCGCTCGCCGGACGCCAACGAAGGTACAGGTCCGTCCCATAGATTTCGGTGCGGTTACCATTGCCCGTCGAATTCGGTCCCTGTTGGGTTGTCAGACCCCAGGCGAGTCCTAGGTCGTTGGTCAACTCAAAGAACTGCCGCAGCCCGAGGGTATAGACAAAGTCGAGGGGTGTTCGCACCCCGAGGTCGTCCCCGGACATGAAACTCCGAGCACAGCATTCCCCGGCCGGGTCGGTAGCGGAAACCACCACGTCGGCGTACCAGGGTAATGGGGTTAGCCAGGAGACTTCGACCCCTGAGCCCCGACTCCCTTCAGAGCCAAGTAAGGTGCCGTTGACCAAGGGTTGGTCCACGAAGGACCAGGTGTGCGGGTGCGTAAGGTTCAGACGCCCCATAGGCGTCAGAAACTGTCCGGCCCTTACCTGGAAGCCACCGGGCAAAGCGAGGGTCCGTCCATAGGCTTCCTCCACCTCAACACCCAAAGCACTGAAGACAAGGTTCGCGCGTAACTCAAAAATGTGATCGACGTTTTCACCCAGTGACATCTCCAACTGCTGAAGATGAAAACCGGTATCACTGGGATCATGCGCCCCGGTCTGTAAGGACTCTTGAGAGAACCAAGCAACGGCGGCGTCGAGAATCAAAGCAACATCCAGATTGCTGGCTTCGGGCCGGGCGGCGGTGGGCGCAGGCGCAACGGTAGCGGGCGCCTGGCTGGGCTGCACCGTGCTCATAAGTTCGACCGTGTCCTCTAAGGCTTTGACGCGATCAACAAGCCCTTGTAACTCCGAGTCTTGCGTCGCTTGTGTAACCGTTGCTTCTGGTACTTCGGTGGCCTCTGCCGCTGGCTCAGCAGCGCTACTGGGCTGACTCAGAACCAGGGAACAGCTTAAAAGCAGCCCCTGGCGAAAGCTGATTGGAAGATATGTCATAGGAGTCTAGTCACCGGGTGGATCATTGTGTCAGGATCGGGATGGACGGGCCGAACAATGCATGGCATCGGATCGCAACCTTATTGATAACTGGGTCTTAATAAAGAAGCGATATGGGATTTCAAGGTGTTTTTGAGAACACGTTCTCATTAAGAAGTCATTAGCCAAAGAAACGGGAAAATGAGCAAGCGTTCCACCCGCCAAAAAAGAGCCATTGAACAGGTCCTTCTCGCGGCGAGAGGCCCGTTAAGCGCCCAACAGATTCAAGAAAAAGCGAGCGAAATCTCTCCAGGCCTCAGTCTCGCCACCGTCTACCGAGTGGTCCGGGAAGGGGCTGAAGCTGGCACGCTGTCAACTGTGTGCCTCGATGACAAGGTCACTCGTTATGAAGACCGACATCGACATCACCACCACCACTTTCTCTGCGAGGACTGTGACGAAGTCTTCGACATCACCATTCCTTGCGAGATGCTCGCCCACCGCGTGCCGGAGGGTTATTCAGTGACCCGTCACGAGATTACGCTCTATGGGCATTGTGCCGAGTGTGCGTAAAGAACTGCGCGGATTGGATCCAGAAAACACGGGTCGAATCTTTCACTTCGGGGGCCTGACGCAGGGTTAGCGTCGAGGAGAGACTGCCCCTAAGCACCCATGACCCAGCCCGTCGCAACCCCAACTGCCCATATCAAATTCGAGGGATGAGAGCGTGGCCAATCCTGAAGCCCCTGACAAGCTATCTTCCCGGGTCAAAAACGACGAAAGGAGCCGGTTGGCTCCTTTCGCCCAGCCGAAGCGGCTGAGGTTGGATCCGCCGCCTTAGCGAGGATTCAGGTGCAGACCACAACGCACGTTGCGAGCCGTGACCTCCGGATCAAAGCTGCCCGCGCTGAGCCGAAGAAGATAGCTCCCCGGCTGGGTCACGCCCGCGTCGCGCACGTAGAGCATCTCGTTGGGAAGCTCGGTCCAGGTACCCTCCTGGTTACCCTCGAGATCCTCAATCGCGACGGTCAAGTCGATGACGCCCGTCCCGGAACTACGAGAGCCGCAGGCCAAACTGATCAACTCGCCCTGGCGTAGATCGAAGCTGTAATAATCCACATCGCCCTCGCTCAGGGTGGACATTAGGAAGCCACTGCGACGACCGTTATTGTCCTGGAACTCAAGGGCCTGGGCCCCCTCAGCGGTGTTGTTCGCCGCATCGTCCAACTCCGGCGCATTGTCCGAGCTGCCGACGAAAATCTTGAACACGTAGAAGGGATTGTCACCGAGGCTTGCCGGCGCAGCCACCGTCAGCCGGTAATCTCCCGGGGCAAGGGACGGCGAGATCTCACCATTTTGCCCCACTTCGGCGCTCACCCGGCCCACGATGCTGTCATCGGCCTTGTTGACGACCCACATGTCCACCGTGTTGGCCGTGGAACCATAGCCGTCGGTGCCCGAGGGAATCAGTTGGAAGGTCACATTCCGGTTCCCACCTTCATCGGCTTCAACGATCGTTATGTCGAAGTGATCCTCTTCATCGGCCGCGGTGAAGGTCCCCATGCCCAAGCCGAAACCGTTGTCCGTCGTGCCCAGGACAGAGACGCCCTGGTCATCAGCCTCACTGTCCGCAGTCACGATCTCCGCGTCGAGGTTCAGTGGGAATGCGTTGAGGGTGTAAGTGTAATCGGGGCTGCCCTCGTCGGCCATATCCTGCTGCGTCCACGTAGAGAACTCTTGAACCATCACGTGATAGGTTCCCGTGTAGGGAAGCTTGATCAGGATCTCGGAGTCGGTGTTACGACGCGGCACCGCATCGTCATTGTCCGCGATCTGGTTCCCATCGGCGTCGTAGAGCGTGATGGCCGTGTCGATCTTCGAGGGATCATCCTGCTGGTTGGCTTCGGTGGAAATGGACATCCAAGCGCCCTCTTCCCCCTGGAAGCTGTGGTAGTCGAGATCACCCGCTGGATTGATCACACCTTCAGCCCGCCCATTTTCCATCGGGGTCGCGCCGCTGAGATCGTCGTTGCCATCACTGGCCAGGGTGCAGTCGTTGGTGCAACTGTCATCGTTGCTGTCGTTGCCGTCATCGCACTCTTCACCGGGATCGACGACACCATCGCCGCATTCAGGGCCCTGCTCGGTGCGACAGCGGGCACTGCAACCATCGCCATTGCGGCGATTACCGTCATCACACTCCTCGTCGCCTTCGACTCGGTTGTCACCGCACTGGGCGATGACCTCATTACCAGCATCTTCGCTGGGGCCAGCGTCGGCATCACCGTTCGCCTGCGGCTGCACACATGCGGCGCTGAGCGCAAAGATCATGAGAAAGTTCAAACGCTTCATCATCAGTCTCCAGACTTGGTGGCGGGGGGTTAGCAGAGCCAGACCCCCCTTGCATGCGAAAATCTCTGATCTTTGAAATCGAAACTTTTTAGGCCCATTGACCCCGAGGGAGATCTGAGTACGCTCGGCCGCATGATGCTCAGCCTTTTCAGTCTCGCCCTTGTAGCCACCCCACCGGTGGCCCCACTGCTCACAACGCCACCCGTCATCGCCGCAAAAAAAGGGAAGCGCCGTCAAAAACGCAGAGCGAAGAAAAAGGTAAAACCCGAGGCAGCGAAGCCCAAAACAAGCAAAACCGCACCCAAAGATCTCAGCGCGAAGAACCCAGCCCCAGAGACGAAGGCTGAGCCGGCACAACCGGCGCCAACGCCAACGGAAAAATCAAACGAGCGGGGCCTTAACGACCAACGCCCAAGCATGGCTGCCTTTACCTTGGCCAGCGACGAAGGCCTGAGCGAAACGGTGGCCGCCCTGCTCGAAGAGGTGATGCTCACCACGCTGCGCGGTTCGGGGCGTTTTCAATCGATTCTGGGTGGCAGCGATCTGGCTGCCATGCTCAGCCTCGATCAACAGCGAACGGCGCTCGGCTGTGAGTCGGCCGACTGTGCAACCGCTTTTCAGGAAGCCCTCGGGGTGCCGTTCCTGGCCATCCCCAAGATCGGCCGGGTAGGTAACCGATTTTTGGTGAATCTGAAGATCATGGACACCTCCGAAGGAAGAGTCCTGGCCCGCATCCACCGGATGGTTCAAGCGGAAGCCAGTCTTCCAGCGGCCCTCCAATCGGTGACCAAACAGGCCATCTCGATGATGTTCGGTGAGGCAGTGCAGCTGGAGGAGTTGGAAGACCCAGCGGTCGTGGAGGCCCGTCGCCGAAAGACCATCCTCCGCAACACTGGACTCGTCTTCAGCCTCGGTGGGCTCGGTATGGTCAGCTACAGCTATGCAGCGATGGCCGAGGCTCGCAGTTTGCTGCCGCCGCCAGGCCACCGAACCACACAGCAGGATGTGAGCAGCTTTGCCTCGGCTTCGGCCAGCGCCGATTTAACCTGGGGACTGGGTGCGGTGGTCACCGCTGCCGGTCTGACCGCTTTCGCATTGGGATGGTGAACAAGATGCGCTGCCAGAGCTTCCTCGTTTTGGGTCTCTTTCTGACTGGCTGTCCATCGATGATGATGGCGCCAGACAACGCGTCTTGCCGAGCCGAATCGGATTGCACCGATGGCCTCGTCTGCATTCGAGGCGATGACCCCTCGGCCCAGGGCTACTGCGGCGAAGCCTGTGGCAACGGCACCCTCGACGGCAGCGAAGAGTGTGATGATGGCAATACGACCGACCATGATGCCTGCTCGAACGGCTGCCTGAGGGCCCGCTGCGGCGATGGCAAGATTCGCCAGGATCTCGTCGAAGGCAGTCAGGGCTTCGAGGCCTGCGATGATGGCAACGATGTGGACACCGATGATTGCACCACCACCTGCCGGCTGTCCCGCTGTGGTGACGGCCATCTCCAGCCAGGGGAAGAATGCGACGATGGCAACCTCACCGCTGAGGATGGGTGCACGGCCAACTGCCGGCAGGCCCGCTGCGGCGACGGCATCGCTCGCTTGGATTTGGCCCAGGGAACCGACGGCTTCGAAGAATGCGACGACGGCAATGACGACGACGACGACGCCTGTACCAACGTCTGTGGCTCGGCCGACTGCGGCGATGGGGTCCGCCGCAACGACATCGAGCGCGGTGAAGCAGGCTTTGAGGCTTGTGACGACGGCAACGACGACAACACGGACAGCTGCACGACCCAGTGCTTGAGCGCTCGGTGCGGCGACGGGTTTGTCCAGGCCGGCGAAGAGGGCTGCGATGATGGCAATGCGGTGGAAGTGGATAGCTGCACGGGCGATTGCCAGCCAGCCCGTTGTGGTGACGGCATCATCCGAACGGATCTCAACCTCGATCATCCCGATCATGAGCGCTGTGATGACGGCAACAATGCGGACGGAGACCATTGCCTGTCGAACTGCCAACCGGCTCGCTGCGGGGACGGCGTCATCGGCCCCCAGGAAGGCTGCGATGATGGCAACCAGATCAATACGGACGCCTGTACAAACGCCTGCCAGCAGTGGTCCTGCGGCGACGGCTACCTCTACCCCCAAGAAGAGGTCTGTGATGATGGCAACGCGGACAACGCCGATGACTGCACCGACCAGTGCCAAGTCAGTCGCTGCGGCGATGGCATCGTTCGGACCGGCCTCGCCCCCGACGACCCGCGCTACGAAGAGTGCGACGATGGTAACGGCGATGACACCGATGCGTGCACGGGCCTCTGCCGCCGGGCCCGTTGCGGTGACGGTCTCCTTCGAGCCGAATTGGAGGCCTGCGATGACGGCAATGATGAAGACACCGACGCGTGCACGACAGCCTGCGAAATCGCTGTTTGCGGCGACGGTTTCGTTCGGGCCGGCGTTGAAGCATGTGACGACGGCAACGATCTCAACGACGACGGCTGCGTTGAAAACTGCCGGGCCGCTCGCTGTGGTGATGGCTTCGTCCAGGATGAGGTCGAAGCTTGCGACGATGGTAACGGCAACGACGATGACGACTGTACAACCCTATGTCAGATCCCCAGCTGCGGCGATGGTCTTATCCAGGACGGCGAAGCATGTGACGATGGTAACGCGCTCCAGACCGATGCGTGCTTAAACGACTGCACCGAGGCCAGCTGCGGTGATGGCCAGGTCCAGGCCGAAGTCGAAGGCTGTGACGATGGGGGCATCGATCTAGGTGACGGCTGCGATGACCAATGCCAGGTCGAGCGATGCTTCGAGACCCGTGACGGAAGCCAGGCTTGCGTTCGCCCCCACGAAGACCCTCGCTGGGTGCAGATCTGTCGCCCCTATGGGGAGAACCAAGAGACCTGTCTAATTGCAGCGACGTTTGCGGGTGGGGATCTGACGATCGGAATCGATGGTGTTCCGAATGCCTCGCCACGCCATGCAGTTCGAGTCGGACATTTTCTGATGGCACGAACCGAGGTCACGATTGCGCAACATCGCCTCTGTGAGGAGTACGATGCGGACCCAAGGGAGGACCAACGCTGTACGAGCAACCGAATGATGATCCATCGCGAGCCAGACACACTGCCAATGGGTGAACTCAATCGGGATGCAGGTCGTCGCTTCTGTCGCTGGTGGGGTGCTGACCTCCCCACAGACGCTCAATGGGAATTTGCGGCACGAGGAAGTGGCGAGGACCCAAGAACCTATCCATGGGGTGAAGACCCCATCAACTGCGATCGAGCCCAATTCTCTCGCTGTATGCCGCTGCGCACACCTCGACCGGTTTGTTCTGATAGCTTCGGTGATCCGAGCACGGCTGGTGAAACGCCTGAGGGCCTATGCGATATGGCGGGGAATGTCTCGGAACGAACGCTCGACTTGTATCAGGCAGTTGCACACCAAAGATACCCGACCGAGCCCGAGGATCTATGGCATGACCCGATGGTTTTGAGGCCGGGGATGTGGTCCGCTTCAAGTCCCTTAAGAGGCGGTAGCTATGGTGATGAATTCGACGCCTTGCGTTCGGGGGATCGAAGGATGGTCTGGGAAGATAACTCGGACCGATCCTCCGGTGTTCGCTGTACGTGGTATGATGGTGAAGCCCTCTTCGTCATCACCGATTAGACGCTTCATTCCTTTTCGAGTTATTTTGAAGGACTGACCAGTCGAAAGCCAAGCGGGTAACGCTTGGTTTTTAAATAGTAGGCCCTGTTCCGGTTCCGCAGGTGATCGACAGCACTATTGAAACAGCCCCCTCGACGCACCCGGCGATGGGTCTTGCTGCGGCGAGCGGCCCCGTCACTCGTCATGGTCTGGTAGCCGGTCTCGTAGTGGTCCGCTGTCCATTCCCAGACATTTCCAGCCATGTCGCAGATCCCTTGAGGCGTATGGCCCTTTGGCTTGGAACAAACAGGTTGAGGTCGCTTGTGACAGCCCTTCATCACCGTGTGTTCACAGGTGGGCTCCGCTTGGCCCCATGGGTAGCGGATATCTTGGCCCGCGGCCCGGGCCGCGTATTCCCATTGTGCCTCTGTGGGGAGGGCCGCTTTTACCCACCGAGCATAGGTCATGGCCTGGGACCAATCGAGGCAGTTGACCGGGAGTTGGGGCTGCTGGTGACGACGGCTCCACGTGCACCAAGCGTGATCCTGGCGGGGCCTGCGACAAACCCCAGCCAAAACACAGGGTTCAAACTGGGCCACGGTCACCTCACTGCGGGTCATTTGGAAGGCCGCGATCTTCACCCGACGACGGGGTTTTTCATCGGGGTCTCCCTGCTCGGAGCCCAGCAGGACCTCGCCGGCGGGCAGCGGTCGCCAGTCGAAGGATGGTGCCGAGGCAAGAAGTAAAGAGAGCAGCAGTGCGGGCCTCTATTCGTGTTCGTAAACGTTCTCAGAGCCGGCCAAGCTGGCTTCATTGCTCTCGAAACGCAGTTCTTCATGCTCCAGAGTCCCACCATAAACGAAGACGGCACCACCAACGCCTTGACCAGGCGTGCCACCGCCACCAAAGGCATTACCACCACCGGTGCCGCCCACAGCCCGATTCGACTCGAAGCTACATCCAGTCAATGTCACCTCGCCGGCTGCCACGAAGAGGGCACCACCAAAGCCCGCACCACCGCCACCACCGGCACTGGCCGAACAGCAACTCTGGCTACCGTTGCCACCGCCAAAGCCCCCCTGACCACCGGGGCCACCGTTACCGCCTGACGTTTTGCCGCCACCACCGCCGCCACCGCCACCGAAGCCCCCCTGACCGCCGGCCTGGGCCCGGGTGCTACCACCACCGCCAGCGCCACCGCTCCAGAGACCGCCTGGTGCACCGACCCCGGTGCCTCCTTGGCCTCCATTGGGACCGCCACCGCTGCCCCCCGGGCCACTGAATTGACCCCCGTTCACCGCACCGGCGCCCGCCTGGCCCCCATTCACCCGATTGTTGAGAAAGCGGCAGTCTTCGGCCTCGCTCGGGCCTGCGGTGAAGGTGCCACCGCCCACGAAAACTGCGCCGCCTAGGCCCGCACCGCCACCGCCACCACCACCGGCCCCGCGACCGCCGTTCCCCCCGGCGCCGCCCACGGCGACGCTACCGGCGACCTGCACGCCTCGCAGACTGACGACACCATGGCTCGACAAGGCACCACCGGAGCCTTGGACATAGCCCCGATCCAGACTGAGATCGGCCAATTCCAGTGTGCCTCCTTCTTCGACCACAAAGATCTGTCGCTCCCCAGCGCCCGTGATCACGCTCGTCGGCCCACAACCCGCGATGCGGACCGTGCCCGTGCTGATGACCAAGGGGGTATCCGACCCGTATCCATCCTCGGGGTCGCTCAGAAGAATCCGGTCGTTTCCTCCAGGGTCGCAGGCCCCGACCGACTCACCTGATTGCATCGCGGCAACGGCATCTGCGAGATGGCAGGCACCGGCTGCGTTGCTGACCACCAGACCGCCCCCGGCAAGAGCGACATTCTGGATGACAACTTCAGACTCAGTCGTCCACCGGCCATCACTGATGCTGTAGGTAAAACGATCTTCGGCGACGACTTCGGTCGGCGTGTAGATGAAGGCGCCGGGAGCCTCTTCGTCCAAGGCCAAACGGCCGTGTTCGGGCTCGGTGACGACCTCGAAGCTCAATGCCTCGCCCTCCGGGTCCTCATCATTGGCCAAGAGCCCATCCTCGGCTCCAACGATCAAGCGACAACTCCCGCGCAGCTCATAGACATCTGCCCCCGCGACCGGCGCCTCGTTCAGGGAGTAAACTTCCACAGTGATCGCCGCGGGTGCGCTCGTCGACTCAGCATCGCTCGCAACAAACAGGAACTCGTCGGTACCGATGAAGCCTGCTGCCGGTCGGTAGGTCCAAAGACTCCCCTCTCCGTCCACGGTCCCTGAAAGGGGCTGACGGGCCACATTGAAGCTGAGCGCATCGCCATCGGCGTCACTGCCCATCAACTCCACCTCGAGCGGCGTGCCTTCCGGTGTCCGTAGCGATTGGGTCTCGCCCACAGGGGCATCGTTGACCGGGGTGATGGTCACGGTGACCCGGGCCGGTTCGCTTTCAGCCTCTCCATCGATGGCCACGTAGTGAAAGCTGACCTCCCCATAAGCATCACTCGCCGGTTCAAAGACAAATGAACCGTCGGCTTCGAGGCTTAGGTTGCCTTCAGTGGGATCATTGAGACTGCGAAACCGCAGCGTCTCTCCCTCCGGATCGCTTGCCCCTCGGGCAAGCCCTGCCGTCGAGTCCACTCGAAGTATGACGTCTTCCGAGGTGGTATAGGCCAAATCCTGGGCGATCGGGGCTTGGTTAGGTCCTTCCTGACAAGCGCCCTGCACGCATCGAGCACCAAAAGCGCAGTCGGTCGTTGCGACACAAGGAACCACATCTGAGGAACCTGGGCAGGCCACCACCCAGACGAGACTCAATGAAAGCGCTATACGCATGGTAGAACTCCCAAACCACCAAGATAGCGGCCGATGATCAGGCAGCCCTGGGCCCCCGAATTTGCAGGGTGGTCAGGGCTCTGCACACTCGATCGGCAACGTCTTCAATGGCTTCCTGACTGGCCAACAGGTCGTTGCGAACCTCCAGCTCAAGGTAGATGACACCGTGCCGGGAGCCGTGGCGACTCGCGCAGAAGATGCCCCCTTCCTTACCGGAGTATGGCTCGTTCAGAACCGTCCGAAAGCCCTGTTCGGTCAGATGCTTCCCAAAGCGGGCAGCCACTGGATCAAAGCGATCGAAGAGGACCCCCATCTCCATCTCCCGGATCTCGCCCATATAGTTGGGTGTGAAGGAGTGGATGGACAACAGGAGCACGTCTCCCCCCCGATCTAGCCGTTCACTCAAGCAGCGATCGATCTCGATGTGGAAAGGTTCATAATACGTACGCCGGCGACGCTCCCGTTCACTTTCGGGCAGGCCTTGATTGAACGAGATGGCGTAGCCCTCCGCTTGCTCCCGGATCCAGTCCTCATCGGCGATGTGCCGATTGGGATCACAGATCAGCCGAGAGTAGCGGGACATGACACCACAGCAGGCCTTCCGCTTGACGATTTGGCGGGTCAACTCGCCGGCCCCCAAGTCATAGGCCCAATGGGTCTCCATCCAAGGCCGATCGGCTTCAGTGATTTGGAATTCTTGGGGGAGTCGGTTGGTCGCGTGCTCACAGGTAATGACGAGCGGCCTGATGTGGTGGCGATCGCCCACGATTTCGACCGCCTCATCAATGATCATCGCTCGCTCCTCCCAAGGCTCGTGTGTTTAGGCGAGGAGGCTGCTGTGTGGCAAGCGCCAGCACAGGATTGCATCCAGTCCAAGCCTTAGGCAAAGGACGGAAGCATCGGACTGGGGGGAACAAGCCCTTGAGTCCGAGCCATGGAAAGGACGGGTATCGATGGGAACAGTCGTGATAACCGGTGCCAACCGCGGCATCGGCTTGGAACTCGCCAAAGGCTATCATCAACGGGGTGACGAAGTGGTTGCCCTGTGCCGCCAGTCATCACCGGAACTGGAGGCCGTAGGCTGTCGCGTCGAGACAGGCATCGACGTGGCCCGCCCCGACCTCAGTGACCTCAGCGAACGCCTTGCCGGTGAGACCGTCGACGTCCTCATCAACAACGCCGGCATCATGCGCCGCAATGGGCTCGACGGCTTGGATCCGGAGACGATGCGGGAACAGTATGAGGTCAACAGTCTAGCGCCGCTACGAGTGACGGTAGCGCTTCTCGATCGACTGACAGAAGGCTCGAAGGTCGCCATGGTGACCAGCCGTATGGGCTCCATCGCCGACAACGATTCGGGCAGTCACTATGGCTACCGCATGTCGAAAGCGGCCCTCAACATGGGCGCGAAGTCGCTAAGTCTGGATCTGATGTCCCAGGGCATCGCCGTCTGTGTGCTGCACCCGGGCTGGGTGCGGACGGACATGACCCGAGGCAATGGCCTGATCGATGCGGACGAATCCGCTGCCGGGCTGATGGCCCGGATCGATGGGCTGACCATGGCCAATACGGGCAGCTTCTGGCATTCCAATGGGGATGAGTTACCCTGGTAGGAGCAGACGATGTTCTGGCGTAAACCGGCGAGTCTCCCAGCAAAGGACGAGGCCTTACCAGGTCGCAGCGATGAGATGCCTGTGCCTGAGGCTCATGCGGTCCACGGCAGCCCGCTGCAGCGGCCATTTCCCGAGGGACTGGAAGAAGCCGTGTTTGGGCTCGGTTGCTTTTGGGGCGCGGAGCGGTGCTTTTGGCGCCTAGAAGGTGTTTTTACCACCGCCGTGGGCTACGCTGCTGGCCATACGCCGAACCCAAGTTACGAAGAGGTCTGTTCCGGCCGAACGGGACACAATGAGGTCGTACTGGTCGTCTTCGACCCGAAGGTGGTCAGCTACGCCAAGCTCGTCGCCACCTTTTTTCAGTCCCATGATCCCACCCAGGGCATGCGCCAGGGCAATGATGTGGGCACCCAGTATCGCAGTGGCATCTACACCCATTCGGATGGACAAATGGAAACAGCGAGGCGAGTTCAGGCCGATTACCAGGCCCAACTCCAGGCCGCGGGCTTCGGTACGATCACCACCGAAATCATCCCGGCCGGGCCGTTCTACTATGCCGAGGCCTATCACCAGCAGTATCTCGCGAAGAATCCGGGCGGGTACTGCGGCTTGGGTGGGACAGGCGTAAGTTGCCCGATGGGTACGGGAATTCCAGATTCCAACTGATTGAAAATCAAGTGGCTCGCAGCGAGCCCCAGCACCTCCCAAATGTCCAGAAAATGTCAAACCCACTCCAGAATCGAACGAATGCGGGGTCTGATATTGGCCGATAAGGGGTGTCATCAGGCCGCCAAGGGTTTGCCCGGCTTCCGGCGACAGGTGGTTAGAGGCGCCCAAAGGAACTCCGTTAGATGGGCTTCAGCCGCCTTCTCTAGTTTGCGTGGCGGGATGGGTCAGCAATCCGCCAAGTACGACACTACTTGGTCTTAAAGCATTTGTTCGAGTCGACGATGTAGTAGGTCTCCGTGTGCTTCGCAACGATGCTTCCCACATCGAAAAACAAGATAACTTGCCGTTTGAGGTTTGGCGGAAAATTCGGAAACTGACTCTCAAGGAGTTGTCGGTCGCTTTCACTGAGTCTTTCGGCGCCACCGCCGACAGTAGCGGTGGTGGTCACGGAAAGTGTCTTATTGCCCGTAAAGCCAAACGCCTCCAAACACTGAGGTACCAAGTCAGGTGTGAGCGCCTCGACCTCTATGACAAGAAAATACCGCCGCGACGACTCGGAGAACTCGATAAATTGGCTGAGGACCTTGACCTTATTTTTTACATCCGGGGAGATGTTCACTTCGGGGACGAAATCGAGCACTTGCTTCCTATGCGCTCTCTTTGTGAATGCCGTGTCATCACGATTAGGCGCACAGCCCACCGGGGTCAGTAGAGTAAGCAAAAGTGTACCGCTGTACATCAAAGTGAATACCTTGTTGAAAAGTGCCCCCTCGGGTCATGACCGAAGCCGAAGCCTCTCCTACTCGTCGTCGCCGAAGCGCCGGAGGTCCTCGGGCTCGATGGTATGGACCCCGTCAACATTGCCTGTGTTGCGGGTGGCCTCAGGCTCGAAGAGCAGGAGGTGCACGTCACCGTCCCGGGCCACCGGCTTGTGCTCGACGCCGCGGGGGACGATGGTGAACTCCCCCGCCTCGAGCGTCAGGACCCGCTCGGCACCGTCTGGGTCCCGGAGGTGCATGTCGAGCCCCCCCTCGACGACCAGGAAGAGTTCGTCGGCCTGCTCGTGGTGATGCCAAACGAAGCTCCCTCGAGCCCGGGCGAGCTTCACGTGCTGCCCGTTGAGCGATCCCACGATCAGCGGCGTCCAGGGCGTCGAGACCGCCTCGAACGCCGCGCTTAGGTTCACCTTATCCACCATCGCAGGTCCCCCCCGTCTGTCCACAGCATAGCACCGAGCCGGATCAGCCAGCCCGATGCCCTCAACCTCAAGTCTGAGGTTGGTTAGGTGCTGATGCCATGGAACCCTCCGTTTGCCCGGCCAAGAGAAAGGCCTGTATGGGGCCTTTGCCCTTGATGTCGAGGCTGCCCCGGTCTTCAAAGACAAAGCGGGCATGGGCAGCCTGTGCGACCGCTGCAGTGACTTGGACTCGGCCGGCTACGCCCGTGGATTCCATACGAGATGCCATGTTCACCGTGTCACCCCAGATGTCATAGGTGAACTTCCGTGAGCCGATGACCCCTGCAGTTAAGGGGCCCGTGCTGACCCCAATACGCAGGTTCAGTGACAGGTCTGTACGCTGATTGTGATCCTCGATGATCTCGAGCATCTCCACTGCGAACTCAAGTAAAGCGGAGGCGTGGTCTGATCGAGGCTTCGGGACGCCCGCAGCGACCATGTAAGCATCACCGATGGTTTTGATCTTTTCGAGTTCATGGCGATCCACCGCAGCGTCGAAGTCCGAAAAGATGCCGTTCAGGAGGGCAACGGTCTCCGCAGCGGTTTGTCGGTCCGCCATTTCGGTGAAGCCCACCAGATCGGCAAAGAGCACCGAAGCCTCCTCAAAGTCGTCAGCGATGGGCTCCGAGTCACCCTTTAAACGCTCGGCGATGGACCAGGGCAGGATGTTGAGGAGTAAGGACTCAGAGCGTTCGTAAGAGAGGTGAAGCGCCTTGCGGGAGCGGTGAAGATCCCGGTGAAAAGAGCGAAAGACAATGATCACCAGCGAGAGGGTGACCAGGACGGCAACGGCTCTCCAGTAGGGGATGTGGTCCGGTTCGTGAGGGATGGGAAAGAGGGGCACAAAGTCGTCTCTGGCCCACTCCAAGAACACGATCGCTGCGAGGTTTGAGATGCTGAAGAATGCCCACCAGAACCGGTCACTGGGATGGATGGCAACCAGCGATAGGATCGGGATGAGGAGGATGAAATAGTGGCTACCGGTGTTCGGTGGGATAAATAGAAAACAGTTGGCGAGAAGATGGATCGTGCCAAGGCCCATCAAGACGATCCCGAGGGCTCGCATCTGCCCCCTATCGGGCCAAAGCCTGACACCGGTATAGAGTCCGGCGAAGACCAGATTGAAGCCGGCTAGATAATTCAAGCCAACCAGGGCGTAGATCGCCAAGTAGACGAGACAGATCCCGACCGCATAGCCAGCGATGAGGCGAATGCCGAGAATCCTTTGCTGGGTATCTTGTTGGCTCTCGGTGATCTCGCCTTCACCGAGATCGTTCAGCCAGGGATCACCGCCAAGAAAGGTCTCACGATCCATAGGTCGGGCATCCTTTCATTGGGACCGCTAAAGGGGGCATCTATGGTCGATGACGGCCGGCCACATGGTCTGGGCTGGCTTCAACAGCCTTGGCCCAGCAGACGGCCGATGAACGGGGCGGTACAGGTCTACCAACCTAGAACTCATCCTCGGAGAGCACGACCAGGGAGTCCTCGGCCGTCAGCTTGATGAGACTGCTCTTTTCAGGAATGAGATCGACGCCAAAGTTTGCCTCCGGGTCATCTTCGTCGGCCTGAATCTTAATGCCGAGACAGACCTCTTGTCGTTGCTGGGTCAAATCCATGAGGGTGGCGAAGGAGACCTCCACTGGAAAGGCATCGAAGTACAGGCTTGCGGGCTTTAGGTAGATCTCCGAGCCGTCCTCTTCGAAGATGTCATCGTAGACATCCCTGATCCCCCGGCTCTCCGAGATTTGCGCCAGGATCATACTCACCAATTGGTTGGAGATGATCACGTCTTTGACGCCAGCATTGCTGATCAAATGATGATTCTGTGAATCCAATACCTCGGTGATCAGCTTGGTGTTGGCGCTCTCCTCGGGATATTGCCCAAAGATATCCCGCAACAAGAGCAGGGTGACAATGTTCTCCGAATCCACGGAACGAGGGTCTTTTTCGCCGCCCCCTTCTGCGAGCAGTAGGATGTCGTCGTATTTGAAGGGTTCCAGGGACAGGAGGTCCTCGATGTGCAAGGGGTCGCTTTCGGCGACGCGAATCGACGTGCCTGGAATTTTTTCGTCGAGGGCCCGGATCTCTTGGCGAATCTCGTCACTTGGATTCCGCACGATGATGTCGATCTGGCTGCCATCCTCGACGTAGTCAGCGTATTGTTCGACGATCGTGGGTACTTTGGGCGTCCAGCCCAACAGAAGCTCCCTTTCAATGATTGGCTCCATGCGCTCAACGCTGGGGAGTTGCTGTCGTTCGGGTTTAGCGACCGGCTTTTCGCAAAACTCAATGGTTGAATCATCGTCGGCGAGGATCAGGATTTCGTCATCATCGACCAACTCGTAGGTGATGTCCGGATTGAGATCCAGGCTGCCATCGGCATGGCGGATCCCCATCGGCACCCCGTCAGGGAAGCGATAACCAAGGTCCTTGAATCGAATGCCCTTCCAGTCGGCCTGGTGAAAATACATTTCACAGCCATCGAAGGAGAGGATTTCGCTGTAGACGACAGAGAGCCCCACGGAGCGAGAGGTCTGAACCATCAGTTTGGCCAGGATATCTCCCGTATCGACCGCAACGACTTGGTTCGGAAAGCTGTTTTCGATGATCTTTCGATGGGAGGGATTGAAGATCTCCGTGACGATGCAGAAGTCTTCGTCCTCACCCTTTTTCGCACTGAGCGCGAGAATGGTTTGAATCACCTTGGCGTCGCTACTCGCCTTCTGCTCGGACGTGCCCATGTCGTCGCAATTCGCCAAGATGATCATCGACTTGCAGTGCTCCACGGAGACGATGTCCAAATTAGCAAGAGAGGAGGTCTTGCCGCTGCGAGTCACGATGCGGGTCGTGGCCTGGTTTGGCAGCCGCAGGGTGATCAGATCATCCATCTCCTCCTTGTCTTCATTGGCCAGGATCACAACACAGGCATCGTCCTCACTCTCATTGGCCATGATCAATTCTTTGAGAATCTCGATGACCCGTTGCTCATCCCAGCCGAGGATGAGGGTGTGGTCTTCTTCGATCACCTTGGAGTGACCACGTTTGAGCTCACTAAGTTTTTGATCGATGCCGGTCGTGATGAAGGCGATCAGCGACGAGAGCATGATCACACCGACGAGACCAGAGAGGACGGCAAACACCTTGTACCAGGGGCTAGACTCCAGATCCTGGACCATGTTGCCGGGATCGGTCAGCTGCAGAAACGTCAGGTAGGTATGAGACCAGAAATCAAGGTTTTCCCATTGGGTTGCAAGGTCTGGAAACCAATGGACGAGGATGCCCCGCAGCAGCGATAATGCGAGGAAGAACAGGACGAACACGAGGGTGAGGGAGAGAAAGATCGACTTTCCGCCCCGGCCCATGAGTGTTTCAAATTTGTAGCGAAAGCGCTTCCTGAAGCTCATGCAAGTCGTCCGTTCTGTCGGTCGATCTTCTCGACGCGCAGCAGCCGTGTTCCGAAGATCACAGCGAGGGCACTGGGCGCCTTAGCCGACATCGGCTCGGGCCCGTGGTTAGGGCCGGTTCGTT
>PBND01000026.1 GCA_002722845.1 Myxococcales bacterium | reverse complement strand
CTGCGGAGGAACCAGCTGCGGAGGAACCAGCTGCGGAGGAACCAGCTGCGGAGGAACCAGCTGCGGAGGAACCAGCTGCAGCAGCTGCAGTCGGCGGCGATGGACCGAACGTCCTGGCGCTCCTCGAGGTTTCTGGTGAGCAACTCAATGGTGCAGCCCGCTCCACCCTCGCAGCGGCCGTCCAATTAGCACAGGCTGCCGGGGTTGAACTCCACGTCTGCTGCATCGGCTCAGACACGCAAAGCGCGGCGCAGGCGGCTGTCGACGGCGTGCATGCCGTCCACACCATCACCGACAGTGCCTTCGAACAGCCTGTGGCCGAGTTGTATGTTGCGGCAGCCCTCACCGCGGCTTCAGCCAGTCAGGCGAGCATCCTCGTCGCACCGGCCAGCTCGGTGGCTCGAGATTATCTTCCCCGGGTCGCAGAAGCGATCGGCGCGGGTATGGTGACCGAAGCCCTCTCGGTCGAAGGCCCGCGACGCTTCACCCGAGCCCTCTGGGCGGGCAGCGCAATCGCCACGGTGGAGGCTCAGGGAGCGCGCCTTGCTCTGACCATTCAACCCACAGCCTTCGACCCGGTCGCACCGGGTGAGGGTCCGACCTCAAGCCTCGCCTTCCAAGCACCCAGCACGAAGACCCGCTTCGTCGAGTTCTCGGGGACGGTCAGTGCCCGCCCCAGCCTTGGTGATGCCGATGTTGTGGTTTCGGGCGGTCGCGGGTGCGGTGTCGCTGACGCAGAAACCGGCTTTGATTTCAGCCCGGTGGAAAACCTTGCTGACAGCCTGGGAGGTGCCGTCGGTGCCAGTCGAGCTGTCGTCGACGCAAACTGGGTTCCCAACGACCGGCAGGTGGGTCAGACAGGAAAAACCGTCGCCCCCAAACTCTATATCGCTTGTGGAATCTCGGGTGCCATTCAGCACGTCGCCGGGATGAAGGGTTCAAAAACCATCGTCGCCATCAATAAGGACCCGGAAGCGCCTATCTTTCAAGTGGCCGATTATGGCTTGGTGGCGGATCTCCACCAAGCCTGCCCAGAATTGATCGAAAAGATCGCTGGGGCGGGCTTAAAGGTGGGTTAGCAGGCCATGCAAAGCTGGCTTGTCCCGACGATCCTCGTTGTCAGTTCACTGGCATTTGCCCGTAATGGGGGGCGATTGGTTCGCCTGATCCTCCTGGGCAAGAACGACTTTACGCTCCAGGGTTTAGGCGATCGAATTAACGATGTTCTCGTCTATGTCTTGGGGCAGTTGAAGTTACTTCGGGAGCCCGGCGCAGGCATCCTTCACATGGCCTTCTTTTACGGCTTTTTGCTGATTCAGGTGGGCCTGCTCGAGTTTATCCTTGCCGGTGTTTACAAGCCCAATGGTGAACCCTTCACCTACGCAATGATCCTGGGTGTTCCCGCAAAGAGCACCTTAATGCTCATCTATTGGGCCTCCCAGGAACTGGCCATCTGGGGCGTCGGTCTTGCCTGCGCTATCGCCATTTTCCGGCGATGGTTTTTGCGCGGTATCCTACCGCGTCTAAAGAAACGAAGTCTCGATGCTGAACTGATCATCGCCTTTATTGCAGTCCTGATGATCAGCCTTGGCGGACACCAAGCAGCGGAAATGGCGGCTGGTCATGGCACCTTTGGTGTGGCTGAGAATGGCTGGACCCAAGGACGGCCTCTCACCGCAATCGTCGCTGGCCTCTACACGACGGCAGCAGCGGAAACGTGGTCCCCTGTCTTTTGGTGGATCCACTTCATCACCATCATGGTGTTCCTCAACTACCTCCCGTTCTCGAAGCACCTGCACTTGCTTGGTGCGGCCCCGAACTTCTTCTTTCGCCCCCGTGACATGGGGCGAAGCCTGCCAAAGATCGACTTTGAGGTCGAAGAAGAGTTTGGCGTCGGTCGAGTGGAACAGTTTCGGGCCAGCGATTTGCTCGACAGCTTTGCCTGTGCCGAGTGCAACCGCTGCACTGTGGTTTGTCCTGCGAACAGCACGGGCAAACCCCTCGACCCGGCCAAAATCGTCCACGATATGAAGGACAACCTCTATGCCAACGAGGTCAATCTCGTTGCGTGGGCCCAGGCGGGCAGAGATGGCGCTCCTGAAGTCATCAAACCCCTCATCGCTGCCGATGGTTCTGGCTCTGTACACGTGGATGAACTGTGGAGTTGTACGACCTGCGGTGCCTGCATGGAAGAATGCCCGGTGGGCATCCGTCATGTCCCCAAAATCCTCGAGATGAGACGTCATCTCACCATGATGGAGGGAGAGCACCCCGAAGAGCTGGGCGCGGTCTTTCGAGGCCTAGAAAATAATGCCAACCCCTGGGGAATGGGCGCCAACATGCGCTTTGATTGGGCGGAAGGCCTAGACATCCCGACGGTCGAGACCAACCCAGACTACGAGTACCTCTACTACGTGGGCTGCGCCGGCTCCTTTGATGACCGGGCGAAAAAGACCACCTTGGCCATGGTCAAACTGCTGCGCCATGCGCAGATCAACTTTGCCGTGCTCGGTAAGGCTGAGAGTTGTAACGGGGAGACGGCCCGCCGCTTAGGCCAAGAGTACCTTTTCGTTGAACTGGCTGGCACCCTCCTTGAGACCTTCAAAACTTACGGGGTCAAAAAGGTCATCACCACCTGCCCCCACTGTCTCAACACCTTCAACAACGACTATCCTGATCTCGAGGGCTACCAACCCATGGAGATCCACCACCATATCGATTTCGTCGAGAACCTGGTCCGTACTGGTGCTTTGACCCTCAACGATAGCGACGCAGGAACTGTGACCTATCACGACTCCTGTTACCTCGCCCGTTACAATGGCATCACTGAGAGCCCGCGGACCCTCCTGACCCAGTTGGGTGCCAACGTCGTCGAAATGGAGCGCAACAAGGACCGAGGGTTTTGTTGTGGTGCCGGCGGCGGCCGGATGTGGATGGAGGAGCACCTGGGCACCCGAGTCAATCAGGACCGGACCAAAGAGGCTCAAGCCACGGGCGCGGCCACCGTGGCCGTCGGTTGTCCGTTCTGCATGACGATGATCGGGGATGGCACACGGGAACTCGGTGTTGCCGATGAACTCGAAGTCGTCGACTTGGCGGAGATGGTGGCTGACCGGCTGCCGTGATCTTGGGGCTTTGCGAGGCTTGTGATAAGCAGGCGCCCGCAAAGGTCGAGGATCATCACAGTGACCCAGTCGAAAAAACTTCGAAAGCGCTTTGCTCGGGTTCGTGTGGATCTTCGTCTGGAAGTTGAGACCGAGACGGGCAGCCTTCACACGAGAGCTCATAATCTCTCAGCCAAAGGCGTCATGTTTTCCTCAGACGCTGAACTCGTCCCTGGCGAGCCCGTTCATGTACTCATCTACATCCCCCGAGGTCGGGAAGTGGATCTGCTCAAGATTCGTGGGCAGGTCATTTGGGTCCGCAAGGAAGACAACGGCAACTTCATGTCCGGCTGTGGATTCCAGCGCTTTGCCCCTGGCGATGAGCGCCGGCTCCGTCAATACCTGCTGGCCCACATCAAAGGGGAAAATCCCCATGACGCCCCCTACTTCGGCCGCGAAGGCAAATTCGACTAGTGCCCTCGTTGGCACCTTGGTCAGCCCCTCCATGGGCCACTGCTGATCACACTTAGATGGCTTGGCTGCGCGGGTTTGTCGCCCTGCTGTGGGCTTTCTTCGGTGGCGCCCTCGCCACGATGCTCTGCCTCCTCGCACTGCCACTGGGCGGGCGTGGTAACCGCTCCCAACTGACCATCCAACGGGTCTGGGCAAGGATCACCGTCTGGCTCTTTGGAGTCCGGCTTCGTATCGAGGATCGAGACCGCCTCCCCGAAGGCCCATGTATCGTGGTGGCCAACCACCGCAGTAATCTGGATATCTTCGTCCTGATAAGTGCGCTTCGAGGCGATGTACGCTTTATCGCCAAGATGGAGCTGATGGCCCTGGTCCCCATCAGTATCGGTATGTGGAGCGTTGGTCACATCTTCGTACGCCGCTCCAGCCGACGCTCTGGGCGCTCTGCGGTGCTCCAGGCGGAGGAGCAGGTGCGCAACTCCAATGCGAAGGTACTCTTCTTCCCGGAAGGGACCCGCTCCTTACCAGACGCGCCGCCTCTGCCCTGGCGTATGGGCGCCTTCGCGCTGGCGGTCGCCGCCCAAGTGCCGGTCCAGCCGATCGCTGTCATCGGAACCAGTGATTGCTGGCCACCCAACCAACTGCTGCCGCGAGCAGGTGGTGAGGTCACTTTGCGCTTCCTGCCCCCTTTGCAGACCCAGGGTCTGGGTAAAGGAGACCGGCTCGAACTCAAAGATCGGGCCGCAGATTGCGTCGCCCAGAGCCTTAAAAGTCCACCACAAGCTTAGCTTGTGCGTTGCGCCGCCCGGCAAAGTGGGTTTAATCCCCTCCTGTTAAACAGGAGTGATGAGCATGAAAAAGCTCTCTGCAGCGATGGTCCTTTTGCTCGGCGGTCTCGCCCAAGCCCAAGACGCCCATGAGCCGAACAACAGTTTCGACACCGCTTCACCCATCACGCCCGGCCAGCCCTTGGCGGCGACGATCCATGGTAATGGTGCCGACGTCGACTACTACACCTTCGATGTGGAAGTGGCCGGCCCCGTCGTTATCGAGACCTTTGGCCAGGCCGGGGATTCCCGGCTGTGGCTCTACGGCGAGAACCAAGCTCAGATCGAGTACAACGATGATGGCGGCGCTGGCCTGTTCAGCCGAATCCAGCGGGACACGATGGCGCCCGGAACCTACTATTTGAAGGTCGACGAGTTCGGGAACAACGCGAACATCAGCTACAACCTGCGAGTAAATCTCATCGAGGGCGAGTTGCGAGTGGGGACACCGGAATTCGGTCCGGCCCCCCAGCCCGGCCAAACCTGGGGACTGGCCATCGACATCATCAATGCCAACGCTGGACCTGTGGATAGCACCAGCGCCAGCCTCCAAGTGGCCGGTGATAACCTAGCTCCCTGCAACGTCCCGCCCCTCGCAGGGAATGGGAGCCACACCTGCCGCTGGAGCAATCTGCCCCCCTTGCCTCCGGGCTACCACCTGGCCCGAGTCTGCGCCGACGCCGGCTTTGCGGTGGGAGAGCTCAATGAGGATGATAATTGTGCGGAGTTCCTCGCACCACCCCTCGTTGCCGGCGACCCCGACGCCTACGAGCCCAACAACACCTTCGATGAGGCCGCGGAAATCAACCATGGCGACGACTTGGTCCTGACCACCCACAACAACGGTCAGGATATCGACTACTTCCGTTTCACCCTCGACCGACAAGCCAACCTTGTCATCCAAACTCGCCCGGTCGTCGCCGACGATAGCGACAGCCGAATCCAGCTCTTCGGCGAAAACCAGCAACTGATTACCCAGGCGGGCTTTGGCTTCGGCCATCCGATCCTCACCCGCAACAACGTGGCCGCCGGCACCTACTTCATCCGAACTGAGGAGTTCGGGAACAACGCGCAGATGCGCTACATCCTGAGCCTCCGGATGGTCACCGGCGCCATCGGCCTTGGGGAGGTGACGATGGATCCCCAACCCCTGGTGGGCCAGACCTGGGGTCTGACGGCAGCCGTACGCAACAACCATAATGCCAACGCCCCGGAGCTGGTGGCCCAGCTTCGAATCAACGATGAAGCCCAGGCAGATTGTGCCGTACCCGCCCTAGAGCCCGGCCGGAACCACAGCTGTAGTTGGCCGGAGCTCGCTGGCTTGGACATCGGCGCTCATACCATCGAGGTCTGCGCCGATACGGACAATGCGGTCCTCGAAAACGATGAAAACGACAACTGCCGAACCTTGGCTGTGAACCTGGGGCCCGACCTCCAAGCCCAGGGGCTCACCCTGGACCCAGTCTCCCCCGATGTGGGCGATGTCTGGGGTGCCAGCGCCACCATCGTCAACACCAACAACGACGCCGCTGCCGCCAGCACCGCGTCCCTTCGCCGAGGGGATGAGGTGCTCGGAACCTGCGATGTCCCAGAGCTCGGCCTGGGAGAAACCCACGACTGCGCTTGGCAGGATCTCGAAGGGCTCCCGAATGGTCGCTCGGACATCCAAGTCTGCGCCGATTCAGCAGAGGCAGTGGAAGAGCTCAACGAAGAGAACAACTGTGCGGTACGGAACCTGGCGCTCGGTTACGACATGGTGGTCCGCGACTTGGTCCTAGACCCCCCAAATCCCGGTGCAGACGTGCGCTGGAGCGCTACGGCTACCGTACGCAATCGCTTCAACCCGGACACACCGGTCACCCAGGCCGGGCTCTACTTGGATGACCAACTTCTCGCTCGATGCGAAGTTGAAGTACTGGCCGCCGACGGCGCTGCGGAATGCAGTTTCGAAGACCAAGATCCCCCGCCGGCTGGGCGTCACCAAGTGCGCTTCTGCGCCGATATTGACGACGAGATCGACGAACGAAGCGAAGAAAACAACTGCACCGATGTGACCATCTACAACGGCCCCGACCTCCAGGTGCAAAACGTCCTGCTCAATCCGGCAGAGCCGATTCGGGATCGAGATACCCAGTTCGTGGTCCTCGTCTTCAATGGCACCACCGATGCTGCTGCCGGCTCCACCGTGACCCTTTCCGAGGGAGAAGAGGTACTGGGTAACTGTCAGGTGACTCCCCTCGCAGGCAACGCTGTGGGTGTATGCATGGTCAATGGGCTCCGCTTTGAAGGGGGTGACCACACCGTGGCCGTCTGCGCCGATGGCAACGAGGAGGTGGTGGAGATCGACGAAGACAACAACTGCTCTGAGGTGACATTCACCATTGAGAATGTCGATGAATACGAACCGGACAACGACCGGGCAACGGCCACGATCATTAACGCCGGTGAATCTCAGGACCACAATCTTCACAATAACGACGATCAAGATTTCGTCCGCTTCTTCATCAACGAGGCATCGGAGGTCACCATCGCCACGCTGCCCGTTGAAGAGGGGGACTCCTATGACACCCGCCTCGTGCTTCAAGACGCGGATGGCCAGCAGTTGGCGCAAAATGACAATGGCGGTGTGTCCCCCTTCAGCCGCATCATCACCGAGCTCCAGCCGGGGACCTATTACGCTCGGGTCAGTCGGGCCCGGGGTGCAGCGGCGGAACGCTACCGCTTAAGCTTGAGTGCCATTCGCCTGGCCGACCGGCCACCCAACCTCTCCGTGGGCGGCTTTGCCCTCGTGCCAAACGAACCAGAGGCTGGAGAAGCCTTCACCACGACCTTCACCGTCAGCAACGCCAATGATGCGGGTGTCAGCGAAGCAAGCCTCGCTCGCTTGTCCATCGACGACGAAACCCGGGGCGAATGTGCGGTGCCCGAGTTGGAGAGCGGCGCGAGCCACGAATGCGAAGTGGCCGTCCCCGGCGGGATGATCGCCGGTGAACGGGCGCTGCAGGTCTGCGTCGATCCCGATGGGCTCGTCGATGAACGGGACGAGAACGACAACTGCAGCAGCCTCGAGCGCATGGTCTGGGGTGGCGACGAATACGAACCTGACAACGATGCGGAGAACGCCACGGAGCTGATTGCCGACGAAGACCAGGTCCACAGCTTCCACCGGCCCGATGACAGCGACTGGGTGGTGATCAACCTGGCCGATGCGGGGACGATGACCATCACGGCCGGTGGCGTCGGTGTCGACGTCGATGCCGAATTGATGAGCGAGGGAGGTCAAGAAATCGCGGCCTCCACCTCCCGAGGCGATGCAGAAATCGTCTATGGCCCGGTGGATGCGGGTGTCTTCTATGTCCGCTTCTTTAGTCGGGATGAACAACGGGCCGTGGCCTATACCATCAGCCTCGAGACCGAAGTCCTCGAGGGCGGCGTCCAACATAACTACCTGTTGCAGAACCTATCGGTCTCGCCCGAGCGGCCCGAGCCCGATGCCGAGTTCTCCACCCGCATTGCAGTGGTGAACCAGGGCAACATCAACTCGACGCCGACCACCATCCAACTCAGTGTCAACGATGTGGAAGACAGCGCCTGTGATGTGCCTGCCCTCACGCCCGGGCGGAGCCACTACTGTAACAGTGTCGAGATGACACCCATCGCCGAAGAAGGGTCCCACCGCCTGCGGGCCTGTGTGGATCCAGACAACGCGGTCGAGGAAACCGATGAGGAAGACAACTGTGCCGAGATGGAATTCGAGGTGGGTAACCCCATTCCAGACCAGAATGACCTTTGGCTACGGGCGCCACGAATCTCACCAGATCTTCCCCAGACCGATGACTTCGTCACGCTCCGGGTTCAGGTCATGTACACCGGCGATGCCCAGGTGGATGCGACCAGCTTAGAAATGCGAGCCGATGGGGAGATCTTTAGCACCTGCAACGTGCGCGCACTGGATAGCCGCTTCCATCGCTCAGCCACCTGCACATCCCCCGGGAACGTCCTCCAGGCCACCAGCAATGATCAGGTGATTACCCTCTGCGCCGATGCGGGCGATCAGGTGGATGAAACCGATGAGGATAACAACTGCATCACCCTCCTCCTGCGGGCCGGGCACGGCCTGGTCGGGCTTGAGCCAGACGTCTATGAAGAGGACAATGACTGGGCCACAGGGAGCTTTATCGCCGACAACTTCGATGCCAACCATGCGCAGGTTCACAATATTCACCACCCGGACGACGTCGACTTCGTCAAGTTCACCCTCGTCCGTGAAGATGTGCTGAATGTGGGGCTCCTCGGCCTGGCTGGCGCTCTCGATGTGCAAGTCATCGACAATGAACCGACGGGGGATGCGGGTCCAGTCAACCTGCTCGACATCGCCCTCGATGGCGCCAACGGCAATGGGACCACGCTACCGCTGCAGGAAGGCACCTACGCCATCGTCGTTCGCAGCGCCGACGGTCAAACCGTCCCGGAATACAAACTCCGAGCCTGGACAGACCTCGGCCCGATTCGGCCCGATGCGGGACCGGGCCCAGTGGATGCGGGTCCGGCGGGCGAGTGTCAGAATGATCTCGACTGTGGTGGTGGGCTGATTTGCAATACCGATGACTCCGAGCCCTATTGCACCCAAGAATGTAACACGGTGGCTGATTGCCCCAGTGGCTATCAGTTGACCTGCGCCGAGATCCGCCCAGCGGTCCGTATTTGTATTCGCGGCGATGCCCCCGATGCCGGACCCTTGGCTCCGCCCACGGCACCGGGTGCCGGTTGTGCCTGCGACCAATTGGATGCGGGCTCAGCCCTTGGCTTGCTGTGCTTCCTCGCGATGTTTGGCTTGCGGCGGCGCCGGACGGCCTGAGCCGGGCTCAGCGCTGGCAGTTCGGGCACCAATAAGTTGCCCGGCTGCTCAGGGTTCGTTGGCGAATGGTCCCTGGGCAGCGCCGACAGGGGGCGCCGGCGCGGCCGTACACCGCGAGCTCTCGGCGAAAGTACCCTGGGTTGCCCTCCACACTCTGGAAGTCTTTGAGGGTCGTGCCCCCCGCGGCGATCGCCGCTTCCAAGACCGCTCGAATCCCCACGACAAGGCCATCGAGCCGATGGGTCGCAATCGCGCCGGCTCTCCTAAAGGGCTGGATGCCGGCCCGATACAAGGCTTCACTGGCATAGATGTTCCCCACGCCCACCACCACGGTCCCGTCCATAATCAAGGATTTGATCGGGCGTTTAGAGCCCCTACAGACCGAGTGAAGATAGCTTGTGTTGAAGCTGTCTTGGCAGAGGGGTTCTGGCCCGAGGTGAACAAGCCGCTCGTGGGCTTCGGGCCGGGGGCCTATATAGAGTTGTAAAAATCCAAACCGACGGGGGTCTCGATAGCGCAGTAACTGGTCGTCGACCCGCAAGCGCCAGTGCTCGTGGGGCAGCCAAGGCTCGCTGCTCGCACCAAAAAATACCTGCCCGCTCATGCCAAGGTGAACGAGGAGATGATGATCCCCCATGGAGATGATGAGGTATTTTCCCCGCCGTCGAACCCCCTCGATCCGCCGCCCCTCGAGCCGCTTGAGGTCCTCGGGCGCCGGCCAGGGAAAGCGCAAGTCTTTGTCGCTGCGTTGAAAGACACCCACCCGGGCCTGGCTTAAGAGCGGGGCCAACGCGGCCCGGCAGGTCTCAACCTCCGGGAGTTCAGGCACGTTGCCCGATCAGCTGGGCGCACTCCTCAAGGATCCGACGAACCTCACCCACATCCTCAGCCTTTCGCAATCGCGCCGCCAAGTCGGTTTCATTGATCTCTAAGCGCAAGGCCTCGATCAGGGCATCATGGACATGGTGGTCCGGTGCCGGCCCCACCGTGAATAGGAACAAATCGGCCATCTCATCCTTTTGATCCGGCACCCTCAAGGGGGTCTCAAGCCGCATGACCCCTAAGCGAGTCTCCTCCATCCCAGAAGCGCTGGCCCAGGGCAGACCAATACCGCCACCCAAATAGGTCGTCTGCTGACGCTCTCGATACCAAAAGGCTTCTTCGAGCTCGGCCCGACTCCCGCCATGGGTTTCAACGAAGCGATTCGCAATGGCTCGAATGACCTCTTTTTTCGAGCTCGCATTCGAATCCAGCTGGCAAAGTTTGGGGTCAAGGAAGCTCACCAGCAACTCTTCACCATGGAGACTGCCCAAATCCTCTTCTTCTTCCTCCCGGAACTCTTCTGGGATCCGGATCCGCAGCACCGAACAGCGTGCTCGCTGGGTTAAATGGTCGGTAAAGCGGCGCATAAACTTCGAATAGAAGTGCTCATAGGGAGGCTCTTCGAGGAGCATGAGGTCGAAGTCTGCGCTCAGATCCTCAAGCACATCGCCCCCCTCGTCGGTGGCGATCACATCGATCTCGGTTTCACTCTGACACAGACTGGCGAGTTCCTCGAGGTGGCCCTTTGCATGATCCGTCGCTTTCCCTTCAGGGACGATGGCGACAAAGCGGATTCGACCGCCCGTCGTATCGGCCAGTTGGTCGGCGGTTCGTGCAAGCACGAGGTCGTGATCGCCAAGCTCAGCAACCACGAGGATGCTGTTAAAGACTCGCACCCCATCGTCCCGAAACACAGCCACGTTGGCCGGCAAATGAGAGAACAGCCAGGCCAATGGGTCTCGGTGCCAGACCGCATAATGACCCTGCTCACGCCATTCGAAGAGAACCCACCTCGGCTTCATGACATGGCAGAGCTCATAGACTTCTTCGCGCAGATCACGACAGCTGGCTGTCTCATAGGAAAGGTTGGCGCCAACCTTCGCCCCCATGGAGACCGAGCGCCGACGCAGCGCGCGCTCCGCTGGGTGGGCATCGCTTAGGTCTTCAATGCCCAACTGTTCCGGGACCTCCCGGACTCGAATCACAGCGAGGCCCTGGCGGTCGGCAAGGGCTGCACCCAACTCGATCAAGGGCTCTGGCGGACTTCGGTCCAAGAGGGTGACCAGAGCGCCCACTTCGCCGGACTTTAAGCCCTGAAAAGAAGAGACAGGCGTGATGGTTCCAGCAACGAGTTCACCGGGGCCCAAACGCCCCACAGCGCCCCGACGTTCGGTCATTTGCCGACGCCCATAAACAAACCAGAAACACGCACCAGCAGCTACGATGCCAAGGGCTGCAATGGCGGCCGTCAAGCCCATCAGAAGGAGGAGCCCAACCCCCATGAGAATGCCGATGACCTGAACCCATGGATAAAAGGGAGACCGATAGTTGGGTTGATACCAACGGACGTGGGTCTCTCGCAGAACGATCACCGCCAAGTTCACGGCCATAAAGGCGAGGATTTTGAAGGAGCTCGCGAGTTTCGCCAGTTGGATCACATTCAAATAGACGATTGCGATGCCCATGATTGCAGAGGTCATGACGATGGCAGGAATAGGTGTCAGGTAACTGGAACGAACCTCACCAAGAACGCCGGGCAGAAGTCGGTCCCTAGCCATACTGAAGGGAAAGCGGCTGGCGGCCAAAAGCCCGGCATTGGCCATCGAGACCATCGTGAGGGTGCCTAAGATGGCGAAAACCTTACCGAAGACATCACCACCGAGGACAACGGCCATGGTGTAAATCGGTCGTAAGTCCCCCTGGAGCCCCCCCTGGAGCCCCCCCGGGAGCCTGGCCTCATTGGCACTCACCGTGCCCACCAACACGTAGTTGAAGACGGTATAGATCAATGTCGCTACGCCCAGGGAGATGAGCATCCCCAAGGGTAGGTTTCGGTCGGGCCGTTCGACCTCTTCGGCGATGGCAGCGATCTTCGTCACGCCGGCATAAGAGATGTACACGACGGCGACACACTCGATCAGCCCCATCGTGCCATTGGGCATGTTAGGTTCCATCAATTCCCCATTGATGGAGCCCATGCCGAGGAAGATGAGAACGAGAAGCCCGATAATCGACAGCGAAACGAGAAAGACCTGGGCCTGACCGACTTTGCGCACCCCGACGATGTTGATCGCCGTGACGACAACGAGGAAAAAGAGGGCCGCGGGGACGGGAGGAACGTCCCAAACCTCTTTCAAATACCAAGATAGACCGATCAGCGCGAAGGCGCTTTTCAGGAGTTGGGCCAGCCAAAGACCAAGCCCCCCGACCGTTCCCATGAGTGGGCCAAACGCTCGATCGATGTAGACATAGGATCCACCCGAGGTGGGCATGGCCGTGGCCAGTTCCGATTTCGACAAGGTGGCAGGCAGGCAGCAAATGCCCGCGATCAGATAGGCCATCCACATGGACGGACCAGACACCTTCGCCGAGATGCCAGGCAGAATGAACAGACTTCCTAGCATCGCACCGAGGCTCACCGCCACGATGTCGCTAAGCCCTAACCTACGCTCCATATGAAGAGCCACTCGAACTCCGAGCCTTATTCTTTGAGCATCCCCATAACACGGAATACGCGGGGGTCTAGACTCCTTGTGCTAGGCCAGGTTCCACCGCCGCCTAAGCAGGATGGCGAGCAAGCCAGGAATCAGCCAAAGCAAAATCATCCAGGGCCGATTCCAAAGCGGGGTCCACTCCACTGCTTCGACCCGTTCGGTCCAGACCGCTTTCCAGGGCACATCCGTGAGGTCATGGCGCTGCCAATTGAGGACCTCGCCGCCGGTTGCACTGGCAATCCGCGTTGCGATGGCACCATCGGGACCTAACTCGCGCCGCTCGGGCCCCAGAGCGCCCACCAGAACCACCCCTTCGAGTTGGGCGACCTCCGCCCCCTCAGCGCTGGCCACGGCCTTCAGGGACCAAACACCATCCCGCAGGTCCTCGATTTCAAAGCCCGCCCAACCGGCCTCGTCGGTGGTGGCTTGAACTTTACGAGGCGCTTCATGGCGGTGTTCAAGGCGAAGTTCGATCTGCCCATTGGCCTGGGGCTTCCATTGGGGATCTTTGAGCCCCATGCGAAACCGCAAGGGCTTGCCCGAAGGGTGGCGCTCGGAGAGCCCAGACCACTGCAATCGGCTGTAGGCGAGGTCGCCGGCCAACCAACGCAGTGCTTTATGCCAAAAGCGATAATAGGGTCGTTGCCCGGCTTTGGCTTCAGCGGCGGGAAGTTGCCAATTCCACAGACTGTCCACACCGATCGCCAAGCTCCGTCCCCGCCCCATACGGCTTGCCACCATCACCGGCTCCGGACGGGACTCACTGTGCTCGGGATGGACAAGGAGCACCGTGCTGCCCGGTTTCGGTCGGCCGAGACGATTATGGCCAGCGAGCAGCGGTAAACTGTCGAGCAGCCCTTGGACCGACTGCCCAGGACGAAGGTCGAGGATCGGATGCCCTTGGGCCGTCACCCGCGGATGGAAAAATCGCTGATCCGCCGGTCCTGCGCCCAGCTCCACGGGCAAAATCTCGCCCACAGGGGTGCCCGCGTAGCCGCCCTCCGTAAAGCTGCGGGGACCGCCCACCATGACGAAGCCGCCGCCATTTTCTAAGACGAAGTCACGCACGTGCCGGAGGTATCTACCCACGCTGTACGGGGCGAAGTCGAAGTCCTGAAAGATCACCACATCAAAGGTGTCCAATTGCTCCATGAAGAGCTCCCGTTCCGGAAAGGGGATCAGGCTCAACTCCTCCTCAGGCACCTCATTGGAATCACCGTGGGTTCGAAGAATGAAGAAGCTGATGAGATCGATCCCCGGATCCTCCTTCAGGAGTCGACGCAGAAAGCGCACATCCCAGGTCGGCTCGCCGGCCACCTGCAATACACGCAGGCGGTCCCTCACCACCTGTAGCGGCACCTCGAGCCGGTTGTTTTGAATCTGGTTTTCACCCAAAACCGGGCTCAACTCGACCGTGAGGACTTGGCGTCCGACCCGGACGGGCTTGAGGGGGACCATAAGGTCCTTCTCAAAAATATCGTCGGTCACTTCGACCCACTGACTGCCCTCTTCGATACCAGGCATGTGGTAGGTCAATTGGAGGCGTTGACCCTTCAGGCCGCGCGCACGCACCCGAAACTTGGCTTGGAAGGTGTTGCGAACAAAGGCGAGCTTGGGGGGGTCGAGAAGTTCGACCCCGCCGTCCTTGCCGGTGGCCTCACCGGGAACCAGCAGACTCACGGGAATGCCTAAGGCCTTCAACCGAGCCTCAGCCTCGGGGCTCCGAAAGCTGCCCCGTCGGTCAACGGCGTCGGAGATAAGGGCAATTCCGGCGATGGCCTGATCCCCTAGATGGCGCCCCATGGCCTCCAAGGCCCCCAGCAGGTCGGTGTCCTCGCCTTCCGCCGGCCCTAAGGCCGTAGGATCCAGCCCTTCCAAGCCATCACTAAAGCCCTGAAACTGAACCCGATAGTTGCTGCTGAGTTCCTTGAGCGCTTCGGGCTGGAGCAGTCTAGCGACGGCCTCCTCTCGGGCTTCCACCCCCATGGAGGCGGAGCGATCGACGAGCACCACCGCCTTACCTGGAATCCGACGCACCCGTTCTTTACGCAGGCTGGGGCCCGACAGAGTGATCACGACGCCGAAGACCAAAAGGCTCCTGAGCGCCAACAGGAGCCCCCGGCGCCGAGGGCTGAGGCCCTGACTGGAGCGCCAACTCCAATACAAGGCCAAGCACGCGCAGAGCCCTAAGAAAAACAACCAGCCCGAGCCCACCAGAGGCTGGAAGTCCAGACCGCTCCGCTCCATCAGCGGCGCCGTTTCAGTAAGAATGGGATGTGGACTTGATCGGCCTTATAGTCGGTACAGAGGGCGTACATCACCAAATTCACACCGAAACGAACGGCCCGCTCCCGGTCGCCGCTCGGCAAGTCAAAACTCCACGCACCAAAGGCGTCTCGGGCCAGCGCACCCGCAAGGTCCACCTCCGTCGCAACCACAGCCAATCGGCCATCCTGGACCAAGGCCCGGGCCGGCTCGGAGGCGAGAACGCGACCCATGGGGCGCTCCAGCAGATAAAAGCTCCGAAACAGCACATGCTCCCGATCCAGTCGCAGCTTCGCCTCTGGGGAAAAGCGACGGGCTAGACGATCGTAGGCTTGTTGAACCAGTGGATCACCAGGACCACGGCCGTCGAGAAAGAGAAAGCCGCCGGCCCCCAGGTAGCGGTGTAAACGCTGCCAGGCATCCTCGGTCCAAGGCGGCAACGACGCACCCGATAGGATCAAGAAGGGGTGACGGAAGAGGGCCGCATCTTCGAGGGAAAGGGCGCTCGGCCGGGGCTGACAAGTCACCGAAGTTCGTTGGCCCAACTCCAAGGCCAGTCGAGCCCATGCGCCACTTCGAACCGGGTCTGGAGCACCCAACTGACCAAAGGCGAAGCGAGTGGCTTCGCCAAAGGCCCAGGCCGGCGGCGCAAAGAGCCCGGCCATCCCCGCTGCGCTCAGTTTCAGCCAACCTCGACGATCCATGAATCCTCTGCTCCAAGCGGACAACGTGAGTGGTCGGCGATCGCTTCCCTTACTCGACAGGCCCAGAGGGCTATGGCAGGCTGGCAGCCACCGGTTCAAGGAGGCAGCATGCGCTTGCCGAAGGCCCCTTATCATCGGCTTTTAAGCCTGTCGATCAGCCTTGGCTGTGGCTTACTGGTCGGCTGTTTTGATGTCGAAGAACAGATCGAGATCTTCATCGTCAATCTCCAGTCCGATCGGGTTGTCCTCGAAGCGGAAATGATCTTTCGGGATGCTCCGGTCACCGATGGCACCCAGGTCACCTTCGCCACGGACAACGGCTCCTTCGCCGAAGACGAGGACCAAGCAGAAATCACCGTGGACGCCCGGGGCGGCCGGGCCGAAGTGACCCTCTTTCAAGGCTGTGGCGGGGGGCCTGCGGAGGTGACCGTTTCTTTTCGAACCCTGAATCAAACGACACCCAGTGGCTCGCTGGTCATCAACTTTCCCCCCGGCGCTCGGCTCACCAATCGGGACCTTGGCTTTACCTGTGCTGCCTCCAACATCAGCGCGCTGGATCGGGACCTGCACGGCCAAGCCATCGAAGTCCCCTGCGCCCTCGATCTCGGGCTGTTTCCTGTGGGCGACGCCGCGTTCATGGCCGAGGCGGGCGGCTTTCAACAGGAGCCGGCCCGCACCGGGCGCTGCCAGCCGCCCTCCATCACCTACCGGGCGGTGGTCGGGCAAGACGAGCCCGTAGACGTCGCCCCCCTCCCCCACCGCTGTGCTGACGCTATTTCCTACGATGCCAACAATCGAACCCACAACCCGAGAGATGGCTTGGTCAGTCTCTTGGTGCACCTCCAAGGGGCCGAAGGTTACGATGACGACAATGGCAATGGCCTCTGGGACCCGGGGGAATCATTCGATGATTTGCCCGAGCCCTTTTTGGACACGGATGACAGCGGCGCCTGGGAGCGAGGTGAGTGGTTCTTGGATCTCAACCAGAGCGGTCAATGGGACCCAGGCAACGGTCGTTATGATGGGGACACCCGGATTTTTCGCACCACGCACATCCTCTGGACTTCAGCCCCCCTCGTGACCGGACCGAAAGGGTCTCGAATGCAGCCGAGCTCCAGCATCGATCGAGTCGCCGCCGGTGACGGCCGCAGCCTCAAAACCTATGTCGTCGATGAAAATCTGAACCCCATCGCCAGTCATGGCCGCAGCGACCAACTTAGACTGTCGGCCGATGGGCTAGAGATGATCTCGGGGGCGGAAACCGCCTTACAACAAAGCATGGGCATGACCATCAATGCCCGGGGTGAGGTCACCCTCCTCTTCGACCAAGAGGCCTGTGATTCACCGACGGGCCGCACCTTCGACGCTCGACTTGAAGATCGGCGCACAGGAACGGCCCAGTGTCGAGAAGAGGACGTGACGGTGGAGGCAGAGGTGACCTACACGCCCGGGCCTGACCAAGCCCGTAAAACGGTTCACCTGCCGACCTTAACAGGCACGGTTCAAAGAAGCTTCGACGAAGTCTGCAACTAGCCCCATTGGGATGTCGACGCGACTTCGCTTCGACGAATCAACCAACGGGTCTGTTCTTGATCCTGGGCGGTCAGGGGAAGGAGATCGAGGAAGTCCTCGTCCTCCCCACTTACCAAGTAACCTTTTTGGACCCGACCATCGGTGAGTTTGATGGTCAAACCTTGGCCCCGCTTGGCCCCAGCCGACGCACTGAGGTGGACTTCCATCACCTGGCTACGGGGCAAGGCCTGGCCCGCGACATGAATCCGCTCGTCCACAATCACTTGCCCTTGAAGTTTCTCCCCCGAGCGGGTTCTCACCGTCCCCGAACCCCGAGGGAGGGCTTCGTCCTCGGCCGGAGGACGGCGGCGACGAGCACCAAAGACCTCTCGCCGGTAAAGTTCGGGGAAGTCGTCAAAAAAGTCACAACCAGGCAGGGGATGGCCGCGCAGGCGAGCGCCATCGCCCAAGACCTTTTTCTGGGGTAACTCCGCAGCAGCCCCAGACCGGGCCTGTCGCAGGGCCCTTAAGGACTGCCCCAATCGCTGAAACTCTCGCTCTTCCTCTGGGCTCAGCGGCCCCTGAGCCCGCTGATCCCGGAGGGCTTTGAAGCGAAGCGCTTGCTCCCGAGGGTCGGTCATGAACGATGACGCCAGTAGAGAATGATCGTTAGGCAGTGGTGACTGGAGTCGGAACTCTGCTTGACCTCTTTTTCAATCACTTCCCGATCTGGATGCTCCTGTAGCCAACGGGTGACCCGTTGCCCAAGCCTTTCACGCTCAACCGCCACGGTGGCAGAGAAGACTTCCACACCATCAAACACTGGACTTGCTCACAATCTCGGAGAGCTGGGCCTCCGTTAGAATGGTCGGACTGGATTTGGCAGCCTGGAAAATCGCATTTTCCAGGGCATCGCCGCCTTTGTGCCCCCGGCTCTTCAGCCAGTAACGTACATTCGATTTGCCGCTCATGGGACCGATCTCGATCACCTGAGACTGGCCAAATGCAGTGGCTGGAACACCGGAGTAAACCAAATCGGCCAAGGCCTCATCGCCCCGATCGAGGGCTTTGATGATGGCGGCCGCATGGACCCCAGTGGCGGTGCGGAATGCGTCATCACCGAAGACGGGGTAGTTGTAGGGCAGGGGCACGCCACAGGCTTCCGAAGCCAAATGAACGAAGCGGTTAAGACCGGAGAGGTCATGATCCCATTGATTGAGCAACTTCAGGTTGACCAGCAACTGATCGATCGGCGTGTTGCCGACCCGCTCCCCCACGCCCAGCGCGGTGCCGTGGACCCGTGTCACCCCGGCCTCCAATGCAAAGAGGGCGTTGGTGAGACCAAAACCTCGATCGTTATGTCCGTGCCAATCAAGACCCACATCGGCATCCATGGCCTCTAGGAAACTGCGGGCGAAGCCCACGAGTTGCTTGACCCCATTGGGTGTCGAGTGACCGCAGGTGTCGCAGAGCACGAGACGGCTCGCTCCAGCGTCGATGGCGTTCTCAAACAGAACCCGCAATTGGTCGGGCCGGCTCCGGGTGGTGTCTTCGGTCACGTAGCAGACGGTCAGCCCTTGGCCGACGGCGAACTCGATCGCTTTACGACTGGTTTCGGCGATGGTCTCGACCGTCCAGCCTTCCGTGTACTGGCGGACGGGTGAGCTGCCGATGAAGGTGTAGACCTCCACGGGAAAGCCCAGCTCCTGCTGCACCTCCGCGACCGGTGCGATATCTTGCTCTAGAGTCCGCGCTGCGCAGTTGGGAATGATCGGCAGTTTTTCGTCCCGAATCATCCGAACCAACTCGAGGACGTGCTCCCGAGCTCGAGGACCCGCGCCAGGCAGGCCCACATCGACCACACCGACGCCCATTTCTGCCATCAGACGGACCAACTCCATCTTCTGGTCCAACTCCGGATCGGCCACCGAAGGGCTTTGAACGCCATCTCGAAGGGTCTCGTCGACCACGACGATGGGCCAACGGCCCAGATTGGAGTGGGCGTCCTTTAGGTTCCAGTCGTAGATGAGTTCGTCGGTCATCAAGCCCCCTTCACGATGACAGCAATGCCTTGGCCACCGCCGATACACGCGCTGCCAAGACCATAACCACCACCCGCCTTGCGAACATTATGCACTAAATGTGCGGTGATGCGCGCACCGCTGGCCGCCAGGGGGTGACCCACAGCGATGGCACCACCGTTCATGTTCACCTTGTCGAGATCCCAGCCGAGTTCTTTAACGCAGCCCAACACCTGAGGAGCGAAAGCCTCATTAATCTCGAGCATCTCCATGTCATCGGCGGTTTTGTCGATGGCGTTGAGGGCCGCCCGACTGGCTTCCACGGGACCGAGCCCCATCACATCGGGGTCGCAGCCGACCACGCCCCAACTCTCGAGGGTTGCTAGAGGCTTAAGCCCCTTCGCCCGAGCCCATTCACCATCGGCGATAATCAAGGCGCCTGCACCATCGCAGATCCCGGAGGCGGCCCCTGCGTGGATCACGCCGTCCTTTTTGAAGACCTTCGGCAGACGGGCGAGGCCTTCCACCGTGGTCCCCGGCCGGGGGTGTTCATCGGCGTCGACCACTTTCTCGCCCTTGCGACTTTTTAGGGTCACGGGGCAGATTTCATCAGCGAAATTGCCCGCGGCGAGGCCCGCTTCGTAGCGATCCTGAGAGGCCACAGAGTAGGCATCGACTTCAGCCTGAGCGATGTCGAAACGCTCCGCGATGTTCTCCGCCGTGATCGCCATGGGCATCTGGTTGTAGGAGTCGGTGAGACACTCCCACAGGCTGTCTTCCATCTTCGAGCGACCCAGTGGCAGGCCCCAACGGGCCCCACGCACCACATGAGGAGCCTGACTCATGGACTCAGCACCGCCGGTGAGCACTGCGTTCGCCTGACCGGTCAGAATGAGCTCTGCGCCATTGACCAAAGCCTGAAAACCGGAGCCACACAGCCGATTTACGGTCAAAGCGGGCACGGTCTTGGGGAGCCCTGCACGCAAGCCCACGTGACGAGCCAAATAGATGGCGTCGGCGCTGGTTTGGCAGACATTGCCGAAGACCACATGATCGATGTCCCCTTTATCAATCCCCGCCTCTTCCAGGGCCGCTTCGGCAGCGATGACACCGAGATCGGTCGCTGAGAGGGCTTTGAGGCTACCACCAAAACCACCAAATGGGGTGCGCTTGGCGGCGAGAATAACCAGTTCCTTGGTCGCTTTCATGGAAAACTCCGAATCGATTCTTGTTTAAGGTAGTGTGATGTCAGTTGCTTCCCGAGGAAGCAGTTTTTTGTTGCCGTAAGACTCATGGGCAATGCCGGTGATCCGATTGAATTGAGTGCCCACCTCCCGGGGGAACAACTCGCCGGATTCCAGATCATCGAAGATGTAATCATCCACCCGTAAACCACCGGCGAGCACAAACTCACCGTAGTCATTATCCCCATCGGGGTTGGCTTCCGAGATGGTGACGTTGGTGACGCTGACCAGCACACCTTCCCACTGCTCGGCCTGGGTGTTGTCGGTCACCAAGTCGACCACTTGAAGGGACTCGGGCTCGGGCAGGGCGCCGGAGTCACCCACAACCACCACCGGGTCCTGCAGTTGTGTGCTGCCCTGATACTCAGCGACCCGGCCGGTCACATCCACCCGACTGCCCTGTTCCAGGCCTTGGGGAAGTTGAGCGTCTCGATTGCCCACGTAGACATAGATACCACTGTAGGGGCCACCGCCCTGTTGAATCCAAAATCCAGTCGCCCGGCCGGTCACTACAGCCGTCACAATTCCGCGCTCCACCGTGACCGTCCTGCCCGCTTCCACCGTGCCGTCTTGGATGGCGGTGATCGCCACCACCTCGGTGGCCGGCGGGTCTGGTTGGTCGCCATCGAGAACCAGGTCATCGGCGTCACGGGGCAGTAACTTTCGATGACCGAAGCTCTCGTGACCGATGCCAGTGATCGAACTGAAGCGAGTGCCAACCATGCGAACAAAGGCACCGCCATTTTCCATCTCCCCGTAGATGTAGTCATCGATGCGCAATCCGCCGGTGACCTCGATCTCACCAAAATCACCAGGCTCGTCGGGATTGGCGTTGAGGATCTCCACATCACCGATGGTGACAAGAACCCCTTCGTAGAGTTCAGCCCCCTCACCCAGCAAAGCACTGGGCTCCAGTATAAGCGGCTCCGGCAAGACCCCATCGGCGCCAAGAACCTCGACGGTGGGATAGGCCAACTGACTGGTAGAACTGCCTTCGGAGGCAAATTCCACATAGGTTCCAGTGAGCGTGACACGGGCCCCACGCACCAGCCCCTCTGTGGCCGTCGACTCAGGACCATAGACGAAGATTCCGCTGTGGTTCCCCGAGCCCTGCTGAATGAAGAAGCCTTGGTCACTCACCACAGCGGTCACAACCGCCTCATCGATGCGCAGTTCGGTATTTTCCGCCACGTCACCGGTCTGGATTTGCTGAATCGTTTTGCTCTCGATGTTGGGGTTCACGCCCCCATCTTGTCCGCCGCCACCACCTGCGTCGCCTTGACCGCCGCCACCGCCACCGCCACCGCCACCGGGACCTGCGTCCTGGACGCCTGCGCCACCGTCAGCGTTTTCTTCGTCGATCGGTGCGATACAACCCACCAGTACCAGGCAGGACAAAAGGGCCAGTCCCTTCTTCATCGGGATCTCCTTCGAGCTTTAAAGCGGCACCCCCCTATCAGGGCGTGGACCGGCCAGCCACCACGGATTGCTTTCCCCAGCGCACCGGGGCAATTCCCCCCCATGGAACGCCCCCTTGCCTTCATCATTGGCGCCTCGGGTCCCATCGGTCGGGCCGCCACCGACGTGCTGGGTGAAAGCCACCGGATCGCAGCCAGTAGCCGAAAGGGAGCCGAAGGACTTCCTGACCTAGCGCCCCAACATCGGCCCATCCGCCTCGACGCCCTCGACGATCACTCATGGGCGGCGGCGATCCGCTTGCTCCCGGCAGCGCCTCAGGTGGTGGTTCACTGCGTGGGCGATTTCCAGCTAGAGCCCCTGGATCACATGACACCGGATCGCTTCGACAGCGTGATCGCCAGCAACCTGTCGAGCGCATTCCGGGCCTATCATCACCTGGCCCCCTTGTTGCGTCAGCATGAAAAGAGTTGCCTGCTCTACTTCGGCCTGGCCCATGGCCAAACCGTTCAGTCTGAAACTCGGATCAGCGCCTATTACGCCGCCAAACTGGGCTTGGCATCCCTGGTCAAAAGCATCGCTGCACAGGAAGCTCAGCATGGGCTCAGTTGCAGTCTGCTCGCCCCCGGCTTCGTCGCTGGCTCGCCCCCACCCAGCACCACCGAGCAGGAGCCGGTGCCGACGGCCCAGCTCCGTGGGGCGATCCAGCAACTCACCGGACCCTTGGCCGCCCAACTGTCAGGAACTCTGCTCGATCTAAGCGGCGGTTGGCGGCTACGGTAAGCCCCGGCTGGGCAGGGGTTTGCAAGCCGTGCTATAAAATCCCAAGAAAGACCGCACCACCGTGGGCAGTCTGCGAGGAAATTACCCCATGAAACTCCAACGACATCTCGCACCGATTGGCCTGGCTTGTACGGGCTTTTTACTCATCGCGGCCCAAGGGGGCGGATGCTTCGGATTGGGCCCGGATGCGCCGGCCGATGAACCACCGCCAGCCGTGGTGGAGAACGAACCGGCCAACAATGATGGCGGCGACGGTGAGAATAACGGAGGCGAAGGCGATTGTCTTGAGCGCTGCGCCGAGGCCGGAGCCGATGAAGAGGCCTGCGAGCGGCGCTGCAGCGGCGAACGGGAACGAAACTGCCTGGAGCTTTGCGCCGAGGCCGGAGCCGATGAAGAAGCTTGTGAGCGACGCTGTGGTGGCGCTGACGAGCAGGAGGAGTGTAGCCGAGTCTGCCGACAGCGGGCTGGCGCATTCTACGAAGCCTGTGTCGACGAGGGCCGCAGCCCAGAAGACTGCCGAGAGCGAGCGGGTGAAATGAGCCGTGATTGCGTCGCAAACCGCTGCGAAGACGGTGAGGATGAAGATGACGCCTGCGAGGGTCGCTGCCGGGAACGGGCCGCTGCTGGCTACGAAGCCTGTGTTGAAGCGGGTGGCGAGCCAGGGGACTGCCGAGCCCAAGCGGGCGATCAGTTCGAAGCCTGCGTCGAACGGGCCTGTGGCGGAGAAGGAGGCGAGGAAGACGAGCCTGCTGAATGTGAAGTTGCCTGCCGGGAACGGGCCGCTTGGGTCTATGAACGCTGCGTCGACGAAGGCGGGGAAGTCGCCGATTGTCGAGCCCGGGCAGCCGCGGCCAACGACGACTGCCTAGCCAGCCGCTGCGAGGACGAGGAAGACGAGCCCGCTGCCTGTGAAGTCGCTTGCCGGGAACGGGCCACTGCGGTGAATCGAGCCTGTCTCGATGAAGGCGGGGACGCCAGAGCCTGCCGGGAGCGTTACGGGGCAGCCCTCGAGGATTGTATGGCAAGAAACTGTGCTGATGAGGGTGGTGGCGAAGACCGCCCCCGACGCTGCCGGGAGGCGGCCGACTGCGAACGGGGTGAACGCTGCGCCGACAATCTTTGTGTCGGGCCTGACGAGGGCGGTGATCCGGATGCCTGTGAAACCCGCTGCCGAGAGCGGGCCCTAGCCGCTCAAGAAGCCTGCCTAGAAGACCTTGGCGAAGAAGGGGCCCGTGACTGTCGAGAACGCTACGTTGCGGCCTTTGAAGAATGCATGACGGCTGTATGCCAAGAGCACGAAGAGGACCCCATTGATCCCTGTGAAAACCGCTGTCGAGAGCGGGCTCTTGCGGTCCATGAAGCCTGCTTAGAAGCCCTTGGCGAAGAAGGGGCCCGTGACTGTCGAGAACGCTACGCTGCAGCCTTTGAAGACTGCGTGGATCAAGCCTGCGGCGAGGACGATGACGACGAGGAAGTTCGCCGCTGTCGGGAAGCGGGCGATTGTGAGCGAGGAGAACGCTGCATCGACAACCTCTGTGTGGGGCCTGAAGACGCACCTCAACGCTGCCGAGAAGCGGCAGACTGCGAACGGGGAGAACGCTGCATCGACAACCTCTGTGTGGGGGCCGAAGACGCACCTCGACGCTGCCGGGAAGCCGCAGACTGCGAGGCAGGGCGCTGTGTTGACGGTGTCTGTCGCTAAAGGGAACTGAACTGCAGCAGCAACAAAAGCGCTTAGGGCGTCGCCGTCTCAGTTAAGCTGACGACTGCCTTGAGAAGGTTACCGATCCCTTCACCGTAGAGGCCATAGTCATTACTGCATAAGGCCGGTGGCGCGACGGTTCCGTCGAGATCCCAATCCGACGGCGGACTGCTCGCTGATAGGCATTGAAGGACATGTTCTGCGTGGGACCGACGCCCCTTCGCACCCGACTCGCCGGCCGCATAGCCGGCATGGGCACGAACCTCTTCAACGATGCCCCGGTAGGTATCGGCTTGGTCACCGCCGAGGGCGCAGACGGGGTTAAAGGCCTCCTCGTCACCGGCCTCAACCCGGCAACCGGCATCGCAATCGCATTGCAGCCATTTCCGGGTCTGAAAACGCAGCAAGTGGTCCGCCAACTCCGCGGCTTCCAGAGCAAAGCGATTGACCCCCTCATCGTCCGGTGATTCGGCGGAGGACAGTTCCCGAGCGAGCAATGCCGTACGGGTCACCAAGCATTTGGCCTGTTGGGCCCAGAGGGGCTGATGCACCCCGTGAGCATCGCCCGCTTCCAGGGCAGCCCATTGGTCATCATTCCAGGCCTGAACGTCAGGACAGGGCGTCAAACCAGCGTCTAGGTCGGAGACGTCGGGGATACAACCGAGCCCGCCGATGGCTCCCATGAGGATCAGTGACCTTACCATTGCTTCATCCACGCGTACGTCGCCGCGACCCCAGTGACCACCGCGGAGCCCAGCAGGAGGTTTCGTTGGGCGAGTTCCCCCTCCATGACCTCCAGGTGCAAATCAACCGCAAGCCCGTCCTGGCGATAGGCCAGCGCGTTCTCAGCGGCTTCGTGCGCACCGAGATGGGAGACCACAGCAAAGCTGCCCAAAACGGCGCTGACCAAGCTGAGGGCCAGACCAGCACGGGGCAGGCGGGCCACCTTCAAGACTTCCATCTCCTTCGCAGTGGGCGCTGGACCCCCTAAGACCTGCCGCATTTTGGCCGCGGTCACCCGCACCAATGCGGTTAAAGCCTTGGGTTCGGATTCATGGCTCTCCCGATGAAGAACCTTTGGCACCTCGGCCCCCGCGTCCAACAACTTGAGGTTCAGCAGGGCCCGATCAGCGACCATGGCCAAAGAACCACTGATCACATAGCGGGCCTGCCAGGCATTGGCCAAGTCGAAGAGACAATCATCCCGAAGGCAACCGAGGGCCACATTACCCTGCTGTAACTCCATCAGTTTAGCGATATCTGCGGCTCCCATGATCTGGACCGGCGCCCCGGACAAGCCGCCAAGAATAGCATCTTGAAGGGCTTCGATCTGGGCTGGATCTAATTCTGTGGAATTCACCAAATCGAGAACTAAAACCTTGGGTCGATCTGCCCCCTCCTCCGCCTCTAGCCCGACGGTGGGCGCTGGCGCTCCGTGGAAAAGAAGGATGGAAAAGAGAAGGGGCACCTTGCCTCCTAGCGGTCCTTATGGGGAGTGTACATGGGGGAGCTAGAGATTTGAAATTTCCACCACTTATCGAAGGTACACTGCTCCGACGATACAAACGCTTTCTCGCGGATGTGCGACTCGAACACGGGGAGGTCCTCACCGTCCATTGCCCGAATTCTGGCTCCATGAAGGGATGCAATCGTCCAAATGCTCCCTGCTGGATCAGCGATTCCAACAACCCCAAACGCAAGCTTCGCTATACCCTGGAGGCGGTTGAGGGCAGCGAGGGCTGGATCTGTGTCCATACGGGGCGACCCAATGGCGTGGTGAAAGAAGCCCTTGATGCCGGCCTCATCCCTCTGGAAGGGGGAGCGATCACCGGCATCCGAAGCGAAGTGCGCTATGGCCGAGAGAATTCAAGAATCGATCTCTTGGTGGAACAAAGCGACGGGCGCACCTTCCTCGAAGTCAAAGGCGTCTCGCTGGCCGAAGGCGGTCTTGGGCTTTTTCCCGACGCTCGAACGACCCGAGGCGAAAAGCACCTGCGAGAATTGCAATCGGTGGTCGCCGACGGCGATCGAGCAGCCCTGGTGTTTTGCCTACAACGCAGCGATGCCCAAGCGGTAGCGGCGGAGGACCAGATCGATCCCAGCTATGCTGCTGCCCTCACGGAAGCCAGGGCCGCTGGTGTTCAGGTCTTTGCCCTTCACAACCAAATTGACCGCCAGGGCATCAGCCCAACGGGCCTGATCCCCGTCCTACAGCACCGGCAGGACTTTAGCAGGTCTTAAGCTCCGTAGTCATAGAATCCAGCGCCCGACTTGCGGCCCAGTTTACCGGCAGCGACCAGGTCGCGGAGCAGTTGGGGCGCTTCGAAGACCGGCGATCCCGTGGCGCCGTGGATGGACTCAGCGATGGCAAGGCGTACGTCGAGCCCCACCAGGTCGGTCAGCCGAAGCGGCCCCATGGGCAGGCGATAGCCCAGCTCCATGGCCGTATCGATGTCTGCGGCGCTCGCCACGCCCTGCTCCACCATGCGCATGGCTTCTAAGGCCATCACGATCCCTAAGCGGCTGCTGGCGAAACCCGGGCTGTCTTTCACCACGATGCAGGTCTTACCGATGCGCTCACCGAAAGCCTGAAGGCGGTCGAGGGTGTCCGCACTGGTGGCCTCTCCCCGCACGATCTCGAGGAGTTTATTGATCGGCACCGGATTAAAGAAGTGGGCGCCGATGACCCGATCCGCACGCCCCGAAGCCCGAGCGATCTCATCGACGGACAAGGAAGAGGTGTTGGTGGCGAGGATGGCTGTGGCTGGGGTGATGTCGTTGAGTTGGGCGAAAATCTGCTTTTTTAAGGCCATCACTTCCGGCACCGCCTCGATGACCAAATCGGCCCCTGTCGCGGCCTCAGTCAGGTCTGTGGTCCAGCGCAAGTTCGCCATGCACTGATCCCGCTGGGCCTCGGTGGTTTTGCCCCGAGCGATGCCCTTGGCCAAAAAGTCCTGAATGCCGTCGACGCCGGCCTGGAGGACCTCTGGGGAGATGTCGGTGAGCACGGTTGGATAACCCGCAAGAGCGCTTACCTGGGCGATGCCTCGCCCCATGGTTCCGGCCCCCAGGATGACGACTTTATTCATGGCTCAACTCCTCTATTCTCGGGCGAGATATGCCTCGATCTGTGTCTGTGAAAGACCGCGGGTTGCAGCGGCCGTCTTTAAGCCCTCAATCTCTTCGCCGTCATCACCACCAAGCCGACGCTCGAGCAGGCGAGCCAAGGCCAGGTAAGGCTCTGCAGCCGGCGGCTCCAAACGGACCGCATGACGATAATGGGCGATGGCGATACGGCTTTGCTCTTGGGCCTCTTCCAGGCGACCCAGGGCAAACCAAGGGCGCCAATCGGCCTCATCGATGGATAAGGCCATACGCAGGCTTTGGGGTGCGAGGTTGGCCCGCCCTGCCTCGGTTTGGATCTCGGCCAGAAACAGCCATAACTCGAGGCTTTCACCTTCGAGACGAACGGCCGTCTCCGCCGCCCGCATCGCCGCCTCAGGCTCCCCGAGGGCTTGGCGCAAACGGGCCAAGCCCAGCCAAAGGGCCGGCACGCGCCCGTGGGCCTGAAGGGCGCCTTCAAGGAGGACCGCAGCCAACTCAAGGCGCTGGAGAGATTCCAACCGCTCCGCCAGCTCCAGGCACTGCTCGGCGGCGAGGTTCGCGGGATCGAGATCGGCCAAGAAGCGCTGCGCATCCTGCAGTTCCCCGGCGCCAAGTCGCTCGATCCCCTCGAGCCATCGTTCGTGTTCTGTCATGGGCTGCCGGCTATCGCTTCAAGCAGCGCTTGTCCACGACTTGCCGGAAGGCTAGGTCGCCTGTGGAGATCGGTCATGTGTGGAGTGGTCGGCTGGATTGCAGCCCGGGGCTGGGATGATTCCAAAGACGCGATCCTCAAAGCGATGACAGACAGTTTGGTCCACCGAGGCCCCGATGGCGAAGGCCAGCAGGTCGATCGGCAACGGGCCGTCGGGCTCGGCCATCGTCGTCTTTCGATTCGCGACCTCTCCGAAGCTGGGGCGCAGCCCATGGAGAGCGCCTGTGGCCGCTGGCTCATCGCCTACAACGGCGAGCTCTATAACGATGATGACTTCCGCGATTTGCTCGTCGATGCGGGGATCAAACTCCGAGGCCACTCCGATACGGAAGTCCTGGTCAACCTCTTGGCCCTGGAAGGTCCAAGCATCATCCCTCGCCTGAAGGGGATGTTCGCCTTTGTGGCCCTCGACCGTGAAGAGCAGCGGGTCATCGTGGCCCGGGACCAGATGGGGAGAAAGCCCCTCTGGTATGCCCGCCTCGACGATGGCAGTTGGCTTTTCGCCAGCGAAGGCAAAGCCCTCTTCAAGCACCCAGGGTTGAGCCCACGCCTGGAGGCCCAAAGCCTCTACGATTATCTAAGCTTTGCCGTTTGCCCAGCTCCACAGACCCTTTTTCAGGGCTGCTTCAAGGTGCCGGCCGGCACCTATGGTGTGCTGAAACTGGATGACCTGAACATGCGCTGGCAGCGCTACTGGAGCCCAGGGACCGCCTTCGCAAAGCCCAGGCACCGACTCTTCGATCAAGAGGCCAGTGAAGCGCTCCTGGCGGCTCTGAAGACGGCCACGGAGCGCCGGATGGTCAGCGATGTCCCCTTCGGCGCCTACTTGAGTGGCGGGATTGATTCCTCCACCAATGTGGCCTTGATGGCCCAAGCGCTCGATCGGCCCGTCGACACATTCTCAGTGGCTGTGGAAGGCCCGGCCGAAGCTGACGAGCGAGAGCCGGCCCGCCGAGTGGCTGCCACACTCTCCGCCCGGCATCATGAGCTTTTGTTGGATGCAGATGCCTTTATGGACCGGATCGACGGGGTCCTCGCCGCTCAGGATGAGCCCTTGGCGGACTCCGTTTGTGTTCCCCTATTGGCCCTCGCCCATTTTAACCGGCAAGCCGGTGTCACGGTGGTTCAGGTGGGCGAAGGGGCCGATGAACTCCTCTTCGGTTATCCACTCTACCGTCGCTTTGCCCAGGCGATGCCCTTTTGGCGCCGCTTGCAAGTCCCCTTTGGCTTTATCCCCATCCCCAAGATCGCAGACCATCCGCTGGTGGAGGCGCTGCAATACCGCTGGCAGGCCGGGCAGCCGGCCTTTTGGGGCGGCAACATCGGTCTCACCACCCCCCAAAAGCACGCGTTGTTGCGCCCAGAATATCAAAGTCGTCCCAGCGGCGAAGTCATCCGCCAAATCATTCGGGAAGAGGGCGTCGAGCGGGGCAGCGCCCACGAACAGATCCTGGCCGTCGAACTCCGATTGCGCCTGCCAGAGTTATTGCTTCAGCGGGTTGACCGGATGACGATGGACGCTTCGGTCGAGGCCCGCGTCCCCTTTCTCGACGAGGACGTCGTGGACCTTTGCCTGCGCCTGCCGCTGAGCAAGAAGATGCGGGCTGGCAAGGGCAAATGGATTCTGCGCAAAGCGGTCACCGGGCTCATTCCCGACTTCGTGCTGGAACGAAAGAAGGTGGGCTTTTGTGGTAGTGCCCGCACCATGCTTCAGCAACGGACTCGGGCCCGTATGAGCGAACAGCTCGCCAGCAGTCGCTTGCTCAAAGAGATCCTCACCAAAGAAGGACATCAACAACTACAACGAGATGCCCTCGAAGCAAGCGATCGGGAAAACCCCGGTCTTTGGACCCTCTATAACTTAGCCCAATGGGGCGATCGCTGGCTCTAGGCTAGATTGATCCAGGCGCTCTTTAACTCGGTGTAGGAGTCGAGGGCAGCTTCGCCCAACTCCCGACCAAAGCCGCTGGCCTTGTAACCACCGAAGGGCAGGCTCGGGTCGTAGAGGTTGTAGGCGTTGACCCAAACCGTTCCCGCCTTCACCTGCCGAACGAAGCGCAGAGCCCGGCCCACATCCCGGGTCCAGATCGCCGCCGCCAAACCATAGGGGCTGTCGTTGGCGATGGTGATGGCATCGGCCTCATCGTCAAAGGGAATCACGGCGAGGACGGGCCCGAAGATCTCCTCCTGGGCGATGCTCATGGCGTTGTCCACGTCTGCGAAGACGGTGGGCTGAATGTAATAGCCTTTGCCCGACTCCACGTGATGGGCCGCACCACCGGAAATGCATCGAGCCCCTTCGGCTTTGCCCTTTTCGATCCAGTCGAGAACCGAATCATACTGGGCCTTCGAAGCCACCGGTCCCATGCGGGCGCTGGAGGGATCGCCAGGCACAAACTTGGCGGCCATGGTGGCGAGTTGTTCGCAGACCTCATCGTAAATGCTGCGCTGCACCAACAAGCGGCTGCCCGCAGCGCAGACCTCACCTTTGTTGTAGAAAATACCGGTCATGGCACCCCGGAGCGCCTGCTTCAAATCAGCATCTTCAAAGATGACGTTGGGTGATTTGCCGCCGAGTTCGAGGGTGACCCGCTTGGTGGTGCCAGCGGCCTTTTGCTGAATGCCGATGCCCACAGCGGTGCTGCCGGTAAAGGCGATCTTGTCCACATCAGGGTGGTTCACCAGGGCTTCACCGATCACAGCACCGCTGCCCGTCACCACGTTCAGGACGCCGGCCGGCAAGCCGGCCTCCAGGGCTAACTCTGCAAAGCGCAAGGCCGTTAGGCTGGAGATTTTGGCCGGCTTCAACACCATCGTGTTGCCGCAGGCGAGGGCCGGGGCAATCTTCCAGGTGGCGAGCAACAAAGGAAAGTTCCACGGCGTGATGGCCGCCACCACGCCGATGGGCTCCCGAAGGGTCATACGCAGCACGCCGGCCTCGCTGGGCAGGGTGTCGCCGGTCACCTTGTCGGCGAAGCCAGCGTAATAATCGAGAATGTTGGCCACCGTCGGGATCTCAATCTTGCCCGAATCAAAGGCTGTCTTGCCCACATCGAGGGTTTCCAGCTGGGCCAATTCGTCCCGATGCTTGCGGACGAGATCTGCCAGCTTGCGCAGTACTCGCCCCCGTCGGGAGGGGGCCATGGTGGGCCAATCGCCTTCATCGAAGGCTTTGCGGGCCGCGGCCACCGCCGCGTTGGTGTCATCCACGCCACCGGAAGGCAGACTGCAGATCACGCTCTCATCGGCTGGGTTGATGCTCTCATAGGTCCCACCGCCCACGGCCGGGACCGCTTCGCCACCAATGATCATGCTGCTTGGGAAATTCATCAAAAACTGCCTCCTGTGGGGGCGGGGACTAGCCCTTTTTAAGCCCTCGAGCAAAGCGGGAGTTTTTTCGCCTGTCTTGTGCGTTTTGCAAAAGCCACCTTCGGTGTAGGGGTCGAGCGAAGCCCGACCAGGGCAAGGAGTCTCCATGCGCGTCATCGAGCATCTTGAGCGGGCCGACGAGCCGCTGATCAGCTTTGAAATCATCCCCCCTCGTCGGGGTGGAGATCTAACGAGTCTTCTGGGCCTCATCGACGATTTGGTCGCCCACCGCCCGCCTTTCATCGACATCACCAGTCACCCGGCCGTGGTCTCCTATGAAGAGGGACCCGATGGGATTCGGAAGGTGATTAAGCGCAAGCGTCCAGGCACCCTCGGCGTCTGCGCGCTCATCCAGCACAAGTACAATGTGGATGCCGTCCCCCACGTGCTCTGCCGGGGGTTTACCCGGGAAGAGACCGAGGATTTCCTCATCGAGCTCCACTACTTGGGCATCGATAACGTCCTCATCATTCGAGGCGACGACAACGGCTACGACAAGCCGGTCAAAGAAGGCCGTTCGGCCAACTGCTTCGCCATCGACCTGGTCAGCCAGGTGGGCGACATGAATCAGGGCCAATTTCTTGAACCCTATTTGCAGGCTCTACCGACCAACTTCTGCGTGGGGGTCGCCGGTTATCCCGAAAAGCATATGGAAGCGGCCAATCTCGACATGGATATCCGTCGGCTGCGGGAGAAAGTAGAAGCCGGCGCCGACTACATCGTCACCCAAATGTTTTTTGAGAACAGCCACTACTTCAAGTTTGTCGAGAAGTGCCGAGATCACGGCATCACGGTCCCCATCATTCCCGGCATCAAGGTCCTCACCGTCAAAAAGCACCTGACGAATCTGCCCCGAATCTTCAACTGCGAGATCCCGACGGCTCTTGCGGATGAGGTGGAGGCGGCCGAAAAGGGACAGGTCCTCGACATCGGTGTGGAGTGGACCGCCAATCAGGCCCAAGAGCTTCTCGACGCCGGCGTCCCCAGCGTTCACTTCTACGTGATGCAGAGTTCCAAGCCCATCAATAAGGTGCTCAAGCGCCTGAAGCGCTAGTGAAAAAGCTCAAGCAGCTAGCAAGGGCGATCGATGGGCTCAACGCCTGGATCGGCCGTCAATGTGGCTGGCTGGTCTTGGCGATGGTGGGCATCGGCGCGTTCAACGCGCTGGCTCGATTTGGCGGCAAGTGGCTGGGCGTCAATCTCGCCAGCAACGCCTACTTGGAGTTGCAATGGTATCTCTTCAGCCTCCTCTTTCTCCTGGCCAGCGCCTATACGCTACAGCGGGATCAGCACGTCCGAGTCGACGTCCTCTACGGGCGCCTCAGCCTTCGCCACAAAACCTGGATCGACCTCGTCGGCGGGCTTCTCTTCCTGCTGCCCTTTAGCATCGCATGCCTCATCTTTTCCTGGCCTAGCGTCCGCAACAGTTGGCAGGTCTGGGAGCAAAGTCCCGATCCAGATGGCCTGGCCCGCTACCCCATCAAAACGGCTATTTTGATCTGCTTCGTCTTGTTGTTTCTCCAGGGGATCTCCCAGGTCATTCACTGCGTTAACCGCCTGGGTAAATCTGCGGAGGTCGTTGAGTAGATGGAGACGGAACTGCTGGGCCCCATCATGTTCGTGGTGGTCTTCGCACTCATCTTTTCCGGCTACCCGGTGGCCTTTAGCCTCGGTGGCACATCCCTCATCTTTGCTTGGATTGGGGTGTCGACGGGGGCCTTCGACTGGGCCCTCATGAATGCCTTTCCTGAGCGCCTCTTCGGCATCATGTCGAACCAGCTTTTGCTGGCCATCCCCTTCTTCATCTTCATGGGCACGGTCCTCGAAAAGTCAAAGCTCGCCGAAGACCTGCTCACGACCCTCGGTGCCCTTTTTGGTGGGATGCGCGGGGGGCTAGCCCTGGCGGTGGTCTTCGTGGGTGCGCTCCTCGCCGCAGCCACCGGCGTCGTCGGCGCCAGCGTCGTCGCCATGGGGCTTATCAGCCTGCCTGTCATGCTTCGCTATGGCTATTCGAAGGAGTTGGCTGCCGGCGTGATCACCGCCAGTGGCACCCTCGGCCAAATCATCCCGCCCTCGGTGGTCTTGATCGTGCTTGCGGATCAACTGGGACAGAGCGTTGGCGATCTCTTTCTCGGGGCCTTGATCCCCGGCTTGCTTTTGGCCCTCCTCTACGGCCTGTACGTCCTCTTCATCGCCTGGAAAAATCCGGAGGCTGCACCGGCCTTACCCGAGTCGGAGCGAACCGAGCGAGGCCTGGGTTTACTCAAGCGTGTCACCCTGGTGCTGCTCCCGCCGCTGGTCCTGATCCTGGTGGTGCTCGGGAGCATTATCGTCGGGCTCGCAACGCCGACCGAGGCCGGCGCGCTGGGGGCCGTTGGGGCCCTTCTTCTCGCTTGGCTCAACGGCCGGCTCAACAAGCCCAGTCTCCACGGTGCGATGGATGAGACCACTCGACTCAGCGCCATGATCCTGATGCTCCTCATCGGCTCGACGCTCTTTGCGCTCGTCTTTCGGGGGCTCGACGGGGATCGCTGGATCGAGCACTTTTTGACCCATTTACCTGGCGGTGCCATCGGCCTGCTCGTCGTCGCCAACCTCACCGTCTTCATCTTGGGTTTCTTCATCGATTTCTTTGAGATCGCCTTTATTATCCTGCCGCTGATCGTGCCCGCAGCCCTGGGCCTTGAGATCGATATGGTGTGGTTCGGTGTGCTGCTCGCCATCAATCTGCAGACCAGCTTCCTGACACCACCCTTTGGCTTCTCCCTCTTCTATCTGCGCGGCGTCGCCCCCGAATCCGTCGAGACCACGGCCATCTACCGGGGTGCGCTTCCTTTCATCGCCATTCAACTGCTGGTGCTGGGCCTGGTGATCGCCTTTCCAAGCCTCGTTCGATTCCTGCTCACGCCATGACGTGACAAGGCCGGCTCTGCCTGGGTAAGCCAGGTGGGGAGGTCTGGACATGAAGCGTCGAGAATTTTTGCAAGGCAGCGTGCTGTCGGCCGCAGCCGCAGCGGTCGGCTGCTCGGGCAATGGGAGCTCGAGTCAAGGGGCCCCGGCCATCCAGACCCAAAAGAAGGTCAAATGGCGCCTCGCTTCGAGCTTCCCCCGTAGCCTCGACACGATTTTCGGCGCCGCCGAGGTCCTGGCCGAACGGGTCGAGGCCATGAGTGGAGGGCAGTTTACCCTCCGCGTCCATCCAGCCGGCGAGTTGGTCCCCGGGCTCCAGGTCATGGATGCAGTCCAACAAGGCACTGCCCATTGCGGTCAATCGGCGAGCTACTACTACACGGGGAAAAACCCGGCACTGACCTTTGATACCTGTGTGCCCTTCGGCATGACCGCCCGGCAGCAAGAGGCCTGGCTCCATGAGGGGGGCGGCAGCGAGTTGGTCAACGGCCTCTTCGCAGACTTCGGCATCCGCAGCTTCCCTGGCGGCAACACCGGCGTGCAGATGGGCGGTTGGTTCAAAAAGGAGGTCCCTAGCTTGGGGGATTTGAAGGGTCTCAAAATGCGGATCCCCGGCATGGGTGGCGATGTGATGGCGGCCCTGGGGGTGAGTGTGCAGCAGATCGCCGGCGGTGAAATCTTTCCGGCCTTGGAGCGAGGGGTCATCGACGCCACGGAATGGGTTGGTCCCTACGACGACGAGAAGCTCGGCTTCCACAAGGCCGCCCGGTTTTACTACTATCCGGGCTGGTGGGAGCCAGGGCCTTCCTTGAGCTTCTATGTGAACCAGAAGGCCTGGGACGACTTACCAAGCCACCTGCAGGCCATCTTCAAGACGGCCTGTCAGGAGGCCGCTTCAGCCATGCAGGCTCGCTATGATGTGAAGAATCCGCCGGCCTTTGAACGCCTGTTGAGCGGTGGCGTGCAACTGCGCCCCTTTGCCGGCGACATCATGAAGGGGGCTCAAGAGGCGGCCCGGCAAATCCTCAGCGAGCAGGCCGCCAAAGACCCCAGCTACCGCAAAATCTACGAAGCCTGGGAAGCGAGCCGAAAAGCCCAGGCCAAGTGGTTTAGCACAGCCGAGTTAGCCTACGCCCAGTTTGCCTTTAGCTAGGGGCTATCTGCCCTTCAGTCCGGATAGCCTAAGGGCTTCAAAAAGTTCGCCCGGATGGTCTTTTTGTCGCCGCTGTCAAAGCGCACTTGGATGGATGCGGTCGGCCCCATGCCCCGAACAGCAAGGACCAGGCCCTCACCGAAGACCTCATGGTCCACTCGAAAGCCCGGCGCATAGGCGCCTCCTTCTTGGTCGAGGATCTCATCGAGGTCGACCTGGGGCGCCCGGCGATGGACTGGAGCTTGGGCCCGTACAGGGGCCTCCACAAGACCGGCATCCCGCAAGAACCGGGACGGTCGGCTATCCTGCCACTGCCCCCGCAGCATCCGCCGCTTCGCCCAGGTGACCACCAGGCGATGCCGAGCCCGGGTGAGCCCCACATAGGCAAGCCGTCGCTCTTCTTCGAGCTGGTCATGGGGGTCACCACCGTCACGGATCATGGGAAAGAGCCCCTCCTCCCAGCCCGGTAGGATCACCACATCAAACTCCAAGCCCTTGGCCGCGTGACAGGTGGCGAGCCGTAGGCCCTGACCTCGACTCTTGTCCCCAGTGGCCGCGAGGCCCCACTGCTCTAGAAACAAAGCAAGCTCCTGATCCGCGCCGTCGATCAGCACCTCCATACTGGCCTGCCGCCCCTCGAAACGCTCGGCGTCTTCGGCCGCGATAAAGTCGAGGTAACCCATGGTTTCGAGCACACGTTCCAGACCTTCAAGAGCCGTCTGTGGCGGCTCGCCCAAATCCTCAAGCAAGCGGCGGACGCCCTTTTTAACCCGGGTGTCCAAAGAATCACCGTGCTCTTTGAGCCAAGGCAAAAGGGCCTGATCTCCTGCGGCGGCTTGAATCTTCTCGATGGCCTTGGCGCCCAGGCCCCGGCGGGGACGGTTGGCGATGCGCAAAAGATCGGGATCGGAGGCAGGATTCGCCCAGAGCCGCAAATAGGCCATCAGGTCGCGGATCTCCTTGCT
>PBND01000025.1 GCA_002722845.1 Myxococcales bacterium | reverse complement strand
TGGCGTTCAGGTACGGAGCCTCAACGGTCGCATCGACTTTGCGGTCCGGGCCCCCAGCCTCGATAACGGACAAGTGCCTGATCCCATCACCGTGCGTGCTGAGCACCCAATCGCCGGGCGGTGCGCTGGGACCGCTCGTATCACCTTTACGGGTCCTGGCAGCACCCTCCACACAGCGATCGACTTTACCGCCACCGAAGGCAACGATCCGGAAGTCACCAATGCCCTGTGGGATACGGCTCTCGGCCGCGTCGACCCCTTCCCCAGTGACTTCGGTGCGGGCGAAGACGGCGACATCACCATCGACGGCTCTTACAATATCAACCGAGATGCTCAACCTGGGCGGCTCTTTCCCGACGCGGTGAACTTCATCGTCGAGGCCATCGGCGAGGCCAGTGTCACCGTCGAGGGGGGAGTCGGCGGTGTCGAGATCGGTGATGAGGTGCTGCTGATCAACCTGCAGGGCGACAACGAAAATCATGGCAACGTGGGCAACTACGAGATCAAGGAGATCGCTCGCATCAACTACGGTCAGAACACCATCTTCTTCACCACCAACCTGACCAAAATCTATGGCGCCACCGACAGCAACGAGAATCTCGCCGGGCAGAAATTAATGCTGCAAAGAGTCCCCCGCTACCGCAGCCTGCGGGTGAACGGCAATCTGACCGCAGATGAATGGGATGGCACCAAGGGGGGCATCTTCTTCGTCAAAGTTCTTGGCAGTGCCGACATTCGAGGGACTCTAGAAATGAACCATGCAGGCTACCGGATTATTGGTTCGCAACGGGGTGAGAGTATTGGGGGTGACCATGGTGAAGGCGTGACCACTCCCATTGGCGGTGGTGGAACTGGGGTGAGTGGCCACCCAAGTCCCAACCAGCATGGATGGCACAGCGGCTGGACAAGTTACTGCGGTTCGGGGGGCTCCTACGGCAGCCAAGGTGAACGTGACTGCTACCAAAATGGGCGCATCGTTTTTGAAGGTCAGCAAAGCTCAGCCTACGGGACACCCCAACTGGACCAATGGCACCTCGGCTCCGGTGGCGGACGCTCTGCTTCCGTCGAGATGTACTGCTGTTGGGGTCAACGGCATCACCGGGAGCGGAGCGGCGCGGATGGAGGTGGTGCGATCGTCCTTTGGGCCAGCGGAATTTCCGTCCGCGGCGAAATCCGTTCGCGAAGCTCTGGGTCCCTGAGTGGCTCGGGTGGGATGATCTTCCTTCGAGCCCGGAGCATGAATGTCGGGAACAACCGTGTCGATGCAACCGGCGGCGACAGAGGCGGTGACGGACGAATCCGCCTGGACTTCTTTGGGCTCTCGGGAACCACCGATCCCGAATATCACCCAGGCTTTGCAGGCGATACGGTCATGCAAACCGATGACTTATCCGGAGTCGGCAATCCGATTCAGAGCGTCACGCTCAGCCGGGTGCTCGCAGACCTGCGAGGCGGCTCCATCAACTACCAAGTCACAAACGGTGCCACGGACAACGAGCAGAACCTGATCTGGAATGACATTGCGGCCGGCGAAACCTTTACCTTCCCTGAGAATCAACCGGGGACGGCCCTGCGCATGCGGGCGACCTTCCGCAATGATAACCTTCAGCCCTTAGCACTCATCGGGCTCTCCCTTGAGTGGACCCGAGGAGAATAAAAGATGACGCATCGCTACCTGCTCCTCCCCCTGCTCGTGCTCACGGCCTGCCCGGAACAAGTCGTGGTCCGTGAAACACAAGCAGCCTGCGGCAACGGTGAGGTCGAACTTGAGGAGGAGTGTGATGATGGGAACTCCGTCGATACAGACCTCTGCACCGGTGCCTGCCGACAGGCCCGCTGCGGCGATGGAATCACCGTCGCCATCAACGGCGACGAGGATGAGGCCTGTGATGACGGGAACCTCGAAGACACCGACGCCTGCTTGAGCAGCTGCGTTCCCGCGGTCTGCGGGGATGGCATCATGCGAAGCGACCGCGCCGAAGGGGAAGCCGGCTTTGAGGCCTGCGACGATGGCAACGATGCCAACGATGATGGCTGCCTCGTCGGCTGCATCGCCGCCCGCTGCGGTGATGGCGTGGTTCGAACCGACCGAGAAGAAGGCGTCAGTGGCTACGAGGAGTGTGACGATGGCAACGACGACGACGATGATGCTTGTCGCAGCGATTGCCGCATCGCCCGCTGCGGCGACGGGATCGTCGGTCCCGGAGAAGGTTGCGATGACGGCAATGATGACCCCACCGATGGCTGCGCCAACTGCAGTCCCCCCAGTTGTGGCGATGGCTATGTTCAGCCCGGTGAACTCTGCGATGATGGCAACGAAATCGATACGGATGCTTGCTTATCCAGTTGTGCACCGGCTCGGTGCGGGGACGGTGTCGTCCAAGCGGGCGTAGAGGGCTGTGATGACGGCAACATGGCCGCGGGCGATGCCTGTACGGCCGCCTGCGAGCCAGCCCGCTGCGGCGATGGGATCCGGCGCCTCGACCTGCAGCCCGAAGAAGAAGGCTATGAGCAATGCGATGATGGCAATGCCAACGATGGCGATGGTTGCTCCCAGCGCTGCCTTCAAGAGCGCTGTGGCAACGGCCGAATCGATGAAGGTGAAGCCTGCGACGACGGCAACCAAGATGACGGGGATGCCTGTACCAGCAGTTGCCGTTCCGCCCGTTGTGGCGATGGGATCCAGCATCTCGATAATGAGGAATGTGATGACGGTAACGCCAACAACGGCGATGGCTGCTCCGACCGCTGCCAGCAAGAGCGCTGCGGCAACGGGCGCCTGGATGCGGGAGAAGCCTGCGACGACGGCAACTTAGTCGATGGCGATGCCTGCACCGGCGCTTGCCGAGAAGCCCGCTGCGGCGATGGCATCCAGCACCAAGGGGTGGAACAATGCGATGACGGCAACGATGTGGACACGGATTTCTGTGTGGAGAATTGCCGCTTGGCCGCCTGCGGCGACGGCTTTGTTTGGGCGGAGCGAGAGGCCTGTGATGATGGCAATGATCAAGAAGGTGACGGCTGCTCACCCGAGTGTGAGGAGCAGCGTTGTGGCGACGGTCAAATCGACCCGGGTGAGACCTGCGATGATGGGAATCGAGAGGATGGCGACCAGTGTACCAACGCCTGTGCTTTTGCCGAATGTGGCGATGGCATCATCTATCTTGCCGAGGAGGAATGCGACGACGGTAACCCCTTCGATAACGATGCCTGCTTGAGTAACTGCCTAGAAGCCCAATGTGGTGATGGGATTCGCTTCTACGAAGAGGAAGCCTGTGACGATGGCAACAACGTGAACGAGGATGCCTGTCTCGCCAATTGCGCTGCGAACGTCTGCGGCGATGGCTTCCGGAACCCCCAGGCCGAGCAATGTGACGATGGCGATCAGAACAATGAGAATGGCTGCGCCAACGACTGCACGAACAACCTTAGTGGCTTAACTCCAGAGGATGCGGTGGCTAGCTGCAAGTGGCTCAAAGAGAACGAACCGCAGACGCCTTCGGGGCTGTACTACGTCCGCCCCGGCGACCCCCGGCGTGTCTATTGCGAAATGGAGATCGCTGGAGGCGGCTGGACAGTGATGGCCTACATCCGTGCGAGCGAACAATGGAACTGGGAGCAGTTCACAAACAACGGACAAGTTGGAGATACGGCCGCCGGCTTCAATTCGGGAGGCACGCTGAGCCAACTCAACCACCCCCTCACCGAGAAACTGATCGTGTACCTGCGACTTATGGAGCGAGGTGGCGGCAACCAATATCAAGACCTCGGAACCCAATGGATGATCAACCAACGGCGTAATAATCAGCCCATCAACTACAACGATATCAGGGAGTCAACCGGATGGAATTATAGGGACAGTTATGACTACCAAAGCCCCGATGCGAACAATGTCTGTTCCCATGGCTGCGATTCGTATCGCGGCTTCGGTATGTTCCATCACTACAGTGGTGGGAACAACTTGCGGTGGTGCGGGACGCAAACAGGAGATTACGGCTGCCGGGATGGGAACAATATTTGTTGGATGCCCCGTTCAGGCGGTTGCAACGTGGGCGATACGCGCTGCTCCTACCTGACCGGCGAAGGCGAAGGCGTCATCTACGCGTATCGTTAGCCTCGGTGGGCAAGCCTGATTCAACTCCATCAACTCCCCGGGATCGGAATGACCCGTGAAAGAGCCCATGATGAAAGCCTCCCTCTGCACACGCTATGGGGGCGCCGACGCGCTCGAGGTCTGTCAGACCGCACGGCCGGCGCGCCAGCCAGGTGAGCTCCTGATCCGAGTCCATGCGAGCTCGATCAACCCCGTCGATTGGAAGATCTTGCGGGGCGACCTGCGCATCCTGTTCGGTCGAAGGCCCCCGCCCATCCTTGGGGGCGACTTTGCGGGCGTCGTGCTCGAGGCGGACACCTCCAGTCGTTTCCAGCCCGGTGACCGGGTCTGGGGGCTGACCGAGATCCGCAGACTGCGCCACACACCGGGGGCCCACGCCGAGGTCACGCGCTGCGCCAGCGAGCTCGTCGATGCGATGCCGGCTCGCCTCAGTTTTGAGGAGGCGGCCAGTGTACCGCTGGTGGGGCTCACTGCCTATCAAAGCTTGGTGCACCACGCTCAGCTTCAGCCCGGGCAGCGCGTCCTGGTCAACGGCTGCTCAGGTGGTGTGGGCCTGATCGCAGTGCAACTCGCCAAGGCGCTCGGCGCCTCCGTCGTGGGTGTCTGCAGCGGAGCGAATCGAAGCGCGGCGCTCCAAGCCGGTTGCGATGAAGTCATCGACTACCAAGAGCGTAACCCGCTCGACGAGGACCTTAAGGTCGACGTCTGGTTCGACGTCGTCGGTAACCAGAGCCTAGGGGCCGTGCGTCACCAACTGGCGCCCGCCGGCTGCTACCTCAACATCGTCAAGCTCATCAGCACGAGCGTCAGCAGCTGGTTCAACCCGATACGGAGTCAAAAGAGCCACGCTGTCTTCGTGGCGCCCAGCGCTTCGGACCTGGCGCATCTGCGCGAGTTAATCCAACAAGGCGACCTGCATCCGGTGATCGAACGGATTTACCCCCTCGACCAAATCGCCGCCGCGTATGAGCGCAGTCGCAGCCAGCGCACGGTGGGTAAACTCGTCATCTCCATGACCGATTAGCTCGTCGCTTTAAAGAAACGGCGACCTACCCCCCATTTTCAGCGGTCATCTCCCCGTATCGCTAGCCTCGGTGGGAAAAGCCTGATTCAACTCGATCAACTCACCTAAGCCCAGAGCGAGGGCCTGGGCCTGGGCGCTGCTGCTCGCATTGGCAGCCTTACTTGCCCCCGGGATCGGAATGATCACGGGGCTCTGCTGGAGCAACCACGCAAGGGCGACCTGCTGGGGACTGGCCCCAAAGCGACTGGCGATTTCAGTGAGGAGCGGGTGACTTCCGAGGGCCTCTTTCTGCCCCCGTCCGCCCACCGGACAGTAGGGCAAAAATGCGATTTGCTGCGCCTCACAATAGGCCACGACCCCCTCTGAGAAGGCGGAACGGTCGATGATGTTGCAGCGGTTCTGCACACTGACGACCTCAACGATGCTCTGGGCTTCCTGGATCTGTTCCACACGCACGTTGCTCAGTCCCACATGGGCGATCTTGCCCGCTTCCTGCAGACGCTGCAGCGCCCCCACACTCTCGGCGAAGGGCACCTCTGGGTCCGGGGCATGGAGCTGATAGAGGGTGATGCACTCGGTGCCCAGGGCCTGAAGGCTCGCTTCACAGGCGCTCTGAAGATGGTCCGGGTGTCCATTGCGGGTCCACTGCCCGTTGGGTCGCTCCAGCCCCCCCTTCGTGGCCACCACCACCTCGGCCCCCCGAGGATGGGCTGCCAGGGCCTCGGCGATCAAGCGCTCGTTGTGCCCGATGTCCTCGTGATTCATGCAATAGACATCGGCTGTGTCGATGAAGTCCATGCCCCCCTCGATGGCGGCATGAATCACCCCATGGGACTGGGCCGAGTCGGGCCGACCCACGATGCTCATGGGCATGCCACCCAATCCAATGGGACTCACCATGATACCCGTTTGACCAAGTGCTCGTCGCATCCCCTACTCCTTGTCGTTCAGGCCTTGCCTATGACCTAGAGAGCACGTCAATGTCGAGACGAGCATGTCCCCAAGTCGGGGGGCTTTCACCGAAGTTAGGAGCGTGACCCATGATGTCTGGTGAACACCTCGCCTGGCTGGCCCTGGTGGCGATGGGTGGAGCCATCCCCCTCCTGCTCTGGTCCTGGCTGAAGAAGAAAGACACTTTACTGAGAAATGCGCTGATCATTGGCGGTCTCGCCGGCGGCCTCGACATCATTGTGGAGAGCATCGGCACCTTCAACAAACTGTGGACCTACGAGAAGTCTGCCTACTTTCTCTTTGGTCACGTGCCCATCGAGTTACCGCTCATGTTCTTCGGTGCAGGTGTTCTCTTTGCCGGCGTTCACGCCATGCTCGCCCACAGCCCCTGGTCGCCCTCACTTCGTCTCGCCCAAGGCGCCGTTTTGGCGCTGGGTGTCGCCGTCTACGCCTGGTGGATCGGAAGTGGCGACGATATCACCATGCTGGTGGTGACCGTTCCCCTGGGTTTTTGGGGCTACGAGCAGCTGCCCTCCAAACGTATCCAGAGTTTGAGTCTGCTTCTAGCAGCAGCCATTGGGCTCTTGGATTACTTCCTCGAAGCCTGGATCGTGGGTGCGGGCAACTATGGCTACACCAGCGGCTTTACCCCCGAAACGCCGCTCACCTACGCCATGCTGATCCTGATGCTGCTCGGACTCCTCGAGCGCTTGCGCCCCAAAGTGGAGCACGCCGAATTCAGGGATGAGCCCGACCATTGAGCAGCGGCCCGAGATAGCCGGGCCAACTCAAACGCTCGGGCACAACAGCCTGCAAATCTCGCCGAGCTAAACGCCAGCCGGCCCGCCGTTGATAGCGAGCGCTGATCAACTCCAACTGCCCGTCTGCGTCGAGGTCAGCGATCAAGGGTGTCGAAAAGGTCATCCCCTCCTGTTCCAACCAAGTGGTGATCGACCAATCGACCGGATTCATGATGAGCAGGAAGTGGGGCATGGGCCCGCCAAAGCCCGCTTCCAAGTCTTGACCCGTGTTCGCACTCAAAAAGACCTCGTCGAGACCATCGCCATCCAAATCTGCACACAGCGGGGTGGCGATGATCACCAAATCCTCAAGAATCTCCCGATGGAGTAACTGACCATCGGCCGACACCGCCTTCAACACCGTCCCTCGCCAGTTGGGAAAGACCCCTTGGGCAAAGCTGGCGAACACATCGGCCTCGCCATCGGCGTTGAAGTGACAGACGGCCGGCGACGCCTGCGTCTCAGTGCCCAGTTCGTCGAAGCGCCACAATTCAGCCCCCGTCTCCCCATCAAACGCTGCGAATTGCCCATCGAAAAAGGCAACGATCACGTCCAAGGTGCCATCCCCGTTTAGATCGGCCAGTGAGGGCGGTGCGATGGCGCCCCGGAAGTTTGCGGGGGCCATCAATTCTTCGGCCGCAGCAAGCCCCGCCTCCAAAAACTCGGTCATTGGAATCCACCACAGCGAGCCGGCCAGGGTTTCGCCGCCGCTACCAAAGACAACGACCTGTGTCCCATCACGCCGACGAAAGACCACTGGGCTCATGTAGGTCTCCGCACCGTCGGGCATCACAGCCGAGCGGTACACACTGCCATCGGCCCCCGAAAGGACGGTCAAATGCCCCGGGGGTCTGGCTTGGAAAGGGTCGATGGCCGAATCGCCACCATTGGCGCACAGGAGTTCGTCGACCAGATCGCCATCGAGATCCCCCAAGGACTGGCAGGTGTAGAAATTGTACCAGCCCGCATCCTTGCCATCCTGTCCGAAGGGGGACCAGCGCCACAAACGCTCGCCCGTGGCCACATCGATCCCGTGCAATTCCCCGTTGCGCCCGCCGATCACCAACTCCTGACCTTCGTCGCCATCCAGTTCCGCCGGACTGGCTGTTCCCACCATCTCTTGGTCGCCATCGACGGACCAAAGGAGCTGCCCATCGCCCCCGGAAAAGGCGTCGACGCCACCGTTTTCGTCGAACTCGCTCCCCCGACCGATGACCACGTCGAGAATACCGTCGTCATTGACATGGAAGGCCCGCGGCGAGCTGACCATGGGCTGACGGCGATTCACCTCCCAAGGGCCGGTGACGGGCTCGGGTCCAGCGTCGCTGGCTGGGCCGGCATCGGCTGCCGGACCGCCATCGTGGGCCACGGCGGCGTCCATTCCCGCCCCTGCGTCCTCCGAGGGCCCTATCCCGCTGTCCGTCGGCGCCCCCGCATCCGCTGGTGTGGGATCACTGGGCCCTTCAGGGCAGGCGCAAAGCAGCCCAAGAGCGAAGAGCACAGGGGCCCTCATGGGACCTGCTCCGGCCAAAAGATCCCCCGCCCTCCTGGGCCCATGTACTCATCCCAACCAGGTAGGGAGGGCACCCGGGCATCGAGGCTGCGGGCCTCCACCGTCCATCGACCGCTCAGAGCATGGGAGAAAGCAAACTCGAGCCAGCCGTCACCGTCGAGATCGGCGACACGGGCTGTGCCATAGCTGACCCCGTCGACCCGCAACAACTCGTGTCGTTCGGCTTCGGGGAAGTCCACCACGCTGTGGATGGAGCCCATGATGCGGGTCAGTTGTCCCGTCACGATGTGGTTCACCTGGAAGAGCACCTCATGGCGGCCATCGCCATCGAGATCGACAGCCAAGGGCGAAGCGACCCCCCAATGTTCATCGAATCGCTCCTCATAGAGAACCCGTCCATTGGCACCGCTCACCGCAAGGACTCGACCATCGCCCCAGCGGGGCCAAGTCCCCACACTGAAACCAGCAAACACATCGGGAACGTCATCCTCATCGAAGAAACCGATGGCAGGCGTCACCTGGGTCTCACAGTTCTCCAGTTGATGGGACCACAGGACCTCCCCACTCGGGCCGTCCAGGGCCAACAAGCGCCCATCAAATGGGGCGACCACGATGTCCAGGCGACCATCGCCGGTCAGATCGACGAGACTCGGCGGGGCGATCACGCCCTTGTGGGTTGTCGGCGCCACAAGCTCTTCGGCCGATTCGAGCGACTCGGTGGCTAAAAGAACGTCGAGGGGAATCCGCCACAACGACCCCCGGTGGGTCTCACCCCCCGTGCCGAAGAGCAACATTTGGCGCCCCTGATCCTCATAGAGAATCGGACTCATATACGTCTCGGCCCGATCGGGTGTGAGCGCTCGGAGCAACACGCTGCTGTCCCCACTCGAGAGGACGACGATCTGCCCCGGATCTCGGGCCTCAAACTCTTCCCGTGTCCGGTCACCCCCATTGGCCGTCAGCAATTCTTGCCAGCCATCACCGTCCAAGTCACCGATGGGATAAAGGGCAAGCCAGTTGAACCAGTCCGCGGCTCGGCCATCACTGCCGAAGGGCTCAAATTGCCACAAACGCTCGCCAGTCTGGGCGTCGAGCGCATGCAACTCGGCGTCACGACCACCGATCACCAACTCCAGGCCCGGTCGGGGGCCGAGGTCAGCGATGAGCGCGGAGCCGAAGATATCTTGGGTGGTTTCGGTCGCATAGAGCACCGTCCCATCTCGACCATTGAGAGCCGTGATGTGACCGGCATTTGCCATCTCATGCCCGCTGCCGAGCACCAAGTCCTGGACTCCGTCCCCGTCGAGGTCATGATTCCTCAACGACGACAGGGCTCCATGCTGCCCGCGCTGCGACCAAAGCAGATCTAGAGACGGGGGGAATTGGGGCTCTCGAATGGGTCCCGCATCCGGCGGGGGGCCCCCATCGACGGGAAGGACTCCACGATCCTGGGGACCCGCATCCAGTGCGACGCCGGCATCCGGTGCTCCCGCCTCGTGAACTGGCAGGCCTCCGTCCTGTGGCGCACTGGGCTCTGGGCAGGCCAAGCTGAACAGACAGAGTAAGCCGAGGCACAGGCGCATGGGGTTCCGTTCTAGCCTTCGTCCTTATCTGCCCAGTAGACCAAGGCTGGGGGCACATTAGCCCAAACCGCCTCCGTTTTCCCGATGGCACCAAAACGCTGCCCTAACTTCGCCTTAAACCGGCGAGCTGCGGGCGTCGGCAAGGCATGAAGGTAGGCGAAGGTCACAAACCGCCCCCCCGGTCGCAGAGCAGCCACGGCGCCGTCTAGGAGCTCGTCCTGCAGAACCTCTGGAAAGGCTGCCCAGGGAAGACCGCTCACGATACAATCACAGCCATCTAGCCCCCGGGCCTGTAGCAGTTCCAAGGCCTTCGCAGCGTTCTCGTTAAGGACCTCGGCATCGGGGCAAAGGGCCTGGGTGGCTCGGGCGAGGTCCTCGTTGATCTCCAGGCCAATCAAACGACCCGTCGACGGCATCTGGCGCAGAATTTCTTGGGTCACCACCCCTGTCCCGGTGCCAAACTCGACGACCACATCGGCCTTGGGCACACCGGCGGTCTTAGCCAACAGGCGACATAGCCCTGGTCCGGAGGGCATGACAGCCCCGGTTTGGCCCGGATCCCTGAGGAACTCTCGAAAGAAATCGATCGGGCGCATCAGTGAGCCTCCCCCCAATGGCTGCCGACCCCTAAGTCGACCAGGAGCGGTACGGCCACCGGATAGACCTGCTCCATGCAGGATCGGGTCAACTCCGAGACCGCTTTCACCTGATCCCCCGGCACCTCAAGAACCAACTCATCGTGGACCGTGAGCAGCAAGCGAGCCTCGGGAAAAGCCTCGGCTAACTGGGCATCGATCCGAATCATGGCCAGTTTGAGGAGATCGGCGGCCGAGCCCTGCACCGGTGTGTTGGTCGCAATACGCTCTCCCTGGGCCACATCACGAGCCGACGGACTCCGTAACTCAGGAATGGGCCGCCGTCGACCCAGCAGGGTGGTCACATAACCGTTTTCATGGGCCGACTTGAGCACCGCATCTTGCCAGGCGGTGATGCCCTCATAGCGCCCCTTGAAGCGCTCCAAGTAGGCTTTTGCATCGGCCCGAGGAATGTCCAACTCCCGGGCCAGCCGGAGTTGCCCCATCCCGTAGACGATGCCGAAGTTGATGGCTTTGGCCGCGCGCCGCTGGTCGGCGCTCACCATCAAAGGAGGCACATCGAAAATCTCGCTGGCCGTCCGCCGGTGAATATCCTCGCCGGCCTGGAAGCTCTCCAGGAGGATCGGGTCCTGACTTAAGTGGGCCAGAAGGCGTAGTTCAACCTGACTGTAGTCGGCGCTGATCAGCCGGTGCCCTGGTGCTGCGACGAAGGCGGTGCGGATCCGACGCCCGTCTTCGGTTCGAATCGGGATATTTTGCAGGTTAGGCTCGTTGCTTGCGAGGCGCCCGGTGGCAGCCCGGGTCTGGCGGAAGTTCGTGTGGATCCGCCCATCTTCCCAAGCGAGCGTCGGCAACACATCCGTGTAGGTGCTGCGCAGTTTACTGTCGTGCCGCCAGGCCAGCAGGCTTTGGGCGATCTCGTGCCCCTGCAGACTCAGCTTCTCTAGGACCGTCACGTCGGTCGAATACCCGGTCTTCGTCTTTTTCGACGGAGGCAGGCCCATCTTCTCAAACAGAATCACACCCAGCTGTTTCGGACTGCCCAGGTTAAATGACTCGCCGGCCAGTTCATGACACCGAGCTTGGCTGGCCTCGATCCGTTGGCTGAGCTCCTCCGACAAACGGGCGAGGACGGCTTCATCGATGAGAATGCCCCGGTCCTCCATGCGAGCGAGCACCGGTGCCAGAGGCAGCTCCACATCATCATAGAGTGAAAGGAGGTCAGCCTCCTCCAACTGAGCCCTGAGTTTGAAGGCCAGACGTAGGGTGGCATCCGCATCTTCAGCCGCATACGTCACGGCCTTCTCCAGCGGCACGTAGCCGAAATGGTGAAGGCCTTCAGCCACATCCGCATAGGCGATCATGTGATGTTGCAGCAGGCGTTGGGCCAAGTCATCGAGCTTGTAGGAGCCCCGAACCGGATCGAGAAGATAGGAGGCGATCATCGGGTCGCCGGTGGGACCGGCGACCTGAAAGCCGTAGCGCCCCAGCACCCGGGCATCGAACTTCCAGTTCTGGGCGAAGCGCTGCAAACGGTCATCGCTGAGCAAACGGCTCACCAAGGCCCTGACCTGAGGAATCGGCAACTGCCCGGCCACCAAATCGCCAGCCTGGTCTCGATGGCCCACCGGTATGTAGACGGCTTCGCCGGGTCCCCAAGCCAGGGAGATCCCCACCAATTCGGCCTGCTCATGATCGAGCCCCGTGGTCTCGGTATCCCAAGCAAAGGCACCGGCAGTGCGGATCGCGTCACAGACTTGCAAGAGCGCTTTCGCTTCCGTGATGAGGCGATACTTGCTCCGGTCCAACTGACTTTCGGCTTGAGCCAGTTGACTCTGCTGACGGCGCAGCCCCTCAACGACCGGATGCTTCCGCAGGCGCCGAAAGCCGAAGCGATCAAAAAGGGCCATGGTGTCGCTCAATTCCAAGCCATCCCAGCGCCAATCGTCATCCTCGAGAGGGAACGGTGCTTCCTCATAGAGTTGAACCAAACGACGACTGACCCGCGCAGCTTCGGCATGCTCCACCAAGCGCTCCCGCCGTTTGTTCTGCCGAATCAAGGGCTTGCCATTGTCGTCAGTGGCGACGGCAGCCTGCAGCACAGCTTCTAAGTCCCCATAGGTGTTGATGAGTTCCGCGGCTGTCTTGACCCCGATGCCCGGCACCCCAGGCACATTGTCGACGGAGTCGCCAGCCAGGGACTGAACATCCACGACCCGATCTGGACTGACGCCAAACTTATCCAAGACCTCAGGCTCGCCCATCCATTTGGATTTCATGGGGTCGAAGAGTCGGACCCCTGGACGGATGAGCTGCATCAGGTCTTTGTCAGCCGTGATGATGACAATATCGTAGCCCGCATCGAGGCCTTTGACGGCCCCGGCAGCAAGCAGGTCGTCAGCCTCCCAGCCCCCCGCATCCAATTGGGCGATACCAAAGGCCTCCACCACCTCCCGAAACAGGGGAAACTGGGGAATGAGGTCTTCTGGGGGCGGCGGCCGATTCGCCTTATACTGTGGATAAACCTCCCGACGCAGCCCTCGCTCCTTCGAATCGAAAGCGACCACAAGGTGCTCGGGGCCATGGTCCCGCAGCAGGGACAGCAGCATGGCGGTAAAGCCGAAGACCGCATTCACGGGCGTGCCGTCGGGCGCATTCATGGGGCGAATCGCGTAATAACCCCGAAAGATGTAGCCAGAGCCATCGACCAGATAGAGTGTCTTCTTCGTTCGCTCTGGGTGCACCGGTTTCTGCTCCGTGGTGGCACCTAGCCTGATTCTTTCTCGGGGTCTATCATGGCCGGGCCCCGAACCGGGAGAGACGATGGCCAGCCAACACGCTCGACTTGACCCCATCGCACTGATCAAGCGTGGCTATGCGGCTTTCCGCCGCAAGCCCGGGATCTGCATCGCTGCCTGGATCATTTACGCCATGATCGGTGGCAACGGCAGCGGCAGCGGCTTCGACTTCGAAGGAGCCCAAGAACTCGGCTGGTTTGGCATCGCCCTCATCGCTGGTGGTGCGCTCTTCGGAATCGCAGTCATGATCATCGCTGGGCCCGTTCGCGGTGGCTATGATCTCGCCATGCTTCGCATCCTCAGAGGCGATGACAGCGTCGATATCGGCGATGTCTTCGCCGGCTTCGAACGCTTCGGCAAACTGCTGATCGTCTATCTCGTCTACGGCTTCGTCGTCTTCTTCGGCATTGTGCTCTGCATCTTTCCGGGCATCTATCTGGCCATTGCCCTCTATCCCTCGTTCCTTGTCGCCATGGAGTCGGATGACCCGCCAATCGACTGCATGAAGCGGGCCTACGCCCTGACCAGACCCTACTTCTGGCAGTTGCTTGGCCTGTCCATCCTCAGTTTCGGTGTCACCGTTCTCGGCCTCCTTGCTTGCTGCGTTGGTCTGCTGGTCGCGGGGCCTGTGGTCCAATTGGCCTGGATGGCAGCCTACGACGAAATGACCATGGCCCAAGGGGACGAGGGCGAACCGATCACCGTTCCGGCGGAGGACATCGTGATGGTTGGTGGTCGGCCCGTGGAGAATAAGCCCTTGAGGCCCTGAGTCTCGAAAGCGATAAGAGAACCATGGCGGGGAAACGAAAAAACGAACGCACGGCGATGGGCTCCCTCGCCCGAAGCATGTTGGGTGGCCTCGGCCTGCCGGACCCCGCCGCCTTCCAAGCCGGTGCCCGTCTCTTTGAACGCCTCTACGGCGAGCGTTTTCTCGACCAAGTGGTCTTTGTGGGCCTCCGTCATCAAACGGTCCATCTTCGGGCCCGAGACGGTGCCTGGAAGCGGCGGGCTCAAGTGCTTGAGGCTCAAATCCTTGCGGACTTTCAGGAGTTCCTCGGCGCAAAAGACCTGCAACGAGTCGTCGTCAGTACCGGCCCCTTACCCGATCTAGGACCGGAACATTGACTTGGCTGACGGCGACGGTGCTCCTGGCCCATACGCTGCCCCCATACCGCCCCCTCCAGAACCGGCTCAAGCAGGCTGAAGGCATCGCGATCGTTGAAGTCCTATCTCAAAAGCCCGAAGGTCTTCGAGTCCGCCCCATTCTGATACTCAAGGGCAACGTGCCCACTGAACTGGTTCAAGCCGAGGGGCACAGCCTGCCAAACTCCGCCCGCTTTGGTCTCATCACCGTGCGTCAACAAAAGGCTGGTTGGACCGTCCAAGAACAGAACCGGGAGTGGGTGGAGTTCAGTGAGCAATCGGTGCTGACCTGGGCGAAGGCAGCCCATCGGGTCCGACGCGGGGTAAAATCGCTGTCGTCAGGGGCCGACCATGCCCTTCTTGAGACCGTCGAAGACCCCATTCTCCAGCGCCTCGCAGGCCGAGAGTTGATGTTTCGACTCTATCGGCGTTCGGCAACCCAACTGGCCCAGACGGTACTCAAACGCCTGCGTACAGGCCGCTATCGAGATGCCCAACTCAGGGACGCTTTAAAGGCCGGACTGATGCGTCGCGTTCGGGTGAAAGCGGATCAAGCCAAGCTTGAACGATGCCTCGCCATCCCCACCGAGCCCTGCCCGACGCTGCGCTAGTCCAGCAGGCTACGGGCCTCGCTGAGGACATTTGCCACGGTAAAGCCAAAGTGCTCCGCCAAGTCCTCGGCCGGGGCGCTGGCGCCGAAGCCATCGATACCGATGCTGCGGCCTTCGAGGCCCACGAAGCGCTCCCAGCCCCAGGTCACACCGGCTTCTACCGATAAGCGCTTGCGGCAGGCCGCCGGGAGCACCCGCTCGCGCTCAGCTTCATCCTGGGCGAGAAAGCGGTCCGCCCCCGGCATGGACACCACCCGGACTCGACGCCCTTCCGATCGCAATTCGGCGGCCGCCGCCTCACACAATTGCAACTCGCTGCCAGTGCCAATCAAAATGAGTTCGGGCTCACCCTCACTATCGCTCAGAATGTAGCCGCCCCGGGCTACCCCAGCGTAGGATTGTTCCGTACCCTCCAAGGCCGGGAGTCCCTGCCGGGTCAACAGCAGCGCAGTGGGTCGATCGGTGCTGCGAAGGGCCAAGCCCCAACAGGCGGCCGTCTCGCGGGGGTCACCGGGACGGAGCACCTGCATGCCCGGGATCATCCGCAATGCCATCGCGTGCTCGACGCTTTGGTGGGTGGGACCGTCTTCTCCTAAGAAGATACTGTCGTGGGTGAGGACATAGATCACCCGCTGTTTCATCAAGGCCGAGAGACGCATCGCGCCCCGCATATAATCGCTAAAGGTGAGGAAGGTGCCGCCGTAGGGGATCACGCCACCATGGAGAGCCATCCCATTCATGATCGCCGCCATGCCGTGCTCTCGAATCCCGAAGTGGAGATTCCGACCGCCGCGGTTGTTCCGCTGAAAGGTCGATGCCCCGTTGACCAGGGTCTTATTGGAGCCGGCAAGGTCCGCTGAGCCCCCCCACAGATTGGGCATCACGGGAGCCAGGGCGTTGATGACATCGCCATTGCTGGCCCGAGTCGCTTGCTTCGCCACCCCCTCGAAACGAGGCAACAAATCGGCGAGGTTCTCGGGAAGTCCATCCCCCTCTTGAATGCTTCGCCAGCTGCGGGCCAAGTCGGGATAGGCCTGCTCATACTGCCTAAAGCCAGCCTCCCAGGTCTGCCGCTTCGACTGCCCTCGCTGCCCTAAGCCATCAAAATGGGCCCGGGCCTCTTGGGGCACGAGGAATTGGGCCTCGGGATCCCAGCCCATGCCCTCTTTCACCAGACGAATCTCATCCTCGCCGAGGGGCGAACCATGGGCACTGGCCGTATCCTGCTTATTGGGACTGCCAAAACCGATATGGCTCTTGGCGCAGATCAGGGTAGGCCGGTCCCCATCGGCCCGGGCCGCCTCAAGCACTCGCCGCACGTCGGCCCGATCATGGGCATCGCAAGCAAGGACCTGCCAGCCATAAGCGGCGAAACGGGCCCCTTCGTCCTCGCTGATGGCTAAATCAGTGTCGCCATCGATCGTGATCGAGTTGTCGTCCCACAGGACGATCAGCTTACCCAAGCCCTGATGCCCGGCGAAGCTAGCTGCTTCTGCGCACACGCCCTCCATCAAACAGCCGTCGCCAGCGATGACATAGGTGTAGTGGTCGACGATGGGAAAGCCTTCCCTGTTGAACAAGCTGGCGAGCCGGGCTTCGGCCATGGCCATGCCCACCGCATTGCCAAAGCCCTGGCCCAAGGGTCCCGTGGTGGTCTCAACCCCCGCCGTCTCGCCGACTTCTGGATGCCCCGGCGTTTGAGAATGGAGTTGGCGAAAGGACTTCAACTCCTCAAGGCTCAAATCATGACCCGAGAGGTGGAGGAGGCTGTAGAGCAACATGCTGCCGTGACCGGCGGAGAGCACAAATCGGTCCCGATCCGGAAACAGCGGCTCCTTCGGGTCGGTGACGAGGTAGTCACCCCAAAGGACAACCGCGGCATCGGCCATGCCCATCGGCATCCCAGGATGGCCTGAGTTTGCCGCCTGGATCGCATCCATGGATAGGGTTCTGATGGTATCGACAGCGACCTGTTCGTTGTTCATGGGGCCCCCTGGCGAGGGGCTGATAGCGCCAAAGTCGACGGGCGAAAACCAGTAGCTGAAGGTACCGGTGATTGTTGCCGACGAAAACGGTCTCAAGGGGCCGGTGAGAACTATTTTTGCCCCTGAATTAGGTCCTCTGGCCGGGGCAAGCTCTCAAGAGGTTTTGGCGCGATTTCTCGAGCACCATCCTTGAGGAAACGCTCGGTGTAATCGGCATAAAATCGCCAGCGCTCCCGAGCCCATCGCTGCTCCTCTTCGCTTAACGTCCGGACGACTTTGCCGGGAATCCCCATGACCATGGAATTCGGTGGAATCACCTTGCCCGGGGGCACCACCGAGCCCGAGGCCACGATGCTGCCCTCGCCAATCACCGCACCATCCAGGACCACACTACCGATGCCGATGACACAATGGTCCTCGACGATGCAGCCATGAAGATTCGCATTATGACCCACGGTACAATAGCTCCCCACATAGACATCAAACTCACCGTGGAGGGTGTGCATGCAGCTGTTGTCCTGAATACTGGAGTGGTGACCTACGATGATGTCGCCGATGTCACCTCTCAAGACAGCACCGGGCCAGATCGAAGCCCCATCGCCGATCCAGCAACGCCCCATCACGGTGGACTGCTCGTCGATCCAAGTCCCCTTACCGATCTGTGGAATGTGGCCCTCAAAACTACGAATCATCGCGCGACCTCCTGCTCGGCTAGGCGGGCTTGTAAAAGCTGGTGATAGAAGAGGGAAGCGGACTCTTCAACCCGCGGCTTCTCGACCTTCTTCATCGGTCGGAGGAAGGGCCGTCGAGTCCGTTTCGACCCGTCGGCTCCAATGGTGGAGAAAGGTTGCCATCAGGCCTGCGCCCAACACATCGGCCAGCCAATCCCAGACATCGCCGATGCGACCTGCATCACCCCAAAGTTGGTGTAGCTCGTCGACACCACCGTAGAGGGCAGCCACCACAAACGCGATCAGGGCCGGGCGGCGCAGCCCCTTGCCGGCCCACCACACAAAAAGAGCCAGAGCCCCGAAAGCCAGGCAATGGAGGACTTTGTCACTGACCCGAAACCCGACGTTCAAGGCGCTTATGGGCTGGGAGCTCAGATACCAGATCAAGCCCATATAGCTGACGGGCAAGGCCCACCGGGCCGGAGAAACCTTAGGCGCTGAGCCGCTGCGCATCGAGCACCATCTGCCCCCGCAGACTGTGGGGCTGAGCTTCGGTGATCGTCACGTCGACCAAGTCACCCACCGCTGCCTCGCCCCGGAAGTTCACCATGCGGTGTTCACTCGTACGACCACAGAGGATCTTCGGATCTCGGGTGGAGGGCCCAAGGACAAGAACCTCCTCCCTGCGACCCACTCGATGCTCAAGGATCTCGCGGGTGATCTGTTCCTGCATTTCGTTGAGCGCCCGCAGTCGCCGGCGCCGGTCCTCGTGGGGTACCGAATCATCGAAGACCGCTGCCCGAGTCCCTGGCCGCTCGGAATAGGAGAAGGAGAAGATCGAGTCGAAGCGCATACTGCGCACCAGTTCCATGGTGGCTTCAAAGTCCGCTTCGGTTTCACCGGGGAAGCCCACGATGATATCGCTGGTGAGGGCCAGCCCGGGCCGGGCCGCGCGCAAATCGGCCATCCGCTCCACGTACAACTGTCGGTCATAACCTCGGTTCATCCGCTTCAGGATGCGGTCCGAACCGCTTTGCACCGGCATGTGGATGTGGCCTGCGACCCGAGGGAGGTCTCGAAAAGCCTGCACGAGATCCGGTTCGACGTCTTTCGGATAGCCGGTCATGAAGCGGATGCGATGGAGGCCATCGATGTCATGGAGGCGATGGAGCAGTTCGCTAAACCGGGGCGCTCCCGGCCGGGCGTTGTGGCGCACGTTGTAGCTGGTGACCGTCTGGCCCAGCAGCGTGACCTCTCGCACCCCGTGACGTTCAACCAAGAGCCGTACTTCGTCGACGATCTCGTTGGCGGGCCGACACAACTCTCGCCCTTTCACGTACGGCACGATGCAGTAGGTGCAGAACTGGTTGCAGCCCTTCATGATCTTCACAAAGGCATGACAACCCTCAACCTTACCCCGAGGGCGAATCGGCAGGAAATCGAACTCATCGGCGTCCCGCCAATCGACGGCCGCCACACGCACCCGATCCCTTTGGATTCGGCGCACCATGTCCGGCAAGGCCGCAAGCTGGTCGGTACCGAAAACCAGATCCAAGAACGGGACTTTATCCAAGAGCCCCTGCCCCATGCCTTGGGCGACGCAGCCGCCAACGGCAAGAATCCGGTCGGGGTGCTCCCCTCGCCAGGCCCGCAGTCGCCCTAACTCGCTGAGCATCTTCTGATCGGCCTTCTCCCGAACGGAACAGGTATTCAGCACGATCAGATCCGCTTCGTTCTTGTCGGCGGTAGCCTCGAAACCCAAGGGTGCCATCAACTCGACCATACGGTCCGAGTCGTGGGCATTCATCTGGCAGCCGTAGGTCACGACATGGAGTTTCGACATGGGCTTCACCGTCCTTGGGCGCCGCTCCATAGCGGCCGACGCTCCCTGGCAGAAGGGAAACCTGCGGTCCCCCAGGGATCGGCCCGACGAAAAATGAAAAGGCACCCGCAGGTGCCTTCTCGTTGCTGTGGTGGGCGATACTGGGATTGAACCAGTGACTTCTACCGTGTGAAGGTAGCACTCTACCGCTGAGTTAATCGCCCGACGGCGGCGCCCTAGATCAAAAGAACCGGGGGGCTGTCAACCGTGGAAGAGATCCTGGGCGGTGATGATCTCTTGGGCCAGTCGCCGGCGTTGGATCGCCACCCGCTCTAGGTAGGCCTTGAGACTGGGATGCTCGTCCAAGAGCCGATGATACACGTCTGCGGGCAAGCGCAGTACCGATGCCCGGCCTGCGGTGACGTAGCGAAGACCAAGCCGCTCGCCGATCACCAACTCCTCGCCACCAAAGACTGCACCCTGGCTCATGACGGCAATCATACGGTAGTCTCCGGCTTCACTCCGCATTTCGACGCGAACCCGGCCGCCGAGCACGCCGAACAGGCCACCCGCTTCACCACCAGCGTCGAGAAGCAATGTACCTGCGGGCACTTCGCGCACCTTGAAGAGCATCGCGACCCCTCGACGCATCGCCTTGGGAATCGCCTGCATCACCGGCGCGTGGTCCACCAGGTTGCGGAGATGCCGCAGCCGATATTCCCGCAACAGCAGGTCGCGAATTTTTGGGAACTCCTGCCAAATCTCCTGCAGATCCGAACGCCGGAGTCGATAACATTTGAGATGGGTCAGGGCGTGGGCACTGGCAGTCCGAGGCGAATCGTTAAAGATGCTCATTTCACCCAAAGGCGCGCCAGGACCCAACCGGGCCAAGGTCAGTTCGTGGCCCGCTGTGGTCCGACGCTTCACCTCCAAGCGGCCATGGAGAATAAGCCAGAGGTTGCTCTCCCAATCCCCCTGGTGAAAAAGCGTCTCCCCCGGCTCGAAGTCTTTCTCCTCAGCCCGCTGGGCGATCAAATCCAAGGCTTCATCGGGGACCCGAGAAAAGAGCGGTATATCCCGCAAGCCAGGTTGTCCGAATTGATCCGCCGGTTCACGCCGGGCCTCCGCACTGGCACTGGCGATCAATTCACCGAGGTCTCTTTCCGTTCCCGTCAGCGGCTGAAGTGTCCGCCGAGATCCAGTTCCTGGATCGGCGTCAGGCTCGTCCGGATAGGAAGGTGTCTTTTCCCGACTGGAGGCTGAACGAGGAATCAAGGTCGGCGGAAAGGACGGCTCTCCCTCCCCATCCACCGCGGTCGGCACGTCTTCAAAATCCACTTCGATGGGATCAGAGCCCCAGAGCTCACGACCGCCCGGCGGTAACTGAAACCCCGGAATCGGTCCTGCGGAACTCCGCCCTCGGTGCCGGCGAGCATAGAGTCCTTGCAGGCCGCGCAGGGCCACCTCATCGGCTGGATTCAGTTGAACGAGTTCCTTGACCACCTGGATGGCTTTGTTGAGAAAGCCCTCCATCGCGTAGCCATTAGCACATTGCTGGAGATGAGATTGGGCCTCGGCCAGTTGGCCGGTCCGGCTCAGGTAGCCGGCGAGCTTCTGTCGGCTACGAAGGTCGTTTGGCTCAAGTTCGCAGAGTTGAGCGAGTACTGTGATGGCCTTGTCCGGTTCCTCAGCCCGCTCCGCGTCTCTCAACTCGCCACGCAGTTTGCGAATCTCGTCGGCCAAAGCCCCCCCTCTCCCCATCAGCATAACACCGAGAAGGGTTGTCTCCGCAAGAAGCTGTCCGACGGCCGCAGCCAAAGTCTATCACACCAACTCTCTCCTACCTTTCCACGGGCTTTCCGCAATGAGCCCATCAGGTCTTTGCGCTCTGGCTCTCAGGAGTCTATCAGGAGACAGGAAGCGTGCGCTCAGGAGTCGTGTCGTGGCAATCGAGGTCCGCTTTGGACGCTACCAGTTACTCCATCGGATCGCCCAAGGCGGCATGGCCGAAGTTTATCTGGCGCAACAAACCGGGCCTGCCGGATTTTCGAAACGGCTGGTGATCAAGAAAATCCACCCCCACCTCGCCCATAACGAGGAATTCGTCGGCATGTTCCTCGATGAAGCTCGGGTGGCGGCCCAACTGAATCATCCAAACATCGCGCAAATCTACGAGCTGGGTGAAGACGAGGGCCAATACTATATCGCCATGGAGTTTATCGACGGCTGGAACCTTCGGCAGGTGAACAAGAAACTGCGGCGAGTGGGGTTGCGGATTCCCGCGGAGTTGGCGGCCCGCATCGCCGCTGAAGTCTGCGCTGGACTGGACTATGCGCACCGCTTCAAGGACCCATCGGGCCGGAACCTGCGCATTGTTCACCGGGATATTAGTCCGCAAAATATCATGATCAGTCGCGATGGCGTGGTGAAGGTGATCGACTTCGGCATTGCGAAGGCCGCCACCAATCAACAGCTCACTCAGGGCAACGTGTTGAAGGGCAAGTTCAGCTACATGAGCCCGGAGCAAGCGGCCGGGAAAAAACTGGATCGGCGCAGCGACATCTTCTCCCTCGGGGTGGTCCTCTTCGAAATGCTCATGGGTGAAAAACCATTTCGAGTGCCAGGGCCCATTGGCAAGAGGCGCAGTGATAACACGGAACTTCTGCGCCGAATCACTCGCTGCGATTTTCGTCTCCCCGAACCCGGTGAAGTGCCCGATCTGCTCCGGGAAGTGGTTCGCCAAACGATCACGTTGCACCGGCAAGACCGATTGCAGACCGCCAGAGCCATGCGGGATATGCTTGAAGATGCGGTGGAGCGGATGCCTGGACCGGGCAGCGCTCGGCAACTGGCCCGCTTCATCGCTCAGGCCATGGGCGATCAACCACTGGAAGGGGTCCAAGTCTCCGCCAGCCTTCCGAGCCTCGAACCCAGCCAATCAAAAGACAATGATCCGCAGGCCACCCAAATCGTGCCGGTGACTGGGGCCACCGCCTCAACAGGAGGTCAAAGCCTGGACGCGCCCACCCAAATATTGGGTGGGGATCGGGACATCCCCACCCGGATTCGAGTCAGTAACCGTCCGGAGCCAAGTTTTGCCGAGACCACAATTCCCCACTCACGTGTCGGTGGGATCGGCGTTGCCCCGGTGGTCATCACCATGGTCGCAGGGAGTTTGCTCGGCTTACTCCTCGCCTATCTCACCCTCTGAGATTCAGCGAACCCAGAGACCGTAGAACTCACTCCCCGCGGTGGGGTTGATGGCATCAGAGTAGTTGTTCACATCGACGTCGCCGGTCCTCGGCGTGCAGCTACCGCCGCGGCAAAAAGCCCCCAGCCCGCTGATCCCGCTCACGTTGGGCCGACGACTGGTCGAGATATAGCTACGGTCTTTATTGGAGTCCTCCACGCCATCCCGCTCACCGCACTTGAAGTAGAGCCGTTCCCGAGGCGCCCCCTCAAGCATTGCGCTGTCACCATCCCGCACCGTCTGCTCGGCAATGGCGCAGGGATTGGCGCAGGCCTGATTGGGTCCAAGGTTCACCGAAGCCCCGCAAGACCAGCTCAAGCGGGCGAAGTAGTCGCTGAGTGGCTCGTCAAAGCAGCCGCTGACTGTCCGCAACAGGAACTGATCTCGATGGCGGATCATGAGGGCTTGTCCCGAGACCCGATGAAAAGCAGGCGACCGAAAGTCGGCGTTTTGGGATGAGTCGAGCAGCCCGAAGCTCCGGTCCGATTCCCAGTTGTTCGGGTCCGGACTGCTGGGCAACCAGTTCCCCTCGTTCGCGCCATCGCCGTTGTTGGTGATCGTTGCGATATAGGTCCA
>PBND01000024.1 GCA_002722845.1 Myxococcales bacterium | reverse complement strand
CGAGGCCTTCATCCATCTACAAGCTGGCCTGGATCGGCCCCAGTCGGCCTTCCGCCGGGGGCAGTTCCTGCTCTGGGGGGCCCGCTGTCTCGAGCAGTTGGGTCGGCCGGCGGAAGCGACCCGTTGGCGGGACAACCTGTTGGGCCTCTCCGGCCTGCATCTAGAGCGTCTGATCGAACTGGCCCGGGCCGATGCCGAAAAGCCCCCTTCCGCTCGTCGCCTGCGGCGCCTGACTTACAGTTTAGATCTGGTAGATGCCCAGGCCTGAGTCCGGCGGCCTCTAGACAGAGGGCCCGAGTTTTGGTGAGTCCTTCGCCCCATGCGTGCACTTGAGTTTGAGCAAAAATCCGTTTGCGCGACCACGGCGGCTCGTCGGGGGCAAATTCAGACCGGTCACGGTTCCATTGAGACGCCCGTCTTCATGCCGGTGGGCACCGTGGGCTCGGTCAAGGGCATTGCACCCTGGACCCTCAAAGCCCTCGGCGCCGAGATCATCCTGGGCAACACCTATCATCTCCACCTGCGGCCGGGAGAGGCCCGCGTGGAGGCTTTGGGCGGGCTGCAGGAATTCACGGCCTGGCAGGGGCCGATGCTCACCGACTCGGGGGGCTTTCAGGTCTTTTCCCTGGCCCAACTCAATCAGATCTCTGAGGAGGGCGTGAAGTTCCAGAGCCATGTGGATGGCTCCCATCGATTCTTGTCTCCCGAAACCAGCATGGACATCCAGAACCGCTTGGGGGCCGATATCGTCATGGCCTTCGACCAATGCCCGCCGGCAACCGCGACGCGGGAGGAGGTGATTGCGGCGACCGACCGAACAACTCGCTGGCTCGACCGCTGTATCTCCGCCTTCAAACGGGATGATCAGGCCCTGTTCGGCATCGTCCAAGGTGGCCTCCATGAGGATCTGCGACTTGCCCATGTTGAGGCGCTGGCCGCGCGGGATCTGCCCGGTTATGCCCTCGGCGGCTTCTCGGTCGGTGAAGCTCCATCGGTGATGGTTGATCTGCTGCAGCGAGTGACGCCTGCATTGCCTGCGGACAAGCCTCGCTATCTGATGGGGGTGGGGACTCCCCGAGATCTGGTCGAAGCGGTGGCCGCTGGCATCGATATGTTCGATTGCGTTCTGCCCACCCGTAATGGACGCATGGGAACGGTTTTTACCAGCGAGGGCCGCCTCAACATCAAGAATGCTCGCTTCGCCGATGATCGGGGCCCCTTGGACCCGGCCTGCCCATGTCGCACGTGTACGACCTACAGTCGGGCCTATTTGCGGCACCTCTTTATCACCAAGGAGTTGTTGGGATTATCGGCACTGACCGAGCACAACCTGTTTTACTACTTGGACCTGATGAGGCGGATTCGCGAGGCGATCACCGCAGAACGCTTTCCCCAGCTCCTCGACGAAGTCCGCTCGCTTTGGCCGTTGAAGGCTTGAGCCGACGGCGCTAACGGCAGATATGGCCCAACCACCTTTCGACCCTGAACTCAAGACCGACCCAGGTGGCAATAAGGCCATCGCCGCGGTGGTGTGTCTGTGTTTTGGCTTCTATCTTATCGTGCCAAGCCTGCTGCATCACCAGCACGTGGCGTCCATCGTCAATCACGGTGTCGAAGTCCTCGCAGAGACCGAGTCGTGCAGTCGGCGGGGTGCGAGTCGGGCGCGCACCGTTCTGGTCCGCTTTGAAGATGCGAAGGGGAAAGACTATCGCTGCCTGGCAAGCATTAAGACCAAGTGCAAAGAGCCCTTTAAGCGGCGCTGGGTGACCTACAAATCCCAAGATCCCAACCAATGCCTTGTGGGCAAAAAGGAGGTCTTGGAAGCCAGTTGGCGCAGTGCTTTGGGATTGGTTTTCAGTGGCATCCTGTTGGTTCTGTTCGGAGCCTACCTGACCCACTCGGTTCTGCGGTTAAAGCGCGAACAATAAGCAGGTTGAGTCGCTACCAGCCCTCTGATAGGGGGAGCCGCCCTGGCTCAGGGTACTGGGCTTGAACCGCTCCCGGAAGGACGCCGATTTTGGCTGGAATCATCATCCTCGCATCCACTGCACCTGCCCCCCAGCAGGCCCCTGGATTGTTCACCGGTGGCATCATTCCGATGCTACTGATCTTCGCCGTCTTTTACTTCATGATCCTCTACCCGCAATCGAAGCAGCGGCGGCAACACGAAGCGTTCCTTAAGGGAATTAAAAAGGGCGATGAAGTCCTCACCCAGAGCGGCATCATCGGTAAGATTCACAGTATCAAGGATGGTGAGGTCACCTTGGAACTTGGACGGGACCACAAGGTACGCTTTCTCACGCGCACTCTTGCGGGCCCCTATACGCCGGCGAAGGCCGAACAGAAGGAAGAAAAATGAGTCGAGGGGAACTGAAGTTCCGGCTGGGCGTCGTCGCACTGACCATTTTCGGTGCCTTGTACGCAGCCGCGCCAACTTGGATCTACTTCAATCTCAATGAAGAGCAGACGAAGAAGGTCCGAAAGCGTGCAGACGCGTTTAAAGAGTTCGTACCCAAGGGGTTCATGGACACGCACGTCAACCTGGGCCTGGACTTGGCCGGCGGTATTCACCTCGTGCTGGGTGTGGATCTCGACAAGGCGATCGAGAACAAGGCGAATCGCCTGACCCAGCGCATCGCGGACCGCTTTGTCCGGGATGAGGTGGATGTCGAGGCTGTCAATCAGCTCGAAGGTGACAAGGTCGACCATATCGAGGTCGTCACCAAGACGCCGGAAGATCTGGACAAGTATCTTGAGGACATGTCGAAGATCGAATTTGAGGTGGTGGAGAAGGAGCCCACGCGTCTGGTCCATCGCCTGGCCGGAGACTACATCGACCGTTTGAAGAAGGATGCGATCGCTCAGGCCATGCGCTCGATCCGCAATCGCGTCGACAGTCTCGGTGTCGCAGAGCCCCAGATCAATGCCCGGGGCGGCAATCAAATCGTGGTCCAGCTACCCGGGCTCGAAGATCCAGAGGCGGCCCGGCGCGTGCTCGGTAAAACGGCGCAACTGGAGTTCCGCATGGTCCTCGACGAGGATACCACGACGGACGGGATGAAAAACAAGCTGCCGGCCGGCGTTGTCTTTTGTCAGGACAGCTATCAGAAGCCGAATGGCAGCCAAGGCCAGGATCGCTTCCTCATCGCCGCCGACCGCAACAAGCTCGTCGAGGTCCTCGGCGCGGCGCTCAGCGGTGATAAGGCTGCAGCCATCCAAGAAGTAGAGGCCCGTTCACGGCCCTTTTTACGTCGGTCCTGTGCCGGTGCGCTTCCGGTCGAAGACGATGAAAAACTCTACCGGAGCTATACCCTGACCCGCACCATTCCGCTTTCTGGTGATCACGTGGTCGACGCCTTTGTGACCAGCGACCCACAGACCGGTAAGCCGGAGGTCAGTCTGATCTTCAATGAGCCGGGCCGGAAGATCTTTGGCAGTCTGACCACGAAGAACGTTGGCAACCGTTTTGCCATCGTTCTTGAAGGCATGGTTGATTCGGCACCGGTGATTCAAACGGCCATCACCGGCGGCAGCTGCCGCATTACCCTGGGCTCTCTCGGCGACCGGAACCAGGTCTTTAGAGAAGCGGAGCAACTCGCGATCGTGCTGAAGTCCGGTGCCTTGCCTGCGCCCATTACCATCGAGCAGGACCGGACCGTCGGTTCTAGCTTGGGGGAAGACAGTATCAAGGCCGGTCGAAACGCCATCCTCGGTGGTTCGCTTCTCGTGATCATCTTTATGATCATCTACTACGGCTTCGCCGGGATCGTGGCCGACATCGCCCTGGCTTTGAACCTCCTGTTCATCCTGGCCGTGCTCGGCATGTTTGGCGCGACGCTAACGCTCCCAGGCATCGCGGGTATGGTGTTGACGATCGGTATGGCCGTCGACGCGAACGTCATCATCTTTGAGCGAATACGGGAGGAGCTCAGGCGCGGGAAAACCGCCAAATCGGCTTTGTCCGTGGGCTACGATAACGCCATGAGCGCCATCGTCGATGTCAATCTCACCACCGGGATCGCGGGCATCGTGCTTTGGCAGTACGGTAGCGGTCCGATCAAGGGCTTCGCCGTCACCCTCGTGGTGGGTATTATGGCCTCCTTGTTTACCGCTATTTACGTGACCCGAACCATCTTCGAGTGGCGCATTAGCCGGTCACAGGATGCGACCCTGAGTGTCGGCATCGACCTCACCGGTGGGAGGGCCTAGACCATGGAATTCATTAAGCCAAACAGCCGATACGAGTTCGTTTCGAAGACCCGGTTCTTCGGGGCATGTAGCGTCGTTGCAGTGGCCCTCAGTCTGGTCATCCTGCTGGTCAAAGGGTTGAACTTCGGAACCGACTTTCAAGGCGGGACCGAGATGGTCTTCAAGTTCAAGGAGCGTCCGAGCCTTGCCGACCTACGGGCCGCGGTGGGGGAACTGCCCTATGAAGGGGCCAGTCTCCAGACCTTTGGTAGCGAGGAACAGATCATGATCCGCGTTCGCCAGGTCTCGTCCTTGTCGGAGGAGTTGGTCGCCTCGATGGACCAGAACACCCGGGCCCGTTACGGTGATCGCCTCGAGAAGTTTGAGGTGAACCGGGCCGGCGGTCTGATCACTGTGCTGCTGACCGAGGACACGGCCGCACCGAAGGCAGATGATGGGAAAGACACGGGTCAACTGGCCCCCGGCCAAGTGCAAAAGGTCATCGTGAACCCCGATGGTAGCCGGACTTTCGAAGGCTTCGTGGATGTGGACCCGGCTAAGGGGCCAGGGCAGATCAATTTGGGTGTACCGAAGAGCAACGCGCCGGGTGGTGGCATTCAGATGGTGCCCGTGAACCCCGGACAGGTTCCTCCCAAAGACCGGATGGTCTTGGGTCAAATGCCCAAGCCGGGAAGCCCGGAAGACCGGGCGTTGATCGAGAAAAACCTGGGTCCTGGTGACCCAGGATTGCCGGCAGGCGGCCCCATCGATGCGGGCCCCAAGCCACCCCCGCCCAAGTACGATCCGGCCCAGCGGCCGCAGGAGTTTCGGACCGATGCGGGTTGGGTAGGGACTTTCCACTCCGCAACACCGGCCGACGCAGAGATGACGGAGACCGACCGTAAGAAAGCCCTGAGTTGGGATGAGGTGAAGGCCAAGAACAAGCGTTTGATGCAGTCTGTGGGGCCCACAGAGGGTGATCAGCGTAAGGCCTTGAAAGCCCACTTCGCCAATTTGGGCGTCACCGTGGTCGGTGAGCCCCAGCGTTTCCCGACCGATGGTAAGGCTGAGTATCGAGTCGGCTTTGCCGGTGTGGCGGCGGAGGTTGGCGAGGCCTTGGCAGCCAAGTTCCCCCAGGCCGGCGTTGAGCCGAATGCGATCTATTACGTTGGCCCGCAGGTGGGTGAGCAGCTACGGAACGAGGGCGTGCTCAGCGTGATCTACGCCCTGCTGGGTATTCTGATCTACATCGTCTTTCGCTTTAACTTCACCTTTGCGCCGGGCGCGATCATCGCCTTGGTTCACGATGTGCTGATCACGGTCGGTATCTTTGCACTCTTCCAACTGAAGTTTGATCTGCCGATCATCGCGGCGTTGTTGACCATCGTGGGTTACTCACTCAACGATACGATCGTGGTCTATGACCGGATCCGCGAGGAGTTGGGCAAGGTCGGTGAAGGTAAAGAGCCTCTGGAAACCACGGTGGACCGGGCTCTGAACGCTTGTATCAGTCGAACCATTCTCACCTCGGTGACCACGTTGATCGTGGTCGTGATCCTCTGGGCCTTCGGTGGCCCCACCATCCGCGAGTTCAGCATCGCCATGACGATCGGTGTGTTGGTGGGAACCTATTCGTCCATGTTCGTTGCGAGCCCGATCTACCTCTTCCTGGTCCATTGGTGGGAACAGCGCCAAGAAGCTTTGGAGTTGGAGAACGCCTAAGGGGCTAGGGGTCCTGGCAGTGGGTGACGAAGGCATCGAAAACGGCCTGGGCCCCCTGACTCGACTCGATGGTCCGATGGGGTGTTTGGGTCACGAGATCTCGGCTCTTTGAGCTGGTGATCCCGTTGAAGTAGGGGATGCCGAGGATCGGTGCTTCCGTGCAGTCTTGTCGGCCGACCACGAAGTGGACGTGGGTGTCGGGATAGTCTAGAACTGGAGCCCCTCCGAGGACACTATCGGCTTCAAGTAACTGTAGGTCGTCGTCGTTGGCCTGGGAGCAGGGGGCGCCCCCGTAGCTCTGGTCGAAGACCGAGACGATTCGTCCCTCGTAGAAGCACTTGACCGGCCGGCGGCCGCATTCGGTCTGGGTCTCGCCCCAGTAGGTGGCGCATTGACTGCTCCAGCCCAACTCTGGACGGTCTGCGCTGCAGCCGTAATCGATCCGGCCCATCGGGGGGCCACCGCCAAGGATCGCCAGCCGAATGATTCGATCAAGACCATGTCGAGTGAGGCCATAAGCGATTTCGGTAGAGCCCCCGGAGTTACCGAACACGCAGGTTGGGCTTTCGCTGCCTTGGGCCAGATGGGCGACGAGCGTACGGTATCGACAGGCTGCTGCGGCGATCCCCTGCTCGTCGGAGGATCGGCCCCACCAGCCCTCTTCCCAAGCTCGTTCGTAGACCACAAAGCCGGCCCGTGTCAGGCGACGCACCAACTGATGTTCGCCATGGGCCGGATCATTTGTCCGAGTGACGGTCCAGCCCTCCCCAGTTCCCCCCATGCCAAAAACAATGTGGCCCTGGCTGGGCCCTTCCCGTTGTGGATCCGCCCATCTCCGGACTTTCACCACCTGGGGGGAGAGGCCGCCACAGGTGACCCGGTACCGTTCACAGCCCAAGAGATGGTTGTCTTCTAAACCGGCCTGGCATGGACCGAGGGCCTCGACGCCAGCGCTTTCCTGTTGCCCTGCATCGAGGGTGAAGCCCCCGTCGGTAGGTGCATTGGCGTCGGCCGTTCCCGAGCCCCCGTCGAGTGCACCGGTCGCCTTTGCGTGCGCGTCAGGGGAATCATCGGTGGGGGGCGCTGTTGAACAGGCCAGAACGAGCACGAGGAAAGCGGGGCAATGTCGATACAAAATAGTCTTCCACGGGAATCATAAGGGAGTGTGAATGCACGACGCAAGGCATCCGGGGGCGAGCCCGGGACAAGCGTTGTTTTTAGGGCTAAGGTCCGTTCGGAAACCTTTTGATGATAGATCTTCACAGCCACACAAAGGCCAGTGACGGGGAGTGGACAACGGCGCAATTGGTGGAGGCAGCCCTTGCGGCTGGGCTCACTGCCCTTGCGATCACCGACCACGACACGGTCGCTAGCTACCATGAAGCCTGCCAACTGGCGCAGGGGACGAATCTGCGGATCATTCCCGGTGTTGAGGTGAGCAGTGAGTATAATGGCCAGAGCTTGCATCTGTTGGGCTACTTCGTGGACCCGGATGACCTGGCCTTTGGCGCTCGACTCAACGAGATCCAGGCTGCCCGCGATGCTCGAACACCCAAGATGCTGGCCCGCCTTGAAGCCTTAGGCATGCCTCTTTCTGATGACGATATCGCAGCGGAGGTCGATGGGGTGGTGGGTCGGCCCCACATCGCTGCAGCGATGGTGAAGAAGGGCTACTGTGCCACGATCCCCGAAGCCTTTGATCGCTTCCTCGCCGATGGCAAACCGGCCTATGTGCCCAAGGACCGCGTGCTGCCACGGGACGCGATCCGCTGGATCCATGAAGCGGGTGGTATCGCCGTGATTGCCCATCCCCGCAGTTTGAAGAGCCGGATGCGCGGGCTGAGTTACGGCAGCATCATCGGCAGTCTAGCCCTCGATGGGCTCGATGGTGTCGAATGTTATTACAGCAGCCACAACGAGCGGACCCGAGATGAGTTGATGCGGGTGGCAGCCCGGATGAACCTCTGCATTACGGGTGGCAGTGATTTTCATGGACCGACGGTGCGAGCGGGCGTCAGCGTTGGACGGGGTTACGGGAAGCTCTCAATTCCCGATAAGCTGCTGGACGGCATGGTCCTGGCCTGGCAACGCCGACATGGTCACGGACCTGAGGATCGCCCGGCATGTCTCTGCTAAGACTCTCTTTTCTTCTCGTGTTGCTCCAGCCTGCGATGGCTGCAGCTGACAATGAGGGGAACTTCTATTTTGGTTTCAACGCAGTCCACAATCGGATCGGGACTGAAGATGTCCTGCTGGTGGATCGGGAACCCCCCGAGAATGGCTTCGGCCTAGGCCTTCGGCTCGGCCTGAACATTCTTGGCTACGTGGCCCCGGAGTTTCAGATCGACGCCCAGGGACAAGACCTCTTTAAGGACGAGCGAGGGGGCCTCGGCTTTGTCGGTGGCGGCCTTCGGATCCATCCCGTGAAGATCGCCGAACATTGGGTTCCCGAGCTGCGGAATCGGCCTTGGGATGTGAACGTCTATGCTGGCCTTGCCGGCTGGCACTTGATCGGCAAGCAGGCCAGCGGCAATCGGGGGCGGGCCTACGAAGCAAGCTTCACCAGCTTCCATTTGGCGGCTGAATACCATGTGACGCCCCACTTCTCCGTGGGTCTGGAACTCCCCTGGCGTTTCCCTCGTTACGAGCCCTACGTTTACTTCGACTACCAAGATGACGAGGTCTTCTGTTTCGACCAAATTCCCATCCTGCAGCGCCTTGAGGAGGACACGTGTTCAAGTGCTCCCTCCCCTGAGGCTTCCTTCTTCTCGCCCATGCTCAGCATGACCTTGCGTGTGCCGCTCGCCCGTAAACCCAGCCCTGCACGACGGGGATACCCCGCGCCGGGTGGGCCCGCGGGGGAACTCCGCGAACCATGAGAGCCTATGGGGTGCTGGCCCTGCTGGCCTTGATGAGCGCTTGCATCACGAAGCCCTTCGATCCGGCCACGGTCGGGGCGCCGGAAGTTCGTATCGAAGCCTCGGAGTTTTTAATGGGGTCGGCCGAGGGCGAGATGGATGAGGGGCCCCAGAGGACTGTGGCGCTACCGACCTATTTTATCGACCGCTTCGAGGTAACGAACGCTGCCTATGCGATCTGTGTGGATCTGGGCGTTTGTCGTCGCTCACAGTTCGAGAATGACCCGGTTCTCGGCCATGAACGACACCCCATGGTGGGCGTGAGTTGGTATGATGCAGAGCGTTTCTGTTCGTGGGTCGGTCGTCGTCTGCCGACCGAGGCTGAGTGGGAGCGTGCGGTACGAGGTCAGGATGGCCGTCGTTACCCTTGGGGCGAGGAAACCGGCGACCTGGCCAGTCGGGCCAATTTGCGGGGTGATGAAGATGGCTCGGCCCTGACATTACCGGTGGATACCTTGGCCGATGGCCGGTCCCCTGAGGGGCTCTATCATGGCGCAGGGAATGCGGCCGAATGGGTGGAAGATCAATATGATCCATTGGTCTACCGCCGTATGGTGCAGAAGCTGCCACCGGAGCCCCAGGAAGGGGACACCCGTGTGGTGAGAGGGGGCAGTTATCGGGATGTTATTTTCTCGGCCCGAAGTTCGGTTCGTGAGCACCGTGCGCCCGGTTCCCGGTGGGATAACGTAGGGTTTCGCTGTGCAAGAGCAGGTGAATAGCCGGTTTATTTTTGACGCTCTCGCGGGCCAGCCATAGATTCCAATCACCAGGGAGGAAGACTTCATGACCAAGCGATCCGGTGGCCCAGGAACGGGCACACAGACAAGAACCACGACCCGTTCCAAGAGCACCTTGGCCAGCCAGGCGCAAATCATGACGGAGGGCCAGGAAGTTCCCGGCTCGACGGAGGTCGGCCCAGCCGCGGGAATGAGCGCGGAAGCCCTGGCAAGTTTGGAGCAAATTCAGGCGGATGTGTTGGCTCGCTACGGTGTCACCGAACAGCCTCGAGCGAAGGCCGTCTCTCGGCTCCGCAACCTTGAGGATGGTGAGGATACATAGCGGCCGCCTTTCGCAGGGCTGCAGGATGTGGCTAGATGCCCGCATGAAGTTGCGGGCGTTCTCTTTTTTGCTGGTCTGGGTCGTTGTGGCGGCATGTCCGTCACCACCCCCGATGGAGGTCTGCGGCAACGGCGTGGTCGGTTCCATCGAGGAATGTGACGATGGCGATGACGACGCGCTCGATGCCTGTACCGGATACTGCAAAAGGGCTCGGTGCGGCGATGGTCTGATCCGGCAGGATCTCCTAGAAGATGATGATGACCACGAGGAATGCGATGATCGCAACGAGGTCAATGACGACGGCTGCACGGCCACTTGCAAGGTCGCTCGGTGCGGTGACGGGATCAAACGGGGCGATTTGCTCTTTGGTCAAAGTGGTTACGAAGCATGCGACGACGGTAATCAGGATGAACAGGATGACTGTGTCCGGTGTGCCCAGGCCCGCTGTGGTGACGGCTTCGTTCATTTCGGCATTGAGGAATGTGATGACGGAAACGACGTAGAGGACGATGCATGCGACAGCGATTGTGTCGCAGCCCGCTGCGGTGATGGACGACTGCAGGCCGACGAAGCCTGTGATGACGGCAATGCCGATTCCACCGACGCTTGCGCCTCGGATTGTACACTCGCTCGCTGCGGTGATGGCATCTTACGGCTGGATCGACTTGAGGACGAAAGCGGTTATGAAGCCTGCGATGATGGCAATGAGGACCCGACCGATGACTGTCTCAACGACTGTACATTGCCTTATTGCGGCGATGGCTTTGTCTGGTTGAACCACGAACTCTGTGATGATGGGAATAACGATACCGGCGACGGGTGCATCGACTGCCTACCCCCTCGTTGTGGCGATGGCTATGTGAGCCGGGGCGAACGATGCGACGATGGGAACAACGAGCCGGATGATGGCTGCCACCTTTGTCGTGATAGCGATTGCGGCGATGGCCAACTGGATCATGAAACCGAAGCTTGTGACGATGGCAACATGCTGCCGGGGGACGGCTGTACACCCCATTGCCAGTTTGAACCGGTGGCGGTGAGTCTCGGTACCGGGCATAGCTGTGTCTTGTTTGGTCAAGGGCTTGCGAGTTGTTGGGGCGATCACCGCAAGGGCCAACTGGGTGATCGTGTCGAAGCCGGTGGATTTGTGAACCGGCCGCTAGCGAGTTGGACGCTTCGCCCCCTGGTGGGGATCGCAACAGGCGGTGAGTTCAGTTGCGTGATCCGGGAGGGCGGTGGCCCTTGGTGCATCGGCGAAGGCAGCGCCGGTCAACTGGGTCATGGGGAGATGGAGGACAGTCAGACTCTGGTTCGTCCTTTGGGTCTAGATCGAGTCCAGCAGTTGGCCTTGGGACGGGATCACGGCTGTGCTCGCCTCCTGGGGGGCAATGTGTATTGCTGGGGGGAGAACGAAGAAGGTCAGCTGGGGGACGGCAACTATGAAAGCAGTGCTGTGCCGGTCCGTGTGATCAACTTGGAGCCCGTGACGCAGATCGTTGCCGGGCGGTTGCATAACTGTGCTCTGCAGGTCGATGGTGCCATCAAGTGCTGGGGTTATGGTCTCGGCGGCAGGCTTGGGAATCAGCAACATCGATCTCGACGGGCACCGATCCAAGTGGCCGGCATCGCACCAGCGGAAGCGGTCGCTGTGGGCGGCGGGCACGGCTGTGCCCTGGAGCGCGGGGGACGAATTGCTTGTTGGGGAAACAACGATGAAGGCCAGGCCTTAGCGCCCCCCGGTGATCTTCCCCAGACGCCGCATTTTCCTGACCTGCCCGAGATTTCAGCGATGGGCCTGACCCAAAACAGCACCTGCCTGGCCGATGCTGTCGGTCGGCTCGCTTGCTGGGGCTACGGCGAACAAGGGCAACTGGCCGGCAGTCGGAGTAATCGGCGCTGGCTCCATGATCCCGATGGCGTGCATCTCATCGCCTCTGGCCTGACCCACCACTGTGCTTTGGACGGTGACAACCGCCTATGGTGTTGGGGCGAGGGGAGTTCCGGGCAGCTTGGTAATGGGCAGCGCGCCGACCGGTCGGAGCCGACGCTCGTCGAGTTTCATTGAGGCGGAGGGGCTCTCAGTCATAAGAGGGCGTAACGGGGTGAATCGTGCGGATCGATTGGACAGAAGAAACCTTTGGCGGTTGTGATGGGACCGCATTGTTTCGCCGTCATGCTGGCGACCCAGCCGGCCGGCCCGTTGTCCTCTGTGATGGGGTCGGATGTGACGGCTATATTTGGCGCTATCTCGCGCCCGAGCTGGTGCGCCAAGGCTGCCGTGTCGTGCATTGGCAATATCGAGCGCACGGATTTTCTCAGGCGCCAGCCGACCCGACCCGACTCCAGTTAAGTGACTTGGCCGAAGATCTGCTTGTCTTGTTGCGGGACATGGATCTGTCCGATGCCCTTCTCGTAGGCCATTCGATGGGGGTCCAGGTCGTCCTCGAAGCGTGGAGCCGAGACCCCCAGCGTGTGAGCGCCTTGGCTCTCTTGTTTGGCTCTGCCGGCCGCCCCCTCGATACCTTCGGAGGCGATGACCGCCTGGCCCGGTGGGTGCCTGTGATGCGGCAACTGGCTCGCCGAATGGGCAAACGGGGCCGGGCCGTTTGGCGCGGATTGCTTCATAGTCGCCTTTCCTTGCTCGTCGGTCTCGCCACCGAGTTGAATGCTCAACGGATTCGGCCCAGCGACTTCGTTCCCTATTTGGACACCTTGGCCGAGATGGACCCGGTGCACTTCGTGGACACCGTCTGGGCTGCAGGCCAACACGACGCTCGGGCGCTCCTCGAGGAGATCGATCTTCCGACCTTGATCCTGGCCGCAGGGCGAGATGGCTTCACGCCGCCGCGGCTCTCTCAAGCGATGGCTGCCCAAGTGCCGGATAGCGTCTTTTGTGTCTTTGAGGAGGCGAGTCACGCCGCACCATTAGAGTTTCCCGACGAGGTGAACGAGCAGGTGACCGCGTTCATCGACTCTCTTGGCCTTAAGGCCCGTTGACGCAACAAGCACCCGCTGTCTAGAGTGCCACTCGGAGGCCGCACTTGGCATTCCTTGCCCGCGTTTTTCAGATTCGAGAAGGCGAAGGATTTCGCTCGGTCCTGATGTTTATCTACATGATGAATGCCGTGGGGGCCTTCATCACCGGGCGCATCGTTCGGGATTCTCTCTTCCTGTCGAAATCGGATCTTTCGGTCCTTCCTTATCTCTACGTCGCTGTGTTTGTCGCCGTCAGTGTGCCCAGCCTGATCTATGGGCGGGTCGCTGAGAAGTTCCGGCGGGACCGGCTGATTATTGGCCTGACCACCATCCTGCTCATCAGTATGGTCTTGAGCCGGTTGTTCCTGTCCACCATCGACGCGGAAGGGGACCACTGGTTCTTTGCGGTGTTCTACGTCTGGGTGGAGGTCATGGGTGCCTTCCTCATGATCCAGTTCTTCACCTTTGCTGCTGATATTTTCACCAGTCGAGAAACGAAGCGCCTGTTTGCCTTCATTCTGGGTGGCGGGACCATGTCGAACATTATCTTCGGCTTCGGCGCCCGGATGCTGGTGAAGGATTACGGCGTCGAAACCAACGACCTCATCTGGGTGGTCGTGTTGTGCTTCGCCATCTGTCTGGTTTGTGTCTTTGCTTTGGGGCGCAGCGAAAGCGAAGCCCTCGACCGAGCCTTTACGGGCCGGCGGAGCAAGCAGAAAGGCGCCGCCGCTCGGAAGCGGGCAGCAGCCGATGAGGGGACGACCAAGGTCAAACAGAAAGTCCTCGCGACGAAGCACGTGCGGTTTATCGCGCTCATCGTCATGATCACCTTTCTCACGACCCAGTTCATCGACTTTACCTTTAAAGCCTTAGCGACTCAGAAGTACTCCGGTGAGTCTGGGGAACTGGGCAGCTTCTTCGGCACCTTTTATGGTTATTTAGGGATCATCTCGATCCTCTTTCAGTTCTTCTTCACCCGGCGCATCCTGGAGCAGTTTGGTGTGTTGGTGGCCTTGCTCGTGTTGCCTGTATCCCTCTTTCTGGGTTCCGGTGCCTTGGGGGTCGCCGGTGCGATGGGAGCCTCGATTGCGACCCTCTTCATGGTGGGAACCATCGCTCAGGGGGCCAGCCAGGGTCTTCGCTACACCGTTTACGATGCGACGATGCAGCTCCTTTATACGCCCATCCCCTCCGATGTGCGGGCCCGAGCCAAGAGTTTCATCGATGGGATCTTAAAGCCTGGCGCCATCGGTGCCGCAGGTCTCCTGCTCCTTCTCCTCAGCAAGGTGTTCAACCCCAGTAACCCCGAGATCAGCTACATCGGTTTCGGCACCCTCGTGTTCGCGGTGGTCTGGATCGTTCTCTTGGTGGGGGTGCGCAAAGAATACATCAAGAGCCTGATCAATACCTTGGCGAAGAAGCGTCTCGATTTTCAGGCCGACACCCCGGATCTGGACAATCCTGAGACGATTGAAACCTTGGTCCTCGAACTGTCCAGCGGCGATCCGCGACGAATTCGTAACGGTTTGGAATTAGCCCAGCGAGTTCAGAGTTCGGGCCTAGACCATGCGTTGGGTGGTGTCCTGGGACGATCTGAAGCCGATATTCGCCAAATGGCTTTGCACGCTTTGGGCCGTCGGGGCGCCTGGAAGGAGCTCTCCGAGGTGCATGCGTGCATCAAGGATCCGGAGCCTGAGGTGCGAGCCGCAGCGGTCGAAGCCTTCTGTGCCATCGCACGGGAGAAAGCGATCGAAGTGAGTGCCAGCCTGCTGGATGACGAGAGCCCGCTGGTTCGAGAGTCTGCGATCGCCGGCTTAATCCAGCACGGTGGTTTGGACGGCATCCTTCGGGCCGCGGAGCCGCTCAAGCAACTGCTTGAAAGCGAAGAGCCCGATGATCGGGTGAGCGCAGCTCGTGTGCTGCACGCCATTCGCGTTCGGAACTTTTATCAACCGGTCTTGCGCCTCTTGGCCGACGAGAGCCCCAAGGTTGTGAAGGCAGCGCTCGAGGCAGCAGGCGCCATGAAGACCGAGGAGTTGGTGCCCAGCGTGATCTACTGCATGGACCGCCGTGGCTATGCCAACCACGCGGCCCGGGCTTTGATCTCGATGGGGGATGAGGTTGTTCCGCTTCTGTCAAAGGTGATCGGTAATCCTCGTGAAAGCGCAAATGTTCGGGCCATGGTGCCCCGGGTCTTGAGTCACATCGGGACCCCCCTTGCAAAGCAGGTTTTGAAGAAGAATCTGCTGATCACTAAAGATCGAATTCAGCGCTATCGCATTGCGACTGCGTTGTCCCGTTTGCGCCTCAGTGACCCCAAACTCCTGCTGCCGAAGAAGCAAGTGCTGGCCCTCCTAGAGGACGAACTTAGCCTGGCCTATAAATACGTAGAAATGCAGGCTGCCTTTGAAGCCGAACCGGAACTTGAGCCCCTTTTTCGGGCCATGGATGACCGGCTTCGCTACGCGCGCCGTCGCATCCTGAAGTTACTCGCCCTAATCCATGATCCACAGACGATCTTAGCGGTCAGCCGTAACTTGGATTCCCAGCAGGCTGTGGTCAGGGACAATGCGGTAGAAGTGCTCGACGACTTGGTCGATGTGTCCATTCGGCGCCCACTGGTCAATCTGCTCGACCGCAGTGACCTCTCGGCCAAGTTGCAGGCGGTCGCTGCTCTCTATCCCTTCCCGGAAATGCCCATGGATGACCGCCTTGCCTTGATGCTTGAAGAGCATGAGCCCTTCCTCGTGAGTTGTGCAGCCTACCTACTTGGCAAGCGGCAGGAGGGTCATGTGCCGGTCAAACAGCTACGAGGACTCCTCGACGCCAATGCACCCGTGATTCGTGAATCCGTTGCCCAGTGCCTATTTCGGCGTTGTGGCGAAGAAGCCCTTGAGTGGATCCGTCCTCTGATGGATGATCCCGTCCCGAACGTGCGTCGGATGGCCCGAGCGCTGTCTCAGCCCCAATGACCCCCGCAAGGAGACTGCCTCATGCTTAGTACGGTCGAAAAGGTCCTCTTCTTGAAGACGGTCGATCTGTTTTCGGCCATTCCGGGAAGTGATCTGACACATATCGCTGGCGTCACGGAGGAGGAGGACCTCCTCGATGGCGACCAGTTTATTCACCAGGGTGAAACCGGTGATTCGCTCTTCCTCATCGTCGATGGTGAGGTGGAGATTAAGGTGAGCCATACGACGGTTGCGACCCTGGGCGAGCGCCAGGTGGTGGGCGAGATGAGTATTTTGGACTCGGAGACCCGTAGTGCGGATTGCTTTGCGAAAGGCCCCACCACCTTGCTCAAGCTCCGTAAAGGGGAGTTTGATGACATCATGGCTGAGAAGCCGGAGATCGCCCGAGGCATTCTAAAGGTGCTGACGGGGCGGTTACGGCAAAAGAATGTGGCCGCGGCCAAGCAGGATTAGTGGCGCAACCGCAGCGGTCACCCCGGTTGTGAGGTGGCCGAGAACAGTGGTGCGAGAAGTTCTCGAGCTTCGAAGGGATCGTACCAGGTTCCAGCCCGGCGATGGGGCTGGCTCGCTGCAGCCACGATCAGAGCCTTGAGTTCCCTTGCATCCTGATACAGGCAGTCCCCATGATGGGCTTTCGGGATGAATTCAGGATAGCAGAGCCCATTGGGTAAGAGGGGCCAAAGCCCCAACTGGACCCCTTCGGCGACGCTCAAGCCGAAGTTTTCTTGCTTCGAGGTACTTAACAGCACGTCGGCCTGGGCCAGTCGATCGAGATAGTCGCTGCGGACCGGTACGTAGTGGTCGTGGATGACCCGGGCTTCGAGCCGGACGAGTCCATGGTCAATCCCCTCGGGCTGGCGCCGAAATCGCTCCCCAAAAAGCATGAGCTCAAAGTCCAGCCCCTCATCGGCGAGGTCGGCAAGGAGGTGGAGAACCTCCGCTGCGCCTTTGTCCTGATCCCGGCGGTGGTTCCAGGCGATGCGCAAGGGACCCGGAGCTCTATCTTCGCGCCGAAAGCGGGTGAACTCTTCCAGGTCGAGGGGAAGTCCCAGCACCTGTCCTCGGATAAGAATCTCGTGGGCGAGGCCCTCAAGCCCTTGCTCGGGGAGAGCCGCACTCAGTTTTTCAAGATGCTGCAAGAATTCGTCTCGGTGGTGGCATGAGTTCCACCAGATCCGATCGGCTGCGAGACAGGAGTTGATGTTGATGAGACCCAGATGGAGGTCTTCTCGGTCTGCGGCTGGCCGGGGGTAGGAAAGCTGGTTCTCGTGCATCAAAAGGGTGCAATGACTGTTGGCGAGCTCTGGGCACAGTCCCCGAAGGCGGCTCAGATCCATCATGTCGGTCACAAGGAGGTGACTGGGCCACTCGTTGGCCCCGTGTAGCCTTTGCGCGAAACTCAGATGGGCGCTTCCCATGCGCCACTTCCAATGCCATGCAGGGAGAGTCCACTTCTGGGCCGG
>PBND01000023.1 GCA_002722845.1 Myxococcales bacterium | reverse complement strand
TCCGTCACGGTCGAGGCCTGGGGTGCCCAGGGAGGTGCCAATCAAGGAGCTGGCGGTTTAGGTGGCTACGTCACAGGCCAACTCTCCGTGACCCCCGGCGAGCAACTGAGGATTTTTATTGGGGGCCAAGGGCAAAGCCGTGTCGGCTGTGGTCAAAGCGGCGGCTACAATGGCGGTGGTCCCACGGGTTCCCAGTGCTGTGGTAATGCAGGTGCGCTCGCCGGTACCGGGGGGGGCGCCAGTGATCTCCGGCGGGGCGACGCTGGCTTGAATGACCGGATCTTGGTGGCCGGCGGTGGTGGCGGCAGCGGCGACGGGGATGATGGCGGCGCGGGCGGAGGCCTCGCAGGCGAGGGCGGGAACGAATACAATGGCATCGGGTCCGGGGGCGGAACGCAGCAGGCTGGAGGCCGAGCAGGCGGTCACTACAACGCTCATACGTGTAGCGCTGGAAGCCCTGGTGTTCTGGGCGGCGGCGGCATGGGTGATGGTAACGACGGTGGCGGCGGTGGCGGCGGCTACTACGGCGGCGGCGGCGGCGCGAACAACGCCGGCGGTGGCGGCGGCTCTTCCTGGTGGGATCCTCAGCGTGTGCTTTTCGGGGGCACGCTCTCAGGCCAACGGGCCGGTCACGGGCGCCTGGAGATCAGTTGGGGCGATGACTAACGGTTGTCCGCCGTGAGTCGTTAGCCCATAAGGGGAGAAGGAACGCTACTCATGCCCAGTTGGCTCGATTCTATCTTTCGTCGGAGTCCTACTCCCCCGCCCTTGCGGGATCTAGAGGCCGCCCAGGATATTGCGAAAGAACTATACGGCCCCGGTGCGAGTCTTGAGGATGGCGACCAGGGTCTTCGGTCCCGCATCGATGCGGACGACCGCTTTGTTCCAACGGAAGGGGCCAGCGTTGAACGTTTGGGGCCTCGTCGGACAGAGGATCTCGCCTTTCGCCATGCGGTCGTTCGAGCCGGGAAAGATTTGGCGAACAGCGGTGTCGCCTTCGCTGGCAGGAGCGGCGAGGACCGGGTCAACAAGGAACTCTGGACCATGGGCTATGGCGGCAAGATGCAAGTGCGAAAGTGGCTGCCAGATGGTGAGATTGGCAAGCCCTCGACAGCCCTTCGTGACATCTTCTCCAACGGTAAAGCCTACTCTTTTGAGTGTGCCACTGCGATGATGGTGATCTATCATAAAGCGATATTGGACCACATCGGTGATGAAGCCTTCGACCGCTTGTTCTCCGAGCCTCGCAACCTGAAGTTCTTCCGCTGGCAGGTGGAAGACAGTGACTTCACCGAAGTGAAACGCCTTGCCCACCGACCCAGCAAGCTCATGCCGGGCAGTCATTACTACTACAAAAACCCCGACGCCTCGGAGGCAAACTCGGCCTTTGGTGGTGAGAACGTGATCTATTTAGGGGACGGAAAATTCTACGCTCACGGCATCCGGGGCGCTTCCGGCACCTTCGAGGTGACCGAAAAAGAGATCCTCGACTGTTTGCGGGGCTTGCGGCGCCCCGATGCCACCACCGAGCCCTATCGCATCGATATGGAAATGCATCTCGACGGACTGGCCCTCTCGAAGAAGGCGGTTCCTGAGCCTGTTCCTGAGCCCTGAGTTTTCCTTGAGCATGACCTTGTCGGAGTTTCCTCAGTGGGCCCAGGCCACGGAGGATTTGGCTGCGGCCGATCCCGTGATGGCTCGCTTGATCAGCCAGTTCCCGGGTGAGCGCCTCGAGCCGAAAGGCCAAGGCTTCGAGACCTTGATTCGGGCCATCGTTGGGCAGCAGATCTCGGTCAAAGCAGCCCAAGCGGTCTGGGACCGGACCCTCGAATGCGTCGGTCAAATCACGCCCTCTGCCCTACTTGATGCCGATGAAGACGCCCTGCGCGCCTGCGGCTTGAGCCGCCAGAAAGTCCGCTATGTCCGAGGAATTGCTGAAGCACCCCAGCTTTGCGACCCGACTCGCCTTGCTGAACTCAGCGACCAGGAGGTCCTGAAACAACTCACGACCTACAAAGGTGTGGGCGAATGGACCGCCCAGATGTTCATGATGTTTACCTTATGCAGGCCCGACATTTTGTCCCTTAAGGACATTGGCCTGCGGCGAGCTGTCGAGCGCCACTATGCCGATGGTCAGCGTTTAGCCGATGCAGAGATCGAATCGATCGCCGAGGTTTGGCGGCCATGGCGGAGCGTCGCCACGTGGTTTTTGTGGAGAAGTCTTGACCCGATTCCCGTTGCGTATTGAAAGCCCGACCATGACAAACGAATTTAGCCTTTTGACCGCCGCAGAAATCGAAGCCGCCCAGGCAGCCTGGGGCGCCGCCGTGGTTCGCCAGGACGTGGAAACCCTCGCCGCGCTTTATGACTTCGACTGCCTCTTGTTCAAACCCACCATGGCTGCGGAGATTCGCACCGATGAAAGCGGGACGAGGTCTTACTTCGTGGGTGGTGATCCAAACTATCCCAAAGACCACGGCTTTCTGCACAATGGCTTCGTTGCCGTCGAGTTCCAGAGCGCTCGAGGCCCGATGCTGGAGAGCGGTGGACGTTCGGGGCAGGACATGGGGCATTATGTCTTCCGTGGGCCCGACGGCAGCGAGACACTCGCTGACTACAGCTTCAGCTACCATAAGCGTGATGGACGGGTTCTGATCACCCTCCACCACTCCTCGTTCAACGTGGGCGCCAGCCCCAGCTAGGGTCCGCCGTGGACATTTGCTGCCCTGAAGGCTAGGGAGCAGCCGCTATCCGCTGCCCGCGCCGCCAACGGCGAAGACACCGGGCCGGATCCTTCGACTCTCATTAGGTGACTCACCGTGAACTCCTTCGATACGCTCGACTTGATCGAGCCCTTGCGCCGGGCTGTCGCCCAGGCGGGCTACGAGAGCCCAACGCCGATTCAAGCGAAAGCCATTCCCCCGCTCCTCGAAGGACGAGATGTCCTCGGTTGCGCCCAGACCGGCACCGGAAAGACCGCAGCCTTCCTCCTGCCGATCCTGCAACGTCTGGCTTCAAGCCCCACTCAGGGAAAGCCCAAAATCCGGGCTCTGGTCCTCACCCCAACGAGAGAGCTCGCGGCCCAAATCGGTGACAACTTTAAAGAGTACGCCAAGTTTCTCCCCTTACGTCACCGAGTGATCTTTGGGGGGGTCAAGCAGGGAGCCCAGGTGGCCGACTTGCGCCGGGGGATCGATGTTCTCGTCGCCACACCGGGCCGCCTCCTCGATCTCCAGGGGCAAGGGTTCATCCATCTCAACAACGTGGAGTTCTTTGTCCTCGATGAGGCTGACCGGATGCTGGACATGGGCTTCATTCATGACATCCGCCGGGTGCTCCGGCTGTTGCCTACCGAGCGCCAGAATCTGCTATTTTCTGCAACGATGCCGGAGCCCATCGTCCAACTCGCCAGTGGGTTTCTGAGCGAGCCAGTTCGGGTCGAAGTCGACCGGCAGTCCACCACGGTCGAAGCCATCGAGCAGCGGGTCATGTTTGTGGCGAAGGCTGACAAGAAGCGGCTCCTGCAAGCCTTACTCAAAGGCGACGACAGCATCGAAAGCGCCATCGTCTTCACCCGCACGAAACACGGGGCGAACCGGGTGGTGAAAGAACTTGCGAAGGGCGGGATTGAAGCCGCCGCCATCCATGGCAACAAGTCCCAAGGGGCCCGTACCCGGGCCCTCGCCGGATTCAAAGAGGGGCGGATTCGGGTGCTCGTCGCGACGGATATCGCCAGCCGAGGCATCGATGTGGATGGTGTGAGCCATGTCTTCAACTACGATCTACCGAACATCTCCGAGAGCTATGTGCATCGGATCGGCCGGACGGGACGGGCCGGACGGGCTGGCATCGCCATCGCATTTTGCGAGCCCAGTGAGTCCCCCTATCTGCGGGACATCCAAAGGTTGATCGGTCGGGAGTTGGATGTTGTTGATGATCATCCCTGGCATGAGCCCAGTGCGATCCCCGCGGTGATCCCTCACCGTTCGGAACGACCTCCCGCCAAAGAGGGAGGGCGCTCTCGCCGTTCTCGGCGTCGCCCCCGAGGCCCCCGGCGCCGGCCCAACTAAAGAACAGAAGCCCGGCAGCGACGATTTAGTCGATCCAGTCGACAACCCGATCAAAGGCTCGGCTGAGCTCTCGGCTCGAGTGATAGTAACTCCAAAAAGCCGCCTCACCGAGGGATTCACCGGCGGCTTCGATCAGCCCGTGGGCCGCTTTGCTCGCTTTCAGCCCGGCCCGGCCGACACCAGCAACGTCCACGTCCACTTCGACCTTCAGGCCGGCCCCAAGTCCGAGTCCGACACCCAACTCGGCCGAGGCCTTGAGACAGCCCTCATCGAAGCCTAACTCCGCTTTCGCCTTGGCGCACGCACCGGCGTAGCCCTCGACCCCGAGACTGGCTGAGCCGAAACGCTCACCAAGGGCCCTCCCTTCGGTCCGAAAACTGGCCGTTGCTTTGGCACCGGCGAAGACGTCACCACCGAGCCCAATTTTGGCGGTCCCTCGGCGGGGTTCAAGGATCAACGCAGCCTCCCCTGTGCCCTCTGCTAAGACGGCAGCGGAGCCATTGATTGATGCGGTGAGCCCCGTTGACTTGCTCCCGATGGCCCTCGCGAGGCGGCCCTCCAGCGCGGCGAGCTCGGCCCGGGCCCCGGCGGTGGCTTTCAACTCCGCTTCGCCGCTCATGAGGTTGAGGTCGGCCCGCAACCCAGTGGTCCCGTAGAGCCCGCCGGCGGTGGCTCGCCCGCTGGCCTCAAATCCCCCGGCGATCTTCGTCTCTCCTTGAAGTTCCCGCCAGGCCATGCGCCCTTCTCGACCCACGTTAAACAAGGTGGCGCTGGCTTTCATTGCCAGGTCTTCCGGGGGCTCCCGCCCGTCGCTGGATACCGTCCAACGTCGGCGGTGCCTGGGCTGCCAGTCGTAACTTGCGGCGAAGCCACTGGTGACGGGCTTGTCGTTCACCTTCCAGGGCTGTGTGGCCGCCAGAATGGCCCGCGTCTGTGGCGAGACTCGCCCGAAGCTTGGGCGGCTCGACAAAGCGAGACTGCGACCCAGAAAGTGTTCACTACCGCGCTGGCTTTCGAAGCCACTGATGGCGAAGGGGCGATTGGTTTCGCTTGGGTGCCGTAGGACGTTGAGCGCGAGGCCCCTGTCCCTGGCGATGGCCGAGGGGTGGTTCCAATGGTCTGTGGGGCGCGCTCCACTGGCTGGCTGGTTTGAGAAACGGATCGGTTCCATGCTGCGAATCCCTTCTTCTGCAATTCGAAAAAGGTATCGACCGAACGTTCTGGTGGTTTCTCGGTCAAACATCCGAGTCTTGGCGACGTGGGCCAGATTGTGATGGGGGGCGCACCCGCAGCGTGCAGTCTATGCCTTGGTAAGGGCCACTTCCATGGCTTCCGTCGCTACGGCCTCGAACCAGCTCAGATCCAGAGCCCGATGGGCTTCACACAGAAACCAGGGCTCACGGGAGTCCGGTTCCAGCATCACACCTCGCTCGATGAGGTTCCAGGCAAAGGCTGTGTAGAGTGGACTATCGGTCCGTTTCCAATCCCGATAATTGCTTGGGACTTCATCGGCTGTGAAGTGAACACCGAACATCGCGTCCGGGCCGGTGAAACGATGGGCGACCCCCGCCCCCTCAAAGACGCGCCCGAGACTCGCTTGGATCGCCGCGCCCATGGTCGCGGCGACCTCTAACGCATCTGTCTCTTTGAGGATTTCCAGGGTGGCGAGGCTGGCACTCAGTCCGACCAGGTTGCCCGTATAGGTCCCCCCATGGACAACGCCGCCACCCGCACCGATGACGTCCATGACGTCCGCTCTGCCACCAAAACAAGCCACCGGGTAGCCGTTCCCCATGGCCTTGGCATAGGTGGTGAGATCGGCCGTGATGCCATACAATTCCTGCGCCCCGCCCCGGGCCACCCGGAAGCCGGTCTTCACTTCATCGATCACCAGCATGGCGCCGGCTTGACTACAGGCCTGACGAAGGGCTTGGAGCCACTCAGGGGTGGCAGCGATGCTCCCGCAATTGCCCATGATCGGCTCGAGGAGGACGGCGGCGATCGTGTCCCCGCCGCGGCTGAAAAGGGCTTCCAGTTCATCGAAATCATTCAGCGACAGGAAGTCCACAAGCTCGCGGCTGCCCTTCGGAATCCCCGCGCCAAAGGGGACAATATCTGGAACCGTGCCTGGGCCTCCAGACCACCCTTCCATATCGCTCTTCCACATCATCTCATCGTAGAGGCCGTGAAAGCCCCCTTCGACCACCACCACCCGGTCACGCCCGGTGAATCCCCGCGCAGTCCGGAGCGCACCCATCACCGCTTCGGTACCCGAGTTTGCAAAACGCATCTTCTCGATCTGGGGACACAAGGCCTTAATCGCTTCGATCACCGGGACATCGAGCGGCGAGGAAAAACCCGTTAAAATTCCCCGCTCCCGCATCGCTTTAGCCACCGCCTCGTCGACCCTTTCATCTCGATAGCCAAGGATGATGGGCCCATAGCCGAGACGAAAATCAACGAACTCCTTGCCATCGCAGTCGGTCAGCACACAGCCTTTCGCAGACTGGACAAAGACCGTCTGCTCCTCCCCCCAGTATCGGTAATTCTCGGCAACCCCTTGGGGCATATGTTGATGGGCAAGGCCCATCCGTGTCGCCTGCTGAGATTGGGACATTGCGCTCGGCCCCTTTCCTGATGACTCGGTGGATCCATAGGTTGGCCGAGGCCACTGTGTCTAGCTACCCGGCCTCATGAGGTTCCGATGCTCAGAGGCACCGTTTCATCAGGGCTAACAGCACACCGACTCGATTTGGGCGACGGGAGCACTTAGGGGCGCCAGATGAGAACGGGTTTTTACGGGGTAGTCTCTACTCCGGTGTCGTGTGCGAATCAGCGAGGAATCTCGACAAATTGAGGAGAGCCGTACTCGTTTGCCCCCAGTCGCCCAACACGCCCGTAGCCATTGGAACCCCAGCAATAGACCCGACCATCGTCTAGGAGTGCGCAGACCGTCCCGTACCAGGTACTGATCTCACTGACGGTCCCAGGCAAGTCGACGTCGACATCGTTGTCTGGAACGAGATGGAACCATGGATCCTCTTGCAGGTCCTCAAGCCCGATACCCAGTTCTCCGTAACCGTCGGCGCCCCAACAACGGACACGCCCTTCGATCAAACGACAGATGAAGCCGTCACCCAACGCGAGATCTTCGATGCCAACCATGCCGAGATCCCGTGGCCTCCTAAGGCAAGCATACTCGAACTCGTCATTCCTGGGGCTACACCTCTCGAGATCCTCATGTTCTGGTGCCAGCCCCAATTGGCCATTGTCCGCCATCCCCCAACAATGGAGGCGGGCTTCATCGCCGGTCACGACACAGATGTTGGAGTCCCCCAGCCACACACGACGAACATCCGTGAGACCAGCTACACGGGTCGGCTCGCAGTTGCCCTCGTTGTTGCCACAATCTTGGCCCGCCGGTGCCACGCCCGATGCCCGATTGCCCCAACACCAGAGTCCTCCGCCCTCGGTCAGCGCACAGCTGGTGTCGGTACTCGTGAAGACATCGACAGGCTGGGCCCCATCCAAGGTCATGACCTCCACCTCTCCCTCCGCGTCATCGGTTGTGCCGTTGCCTAACTGGCCTTTGTCATTCGTCCCCCAGCAGCGAAGTTCGGCAGGCGACCAGTCTTCCGGCTCATTCTCGTCCGCTTGGTTCCACCGACTGATGTGGCAGCCGTGACTGTCGGCGCTGTGGTAGGCAAGGACACGATTCGAATTATCCCCTCCATGCATCTGGTTACCCATTCCTTGAGGATTCCACCCACCCCACAGATTCGGCAGGATAGACGTCTTCTCCAGCCGCCCTTGATTATTAAGTCGAGCCAATTGACCCATGCACCAGACCCCGTACTCCGTGTTCATACAGAGGCCCTCATCCACGGCTTGGAGGCTGCGCCAGCCATTCGCCCGGGGCAGGTTCGAGCCCTCGATGCCCTCATCATAGCGGAGCTCGATGGTCTCATTCACGTAGCAATTCACTGGGGGCCAAGCATTGAAGCAGACCGATTGGGCGCGCTCACCCCGCTCATGCCAACGGTAGAGCGGGTCATCGAGACCCCAGCATTGGAGCGTTTCACTCTCTTCAGGCCAAACACAGACATAGCGCTCAGAGACAGCCAATCGTCGCCGGGGCGGCTTGCACGAGAGCCGGCTACAGTCGGACCAGTCGCCATCTGGGCCCGGATCGCAACCCTCTTCGCGCGCCGCATCGATGATGCCATCACCGCAGCGGGGAAGCAGGCAGTTTGCCCGACAGGTGTCGGCGATGTCCCCATTGTTCGCACCCTCATCACAGGCCTCGAAGCCTTCGGCCGCAGGATTGACGAGGTCCTCCCGTAAAATCCCGTCGCCGCAACGGGCCAAGACACATTCAGCGGTACAGGCGTCTTCGTTGACCAGATTTCCGTCATCACATTCTTCGTTCCCGAGCCGTCGTCCATCGCCACAGGCGGGGGCAACACAATTGTTATTACAGTCATCATTGTCGATACGGTTGCCATCATCGCATTGCTCAAAGGCGTCGTCATTGGGCCCGAGATCCAAGCGCAGAACCCCATCACCGCAGCGGGCTTCAACGCAGGAAAGACAAGCGTCTCGGTCGTCGTCATCACCATCATCACAGTCCTCGCCCGCATCGACGACACGGTCCCCACAGGCCGCAGGCCTACAATTCGTTCGGCAGGCATCAGCGAGGGCGTTGTTGTTGTCCTCGCCGTCATCGCAGGCCTCAAAGCCCAGTTGGCCCTGCTCCCGGTCACCCCGCACGATCCCGTCACCACAGCGAGCGGAACGACAGCGGTTTGTGCAGGCGTCTTGGTTGTTGTTATTTCCGTCTTCGCATTCTTCAAAATTGGGGTCGTTTTCCCCTAAATCACGCCGAACGATATCGTCGCCACATCGGGCCACTTTGCAGCTATTGGTACAACCATCGGTATCGACGAAATTCAGGTCGTCACATGCCTCAAAGCCGTCTTGGCCGGGCAAAATGTCCCGTCGAATAACGCCATCGTTACACACTGCTTCCTGGCAATTGTTAAGACAGGCATCGTCGTTTTCCACGTTGCCATCGTCGCAAGCCTCGTAACCCACCTGCCCCGGAGCCAGGTCTGCCCGGTTGATGCCATCGCCGCAGCGGGCTAACTCACAGAGATTGGTACAGGCATCGTTGTTGTTCTCAGGGCCGTCGTCACATTCTTCGAAGTTATCATCGTGGGCCGGCCGATCTGTACGGCGAAAGCCATCGCCGCAGCGGGCGAAGTGACAATTGTTCAGGCATCCGTCTGTTTGCACGGCATTGGCGTCGTCGCATTCCTCGTCGTTGCCAGGTTGGACAACGTTGTCCCCGCAGGTGGCACTCTTGCACGCAGTCGTGCATGCATCGGAGTCGATGTCATTGCCGTCATCACATTCTTCGCCCTCCTGAGTGACACCGTCGCCGCAGCCGGGCAGCTCACAACTGCTGCTGCAACTGTCGCCATCGTCCAAGTTACCGTCGTCACATTCTTCATAGCCCTCTTGGTTCGACGACAGGTCAGTTCGCAGGTAGCCATCACCGCACCTGGGCAACTCGCAAGTGCTGGTGCAACCATCCGTATTGATGTTGTCACCGTCGTCACACTCCTCGTAATTCTCGTCGCCGGCCTGAAGATCGGCCCGCATCGCGCCATCGCCGCAGAAAGCATCCTGGCATCGATTACAGCCATCGGTGTCGATGTCATTGCCGTCATCACACTCCTCGTAGAGGTCATCGATCGGGTCGAGGTCCTGACGTACGGTACCGTCGCCACAACGGGCTCGGCGGCAGGAGCTGGTGCAGCCGTCATCATTGGCCGAATTACCGTCATCGCACTGCTCTCGTTCGTCCGCGGGGAGGTTCTCATCGATGGTTGTGATGCCATCGCCGCAGCGAGGCAGCCGGCAACCGTTCGTGCAGCCGTCGGTGTTCACATCGTTGGTATCGTCGCATTCTTCATCGGCCGAGACGACCCCATCGCCACAGCGACTCGGTGTACAGACCCCTTCCGTACAAATCCGGGCCAATCCGTCGGGGCCGGCGGCGCACTCTGCGTCGGAGGCGCAGGGCGTGTAGCCCTTGGCGTCGAGGTTGGGCGGACAGGCCATCAGCAGGCCTGAGAGGCATAGAATCATCCATCTCATTGCAACATCCCCCAAGTGAAGAGGCCGGCCCCGGAAAGGCCTACGAGCAGCCCGCCCCCCCAAAGGGTGCTGACCATGGTTTGGGAGCCCAGGAGGCCATCGACCGCCGCCGCATCCTTTTGGGCTGTGTTATCAAATTCTGTCTGCCGGGCACTGGCGACGAAGTAGCTACTGACGAAGGCGATGGTCCCCGAAACAGCTAAGCCCGCGCCCACCATCTGGGGGAGTTTCGATTGGGCTTTCTCTTCGACCACGGGAGGAACCGTGGGTAGGGAACTCTTTTCCCCGAACACCATCGCTGCCAGGCCGGTACCGACCTCATCGATCTCGGAGACCAGACTGGCTTCGTTCGTATAGAGGCGGGTGAGACGGGCAACGGCCACCGCTTCTTCAACGGCGATGACTTTGACGTTGAGGATAAAGCGCCCACCGGCCCGACCCAAACTGGGCACCACCAAAAGCGGCACGCCTAAGGCACCGCCAAGGGCAGCAATACAGGAGGTATCATCACAGCCAAGGGCCTGCGCCTGTTGCTCATGGCTCAACATCGCTTGAACATCTGTGCTCGAGATGACGCCATCGAAGCGTCCGGTCGATTGAAAGGCCGTGTTGAGATTTCCCCCGAGCAGTTCAGCCAAGCTGGGCTCGACGCCATGCATCGCAGCGATCTCCATGATGGCGACCCCAGGCTTTTCACCAAAGCGTTTCGCGGGATCACCCTCGGCTTCCGGTGCCACTGCTGGCTCTGGCTTCGCAGCGGGGGGGCTTGGCTCGGGCTTGGGCTTGGGGGACTCGACCTTGGCCGGAGCCGCCTTCTTTGCGGGCGCTGGCTTCTTCTTTCGCTTTCGCTTCCTGCGGCGCTTGCGGGCCTGGAGCCAAGTCGGACCGGCCGCCTGCTGCCATTGGTCCTGACGCGCACCCTCAGCAAGAGCATCCATGGGGAGAAGCAAAATCGCGGCGAAAACGAGGGAGAAGCGTGACATGACTCAATTTCATCGGGCAGTGGGTACGGGGGGGATAGCGGCCCGGCGATGGGGGCAAAAGCCCCATGAGCCAAAAGTTGTGACGTCTTGACTTGAGCCCGGTGCCATGGCTCATCGCCCACCATGACCATCCTGCCCTCCGTCACAACTGCACCGGTCCATGACCGCTTGCCTTCAGGGGCCTGGTCTTTGCGGGATGTCTTCGTCCTCCCCCGCCCCCGAGAAGAGGTCTTCGACTTCTTCAAAGAAGCCCGAAACCTAGAGACTCTGACACCGGATTTCTTGCGTTTCCGTGTGCTGAGCCCTGAGCCCATCGTGATGGGCAACGGCACCCGCATCGACTATCGTCTTCGCCTCCATGGCCTTCCCATGACCTGGCGCAGTGAGATCATCGACTGGAATCCATCCCACAGCTTTGTCGATCAACAACTCAAGGGGCCCTATCGCAAGTGGCACCATCTGCATCGATTCTATGACGTCCCTGGGGGGACCTTGTGTGAGGATGAAGTCACCTATGAGGTCCTCGGAGGTCCGTTGATACGAAGGCTCTTTGTCGTACGGGACCTCGATCGGATCTTCCGTTATCGGCGAGAGGTGCTGACCGGTCTATTTCCCGGAGCATCCGAAGCCTAAGGGGGCCCGGAGTGGCTTTGGGGTATCAGGCCGTCCCTAGACCGCGCCCAGGGCGAGCATCTGCAGCAGTCCAGCCACACCGCCCAAGATGGCGCCAACCGCGATGAGGGTCGCTTCATCCTCTCGAAAGACCGGGCGCAGCACTTGTTCAAAATCAACGGGTGGCAACTCCCGAAGGTTGCGGGCCAATTCCTGATCCAACTCCAGAGCCTCGCCGGCATAGTCTTGAACCCGGTCCAGTTCCGCGGGGATTCGGCTGCTGATGCCGTCGGAAACCGAACGTCGAAGGGCTTGCCACTCTTCGCTACCCAAGGTCAGAGAAACCAAATGGCGGGCCGGTCCCGAGGCCTCATCCACAGCCTCCCCCACATAGCGTTGAATCAGTTCGACGATGCGGTCCGAGGCCGGGCCTTCGATCACCGCATCGACAAGGGCTTTCGGGTGCAGGATTCGTTCAGAGAAGAAGGCGCCGTAGGCCTCACTGACCTCGGCCTGGCGCTTGAGAAAGAGGCCTTGCCACTGGAAAGGCCCCAGCCTTTTGGGTTCGAGGGGCTCGAAGACCATCTTGAGGGCGAGCCAGTTGGTGGCCCAACCGACAAGAAGCCCGGTGACCGGCAGCAGCCATCCAGGCTGGAAAACCATCCAGACAACGGCCACCGGCAGCCCGAAGAGACAACCGAAGATGAGACCGCTGCGGGCGATAAAACGGAACTCGGCTGCGCCGCAGCGCCAGAAAAACTCGTTGAGCAAGGCTCGGTTCCGCACGAACGCTCCAACCACCAAGCCTTTCACATCTAAGTAGGAATCTAGATCAGCCCGCAACTCGCCCATGAGTTTCTTGACCACCACGGGGATCTCATTTTTCAGCCGCAGCCGGGCCCGTTGTCGAATGCCATCTGGCATGGCCTTCCAGAGGCGAGGATAGCGAGTTTGGAGCACCTCCTCGACCACGGCTTCGGCGTGTCGCTCGATCCCCGGTGCGAGCAGCTCAGCCACCCGCTCGGGCTCGATCCGCCGAAAGAGATTAGGCACGTTGAGGAGTCGGGTCGTCATGAGCTCAACGCAGATGGTCGCCATGCGCTGGGCGTGGGCAGGAAGGACACCTTGCCATGAGAGAAGGCCGATCCCGCGGCGAGTCAGTGGGGCAAACAACATCTTGATGGCGAGGGCATTGGTGCCCCAGCCGATCAAACCGCTGATCAATGGAATCAGGAGAAGTTGCGGATCAAGATATTGGCTCAAGGTTCCGAAGCCTCACCTCGGCCGACAAGCCGCACGAAAACCATGCCTAAGACCTTCTTGTAACTCATCAACTGCCCCACCCTGCTGAGGGTGGAGAATTGCGTCACGTCCGTCAACGTTCGCCGGTGCCTTGCTCGCTGGCTCTGAAGCGGCGTAGGTGTGGGATGAGCTTTCTAACGATGACTTACACCTACCCCTACGCCAGACCAGCCCTGACCGTGGATGTCGCCCTCTTTCATCGCATCGGCGGAGAGGAGCAGCTGCTCCTAATTCTCAGAGGAGCAGAACCCGATCGGGGAAAATTGGCTCTTCCTGGGGGCTATGTGGACGTCGGGGATGGCCTGCTCGACAAGGGTGAAGATCTTCCCGATGCCGCCCAACGGGAATTGATGGAGGAGACGGGTCTCACACCCTCTGACGTTAAGTTAAGACAGGTCCGTGCCTTCGGTGATCCCGAGAGAGATCGTCGCTGGCGTATTGTCACGGTCCTTTTTACAGGGCGTTGTGATGCGGGGGCAGCTCGCCGTGTTCAGGCCGGCGACGACGCAGACGATGCCCGTTGGTTTTCCGTCGGTGAAGTTGCTCAGATGGACCTGGCCTTTGACCATGGTGAACTTTGGCCTGTGGCCTATGAACTGGTTTCGTCCTTGGCCATTGAGGCGCGCGACTGAAGGTCAAACTGCCGGCTAGAAGGGCGATCCCTCGGCCTTTCCATTGGGAAGCCGTTGGCGATTCGGCTACGACCCCACGGGGAGTCATCATGTCAATCCAACCTAAGGGGACGAACTCCCCATTTGCTTCCTCATTGCCGCGCGTTCTTTTGACCGTCTTCGTCGCTTTCCCATTCAGCGGTTGTCCGGACCCCCTACCCACCCTAGCCCCCCTCATGAATCGTTGTGGTGACGGCCGCTTGGGTGAAGGTGAGGAATGTGATGATGGCAACAACTGGTATGGGGATGCCTGTACACAAGGTTGTCGAGATGCTCGCTGTGGGGATGGTGTCGTACGGGCTGATCTCGAGCCCGGAATGGAGGGTTACGAAGCCTGCGATGACGGGAACATCGATGATCGAGACGCCTGCACGAATTCTTGCGAAGTCGCCCGGTGTGGCGACGGCTTACGCCGGAGCGACCTCTTCCCTGGATCCCAAATACCCTGTTGTGGATCAGATCCTTCCGCCTGTCCGACGGGCGAGATCTGTGTCGCCGGTCGCTGTTCGACGGCCGGCTATGAGCACTGCGATGATGGCAACGATGAGTCCGATGACAACTGTACGCCGGCATGTCGCGCACCGAGTTGTGGTGATGGTTACCTGCAAGTAGGCGAAGCCTGTGATGACGGGAACTGCATCGAGACCGACGGCTGCTTGCCAAACTGTTTGGCAGCCGCATGCGGTGACGGCGCCGTCTACGAAGGTGTGGAGGCCTGCGACGACGGCAACGAAGATCAAAGCGATGACTGTTTAGACAACTGCGCGATCGCGTCTTGCGGCGATGGACATGTTCGGCGTGATGTCGAAGCCTGTGACGACGGCAATGGGAACGAGAACGACGATTGCTTATCGGACTGTAGCCTTGCCCGCTGTGGCGATGGACTACGGCACGAAGCCTTAGAGGCCTGCGATGACGGCAATGGGGTCGATGATGATGACTGCACGAACAATTGCACGGCGCCAGCCTGCGGCGACGGCATTCTTCAACTGGGCGAAGCCTGCGATGACGGTAACCTGGTGCCCGGCGACGAATGCAGTGTGGACTGCCGCCTCGATGACCATGGAGACGATTTCGAGACTGCGACGCCGGTACCGACCGATGTTTCCGGTCTTCGGGGCCTCTACCGCATTATCGATGACGCCGAAATCGGCGCCAACGATGACGTGGATGCCTTTGTCTTTACGGCTGAGGTCGCCGGTGTACACGCCTTTCAGACGAAGCGACATGCCGACGGCCTGCCCTTACTCGACCCGGTTTGTCGGCTGTATACCGATGATCGGGTCCTCGCGGGTTTTCAGGACGATCAGCACGTTGGCAGCCGAGACTGCCGCGTCGAGATCTATCTCCAACCGGGGCAACATGCCTACGTCCTTGTCTCTGGTCTGACCGGGTCACAGGGAGCCTATGACCTTTGGGTCCAATGGCCCTGTGGCAATGGGCTCTTAGACGAAAACGAGGAATGCGATCCCGACGCACCCGACTCGAACTATTTTCGCTGCCGGAGCGACTGCCGGGCCCGCCGCCACCTCGCGATGGCTGGGGGAACCGGTTGTGCGGTCGTCGATGGAGGCGTCCGTTGTTGGGGCAGTAACGAGACTCTTGTGCTCGGCGAGAACGTCGACGCCGTCCACGAGGCTGACCGCATCCAATGCCAAATGCCCGGGCAGGCAAATGGGCTGATGATCGATGTGGTCACGGACGCCATCGAAGTTGTCGGTTCCGACGCTGAAGTCTTGGATTTGAGCGGTGGTGGTAATGCAAATATCTGCGCACTCTATGGACGGGATGGACATGCATATTGTTGGGGTAGAGTCGGCGACTCGACGGTCACTTCGGCGCGATCTATCGTGGAGGCCGTCGACTGGACGTGGTGTGCCCATGAGCCTCGACATAACTTTGTCCCTCGGCCGTGTGAGCTTCCCGATTGTGACCCCGCCCAACAGCATATTCGAAGTGACGGATCCTGTACGGCGGTCCCTTCCCTTTATGGGATTGGAGAAATTGGTCCGACTTTTGGCCGACACAGTATTCAGCAACTCAAGGGCGTGAGCGTCGGCCGCCACAACTACTGCCTCGTCGATCGTGACACCCTCAAATGCTGGGGCTCCTCACGTTATGGTCTCCTCAGCTACCGACAGCCCATGGGGAGGATCGGTGGATGGGCCACTCCCTACCCCCTTTCCATGCCAGAGAACCAAGCAGCAACGTTTGTGACCGTCGGTACGGACACCATATGCGTCATCCTAGAAAACGGGCGCCTCACCTGCTGGGGCCGCAACGATGCCGGTCAGACAGGGACCAATCATGTGACTGAGGGCGATCCAAACTGTGCTGCGGCCTGCGATGCGACCCGCCGATACGTTGTCGGCGACCTTGGCTACGTGGTGCATGTGGCCGTTGGTCAGGGGCACAGTTGTGCACTGAATGCGAACGGGGCCCTCTTTTGCTGGGGGAAGAACGATCACGCTCAGGTGGGTATCACCTCGGACGAGGAACTCTGCGAGGGGGATGTTCCCTGTGTCCGAACGCCTCAACACCTGGGACATCTGGAGAACATCGTCGATGTCGCCCTTGGTGACCGACACAGTTGTGCCTTGAACCGGCAGGGAAGTGTCTGGTGTTGGGGCAACAATACGGAAGGCCAATTAGGGACTGGAAGCCGGGGGGGCATCCCAGGGGCTGAGGGCGGACACAACTTCATGGAACCCGTTCGCGTCGGTGGCTTACCTAACAATATCGCCGCACTCATCACAGGCCCCGGCAATACCTGTGCCCGTTCTACCGATGGTCGCGTCTTGTGTTGGGGGCGCAATGATACGGGGCAGCTGGGTTCCGGCACGTGCACTGCGGCAATCGGGACACCGACACCCATCTCTTTCGTGGATTGAGCCAGCCGCTGATCCCCGTCTCGAAGCGTTAACCCCGTCGCCCCGAGTTCAGGCACATGATGCCCCAGACGAGGTCGGCTCGCGAGAGCGTGCCCACCAAAGCGCCGTCCTCGACCACCGGGAGCCGCCGGATCATCTTGTCCAGCATCACCGCCGCTGCCCGCATCAATGGATCCGAGGGCGCCAAGGTCAAGGGTGAGGTGATCACCAGTCGTTCCACCTCCTGGTCGGCCAAGCTCCGCCCGGTGTCGATCAGCATCTGAATCGTCTGCTCGTGACTTTGTCCAGAGGCCACCAGCTCATCAAAGTCCGGCATCGCTGCCCGAATGAGGTCCCCCTCGGAGACGATGCCGAGAAATCGGTTGGAGGCGTCCACCACACACAGATCAGAGGCTTGACTCAAGACCAACAGTTCGGCGGCTTGGCGAAAGGTCGCCGTGGGTAAGATCGCCGCAGTCCTTCGGTTCATGAGTTCCCTGACCTTCATGGGGTCTCCTTTTCATCATGGGAGGCGAAGTGGGTTGCTGCCATGGTCCGATAAAACCCATGGAGAAAGCCTGCGACCTCTCGGCGAATTCCTGGAAAGACCGCAAGGAGGGTGTCCGAACCATGCTCAAGACTGTCGGCTTCATGAACTTCAAAAACCTTCAGGGCAGCACAAAGGTGACCCTTGATCTGACTCAAGAGCGTGGTCACCTGTTGTTCGAGAGCCTGTTGCCCTCGCCCAATCGCCAGGTCCCCGGCTCGGGGCTTGTCGCCCATCGACCGGGCCACGAGTTGGTCGTTCCAGGTCTTGAGCTGCTCCCGTGCTCGGACCCTCGAGGCCCCCTCCAAGAGCTGTTTGTTGCTCTCGATGTGTAGGGAGAGCGACCGATCTGGCGCCCAGAGTCCCGTGGTGACACACCACAGATATTCTAGATCTTTACCGAGGATTTCCTCAATGACTGAACCGAGGACCCGGTCGATGGTCTCGGCAAAAAGCGCAGACTTGAGCGGTGTGACCTCATCCGGTTGTTCCTGCTTGGTCAGTGGGAGCCCATGGACACTGAAGTCGTTCACCAGGGCATTTTCCAACTCCACCACCCGGTAGAGGAAGCGAACCCACGCCCGGTAGACCTCGGCGAGAGAAACCACTTTGGGGCCCGCCGGTGTGAGTGCGTAACCCCAGGCTGAACCCAATTCCAGACGCCGAACGCTGCCCATCTTGTACATATCGAGCATGGCATGCACCTCGCTATTCAAGTGGTGCTCCACCTTTTCGTAGGCGGTGGTCGCATCCATCCCCGCACTGGAGATCAGAATTTTCGCGCCACCGGGATGGAGGTGGATGAATTCGTTGAGGTCATAGACTTGACCCCGGATCACC
>PBND01000022.1 GCA_002722845.1 Myxococcales bacterium | reverse complement strand
GCGGTCGGCCCCGAAGCGGATCGGTCAAACTACCATTGGGACGGCCGAATCGATCACATCTTTCTCGGCGGCAACAGCACCTTCGAAGTCAGCGATTGGCTCGTGGATCTACGACGATCTGGGCCCAATGACCGGCATCTCTCCGACCACGATGCCATGGTGGCGAAGGTTCGGGTGCACCCAAACCCAAGCCCTTAGCGAACGAGAATGTTTTGGCGCTCGTAACCGAATGATGCGCCTCCCCCCGTCCAGATCTCGAGACGGGCCCGGGTGGGTAGGATCGCTGCCGCGGGGAGGGCCCCCATATCGTTCGCGCCGATACCGGTGTTTCCAGAGGGGACCGAATTCGCTGCGTCTGTGTGCCAGCGATAACGAGCCGAGTCCGATTGGCCCCAGCCGCTGCTCCCACCGCACTCACCGTTGGTCCCCGGTGTCAGCAAGAACCAATCACCTTCGGCCGTCTCCACGTAGGTTTCGTGCCCATTCTGCTGGTCCCGCTGCCAGTTACCACCGTCATCATCGGCCGTGGTCGCGACCATCCGTGTCGAGGGGGCTAATTCATTGATCTGGCCCCGGATCGCTGCCATTTGCTCTGCGGTAAAGGCCTGATCGACTGCCAGATTCAGATAGCCCAGTTCAGTCACAAACTGGTGGTGATCATCGGGGCTGCTGTCCGGTTGGACCTGGCCTTCGCTGATCCAGTCATAGAAGACAGCCTCATCACCACCGCACTTATACCAAGGATTGCTGCGGCCCCATTCGGCGGCGACCATTTGCTGACTGTCCGCGAGACGAAGTCGCAACCAACCGCCCCCATGACTGGTCATGTCACAACTCACCTGAAAGGGCGCTAGCGCCTCTTCGCCATCGGGATCGATCCAGTAGGTCCCTGTGGGGGCATTGGGCCGGGCCTCATGGATCTGGAGACAACTGCTTCCTGGATGGAAGGCGCTGCTACCAAGGGGAGGCTCGGTGCAGTCATTGTCGCAGGCACCTTCCTGCTCATCGTTGCCATCGTCGCAGGCTTCAACGCCTTCGTGGACGACCCCATCGCCGCAGACCGCATCCTCACAGTTGTTCAAACACTCGTCGCCGTTGTCGCCGTTGCCATCGTCGCAGGATTCTTCGCCGACCCAGAGAATCCCGTCGCCACATTGGGCTTCAACACAGTTGTTGAGACAAGCATCCAACTGCACTTCATTGCCGTCATCACAGGCTTCAACCCCCTCGTGGATGACGCCGTCGCCGCAAGAGGCTGCTTCGCAATTGTTCAAACATTCGTCTTCATCGACAGCGTTGCCATCATCACAGGCTTCCGTGCCCGCATAGACCAAACCATCACCACAGGTCGCTGCGACGCAGTTGTTGAGACAGGCATCCGTCTCGATCGCGTTACCGTCGTCGCAGGCCTCCTCAAGTTCCACCCGGCCATTGCCACAGACCGCCAGCAAACAACGATTGTCACAGCCATCGACATCGTCATCGTTGCCGTCGTCACATTCCTCCACCGCGTCCCAGACAACGCCATCACCACAGCGAGCGATCACGCAACCGTTGAGGCAGACATCCGTGTTGATTTCATTGCCATCGTCACAGGCCTCATAGCCAGCCTCGTTCCGCGCCACATCATTGCGCAAAATCCCATCACCACAGGCAGCTCGAACGCAGTTGTTTCTGCAGGCATCACGCTCCTCGCCGTTGCCGTCGTCGCAGGCTTCACCGGGATCCAAACGACCGTTGCCACAGCGCTCCAATTGGCATTGGTCATCACAGCCATCGCCGAGATCCAAGCCTCCATCGTCACAGCCTTCGAAGCCATCCTCTTCAGGCGCTAAATCCACCCGAAGAATACCGTCGCCGCAGCGGGCGGTCTGACAACCGTTGGTACAGGCGTCCTGATTAAAGCCGTTGCCATCATCGCAGGCTTCCACCTCCGTTCGCACCACCCCATCCCCGCAGCGAGCCGGCGCACAGTTGGCAAGACACCCGTCGCCGTCGTCCACATTGCCATCGTCACAGATCTCGCCCTCTTGCACGATGCCATCGCCACAGGTCGTGGGCTCACACGCGTTGGAGCAAGCATCGGTGGGATCTTCATTGCCATCGTCGCAGCCCTCGCCGGGGCCCAAGATCCCATCGCCACAACGAGCATCTTGGCAACTGTTGGTGCAGGCATCGCTGTCCACACCATTTCCATCATCGCAAACTTCAAAACCCGGGTCCCCTTCGAGTTGATCGCGGCGGACGATGCCGTCCCCACATCGGGCCAAGCTACAGTCATTACGGCAGGCATCATCATCGGTGCCGTTGCCGTCGTCGCAGGCTTCAAAGCCCGGCTCCCCCTCGTTTAAGTCTGCCCGCAGGATGCCATCTCCGCAGGCGGCGAGGCGGCAGTCCGGCAAACAGCCATCGGTCTCGACATCATTGCCATCATCGCAGGCTTCGTAGCCATCATCCCCCGGGCTCAAGTCCGTCCGGGTGACCGCATCACCACAACTGGTGAACTCACAGCCATTGGTACAACCATCGGCGTTGTCCTCGTTGCCATCGTCGCAAGTCTCACCGGCCTCGATCTCTCCATTGCCGCAAGTACTCTCCACATCCCGCACCACCACCTGTTCGGAACAGGCGCAGAGCCACAGCAAGCTGGCGATCAAACTCAGACGCATCATGGACGACCTCCGTGGGGCACAGGCTAGCCAAGGCCGAGCCCCCTTGCCAATCCCTGGCCCACGCAGGCAGAGGGCCCGTAGGAGAACCGGCAAGATGACCCAACATTGGGATGCGATCGTCGTGGGGCTGGGTGGACTGGGCACGGTGGTCAGCCATGATCTGGCTGCTGCAGGTCTAAGCACCCTAGGCCTCGACCGCTTTCAGCCCGGCCATGATCGGGGCAGCTCCCACGGCGCCACCCGGGTGATTCGTAAAGCATACTTTGAACATCCCGATTACGTCCCCCTGCTCCATCGCAGTTATGAGCGCTGGTTTTCCCTCGAAGAGAAGACCAGCCAATCGCTCTTTTTCCAAAGCGGTGTGTTGGAGTTGGGACCTGAGTTCGGCGAAGTCGTTCCCGGTGTTTTACGGGCCGCAGCCCAACACCAACTGAAGGTGGAAGCCCTCTCCGGTCAAGAAGTCGAAGCCCGCTTTCCCGGCATCAAGGGACTCGACGAGGCGAATCTCGTGGGCGTTTACGAACCAGATGGTGGTTACCTCTTGGTCGAAGACTGTGTTCGGGCTTGGTTTGACCAAGCCACGAACGCCGGTGCCAACCTACGCTGGGGTGCGGCAGTCACACACTGGGGCACCCACCGAGATGGCTTTGAGGTGGTTTTTGGTGAGGAGCGCTTCACATGCACCCGATTGGTGCTCTGCCCAGGGGCCTGGGCCTCCCAACTCCTGCCAAAGACCTTCGCCCAGCACCTGCAGGTGAAGCGCAAGCCGCTCCTTTGGTACGAAGCGGGGCCCCGGTATCTTGAACGCGGTGGCTTTCCCGTCTGGCTCTTCGAGTTGCCAGGGGGCGTCTTTTACGGCTTTCCCACCCGAGACCGCATGGGCTTCAAGGCCGCTCGTCACAGTGCGGGCTTAGACGTCAGCGATCCACTGCAACTCGACCGCAACCTCCACAGCTACGACCGAGATCCCGTGGAGGCTTTCCTCAAGAAGCATCTCCCCGATGTGGAGACTGAGCAACTGAACCACCATGCGGTGTGCATGTACACCTTGAGCCCAGATCTCCATCCTTTGGTCGGTGAGATCGAGCCGGGCTTGGTGGTGGCCGCAGGGCTCAGCGGGCACGGCTTTAAAATGGTGCCAGGGCTCGGAGAGGCCATCGCTCAGATCGCTCGAGGTGAGGCCCCGAACTGCGCTCTGGATATTTTTCGGCCCCGGCGCTTTATCGCGCCCCCCAAGCCCCTTTAATCAGCGAGCTTAGACAGTCCCCAGTCCGTCGCCAGTAAGCCAGCGACGGCAAGGACTGTTGCCTGCTTCCAAATGGTCTGGTGATGCTTAAACTCAACCGGCTGTTCCCCGAGAGACAGGCGATTCAGAGCGGGAGATGAAAAACCAAGAGCGAAGCTGCCCATGGCAAGCAGAGCCGCCTGTCCCCACGAACTTTGACGCTGACCATCAGCACCGATCGGTCTTCCCCAATGAAAGAGAAACGCTGAACTGACGGATTGGGCGGCAAGGATGAGTGAGGCAGCCTTCCCCGAGTGAGACCAAAAGCCAACGGAGGGATGTTCCGCTCCTTCATGCCACTGCCGCCAGCCGACGTCACGATAACCATACTGCATGTAAGCGGTGGCGAAAGGCCCTAAAACCAGCGGCAACTGCATCCAGCCGTAGCGGGAGACGGGCTGCCGCTGTGCCGGATCGGTGGATCGCTCGTTGTAGCGCCGAGCGACCGCCTCTGTACTCCGGTACCCCACGACTCCGTAAACCGTCGCACCGACCACGGCCATCATGGCGCTGACGATGACTCCTGCTGTCGCGACCTCCAGGGGCGAGAAGCAGATAAACCCAGAGCAGGGTTGAGTGGCCGAAATGATGATGGGTACGAAGGCAATAGCAGTCACGGCAGCACCGACGGCTCCTCCGGCCCGGGCATATCGAAAGGTCGCTGGCCACCGATCGGGCGGAGCCTCAAGAGCAACAGACTCTGCTTCTGAGGCGCGCGACGGTTCCGAACTTAGGACCGAGGGTGCAGCGACCTCTGACGGTGAGGAAGCCTGACCCGAATTGGCTTCAGTCTCAGCAGAGCTTGTCGCCACCACCTGGTGTTTCTCGGCGCCCTCAGTCGCGTCAGATACGCCCCCCGACGTCGCAAGAAGCAAAATGGCGGCAACGTAGTTTACGAGTCTATCCCCCGAAATCGTGAACCAAGGATACACGCACCTTGGCGGCTTTTTGAAATTATGGCGTTCGACGCAGATTCATCACCTTGCGGTAGCCACGGAACTCGGTGGCGGTCCAAATACGATCTCGATCCCGCTCGATGTAGAGGTCTTCTGGTCCGTAGGGCCAGGGCCGCTCGCTGGGTGCCCCTTCGCCCGGCGCGGTGGTGTAGAGTTTCCCATAACGCAGAAACTGACTGGAACTGCTAATGTACCAGCGTCCTTCATAGGTCACCGCCCCCTGCATCTTTGTCTCACCGGACAAGGCGGCACCTTCGCCCCGTGCGAGACCTTCTCGAAGTTCCAAGCGGTGGGTATTTGGTGCCATGCGCCAGTGGATCAGCCGGCCTGAATGGTCGCCCGCGTGGTACTCGCCACTCAAAAACCGGTGGGGCATCGTGCTTCGATCGAGCGCGACAAAGCTAAACTTCACCGCACAACTGTCTTCGTGGAGACGGTAGAGACCGATCTGGGGGATGATGTATTTGTAGCGGCGGGCATAATAACGGCCATCGACGTATCCCATCTCGTCTTGGTCCGTCTCCACCTGCATGATGTTGTTGAGATCAAAGACCCGGAAACCGACTCGGGTCTGAGCCACATACAAATAGTTTCCGTACCAAACGATGCCCCCGGCATGGGAATCGATGCCCCGAAAGTTCGGGATGGCCGTTGGCAGCGGCTCCACCAACAAGGCGTGCCGGTAGCGGACCGTACCCAGCGTATGATCAGCAAAAGTCACCCGGACGCCCCGGTTCGCCCCGGCCCCCTCACCGTTGTCGTACCAAGCCACCGCGATGATCCGGCGCCCATTCACTCGGCCAAGGGCCCAAGCATCCGAACTCCCCGAAACGCCCTGGGGCATCCAGTAGCGCACATCATCATCGCCGCTGTTCCAGCGAAAGCCCTCCGCACCCACGATGGAGCGCCCCAAGTACCAGCCACCTAGGCTACGCCCCACCCGGTTCAGGTCGCTGAGCATCTCCCCCATGGAGCGGCGGCTGCCCACCCGCTGAACCAAGCGCTCAACCAGCCGGTTACCCCCCTCCCAATCGGGTGGTTCCAAGGCAAAGCGGCAGCCTGACGTGCTGGTCATACGATGATGCTGAGTCCGCAGCTCAGGGCAGCTCATGGGCAGGGGACCACAGGCCCAGACGGGCCCACCATCAGGCCTTGCGGGGGGACCAAGGTCCGCCGGGCCGGCGTCCGTAGCGATCGCTGGGCCGATATCGAGGACCGAAGCATCAATCAGAGGGCGACCGGCGTCGGTCAGGCCAAGATCCCGGACACTGGCATCCTGGGCCTGTCCGCCGTCTTGCCGCGGACCGGCCTCCGATTTAGGCCCGGCATCCCACCGCAGTCGACCGCTGTCGGCCCTGACTTCCGCCCCGCTATCGACCAAGCGCTCACCCTCTAGGGGCGCCGGGCCAGGACAGCCCAGGTTCAAGAGGGCCAAGGCCAGCGGGATCGGCCCGGTGCAGCGCTTGATCATCGACGATGCCGCCAGATGCTCGCCGATTCAGTGGGTAGATCGAGGGTCTGACCGGAGCCATGGCGATGTTCCAATGCCTCCGTGCGCCCCCCACAGTCCTGCCCCCCGCAGACAACACGAGACCACGCACCACCAGCCGCAACGTTTTGATCCGGATCCAGCGACAACTCGATCCGCCGCGCAGGTCCCCGGTTCAAAGCCACAAAACTATCGGGCGTGGGCGCAAACACGAGAACCTGTCCATCCCACCACCACTCCCGGCGCCAGGCCTCGTGGAAGCCTGCCCCTTCTCTCAAGATCGCTTGCCGGGCCTGACCAAGGTCCTGCACGAACCTTAACGTGCGCGCTTCTCGCTCGTTGAGTTCAGCCCCGAAGCGCATCATGCGGCGATTGTCCGGATCTCCAGCCCCGGGCATGCCGAACTCATCACCGTAATAAAGCAGCGGCACGCCGGGGATGAAATAGGCATAGGTCAGGGCCTGCTGTAGGCGGAGGTAGGGTAAATCGGTGGCCGGCGGCGCCGGGGGATCCTGCCAGGCGATGGCCTGGTTCGCGCCCATGTTCCAAGCGCCGCATAACCCACCCTCGGCCAAGCTCACAAAGCGAGCGATATCGTGGTTACCCGCAAAGGGGCTCATCGGCGCCCCTCCATAGGCATTTTGGATCCCTACAACTCGCTCATGCAGTTGGCGCATCCCGATTTGACCAAGGGCAAAAGCTTCCAACAGGGCCATGTTGAGCGGGAAGTCAAACTGACCGTGCATGGCGTCTTCGCCCACGTAGGCGGCGACCGAAGCAGCATCCCCACTGAAGGTTTCGCCCAAGGTCAGAAAGGAGCCGGTTCCTCCCCCCTCAAAGCGGGCCCGCACGCCCTGACGGAGATCCCGTAAAAACACCCGGGGGAGGTGCTTGACCGCATCCACACGGAACCCATCCGCACCGGTTTGCTCCACCAGAGAGAAGACGGCATCAAGGAGGGCCTCACGCACCTCCGGGCGCTGCAGCGCTAAGTCGGGGAGTTGGGGGGTAAACCAACAGGTCTCGCCCTCAAGCTCCCAATCAGCTTCCCAGCCACAGACCCGCGCGGGCTCATTGAACCAGCCATCGGCCTGATGATCCCGATAAACGGAACCACTGATATGCACGTGGTTCGCGGTGAGGTCGAACATAACCCGAATGCCGCGGGCATGGGCGGCGGCGACAAACCGCTCCAGTTCAGCGACGGTCCCAAAGTGCTCTTCCAGGGTAGAGAAGTCCTTGGGCCAATAGCCGTGGAAGCCAGAGAACCTTCGATCCTGACGAGGTAGACCTCGATCATAGGGATTCACATTGCACTGGCGCTCGAAGGGGTCGACATCCACGATCGAACTGGTCTCTGCCTCTTCTGGGTTGTCGAGGGGCCAGGTGATCCAGATCGCGCCCACACCGAGATCGGTAAAATACCCCTCCTCCAAAGCCTGGGTCAGGCCTGCGAAATCCCCGCCTCGATAATTGGTGATTTGGGGGACATCGGCGATCGGACTGTCGTTGTCCGGCTCGCCGTTGCGAAAGCGATCGGTAACCGCATAGTAGAGAAGGCTGTTACGCCAATCCTCACTGACGCCCTCGCTGAAATGAATCAAACGCTGGGCTTCGCCCAACTTCGCCCGGATTTCATGGATCTGCCCGTCCACCAAATTGAGATTCAGTTGTTGCGTTGTCGCCGTCCGCAGGATGGATTCCTCGGCTAGGGCCACCCGGTTTAGGCTCCACGCCAATGCGTCCAGGCCCGGCGCAAAGAAGTTCAGTCGCCAGCCCACAGCACTGGGCGTTTTACCCAGCAGGTAGAGCGACTCAAGCCGGGGCTCGCAGTCATGAACGAGTAGACTGTTCGCGTTCCCCTCACCATCATCGATGATACGAGGATTGTGCGGGTCTCGAATCCAGCGTCCATCGGCGACAAACTTGTAGGCATAGCGCCCGGGGGGGCCATCCCAAAGGATCTGATACAGGCCTTCATCACCGAGGAGCATGGCGTGCTCACTGCCATCCCAGTCATTAAAGCTGCCGGCCACCAAGACCTGCTGGGGCTGCTCATCCCAGGAACGGGTATCGAGAAAGAAGGTCACCGCACCACATTCACCAGGCCCGGCATCAGCAACCGGTGCTGCCCCCCCATCGGTGACTGGGTTAGGCCCATCGCCACCATCAAGGCGCTGACCGGCGTCTGTGCCCCAACCCGTATCTGGGGGGCTGACCGGCTCACCATCGCAGGCAATGAACAGGAGCAGCGGGAGTAAGAAATGTGTCTTCATGATGGGGGTTTGCCAGCCTTTGGCTGTTGCTGCCAATCTGTGGCATTCTTGTAGCTGGAGTCCCGATGGCATTTCCAGGCGTCAGCTACGGCCCTTCAGCGGCCCCCTACATTCGCATCGCCGAATTGCGTGCTCAGCGCGAGGCTGCAACAGAGCAGCGTTACGATAGTCGAGCCCGGCGATTGGCCAATGATCGAGCCCGGGCGCGACGGGTGATCGACCACGTCAGTCTGTCTGTACAGCAAAAGGTCGACCAGGAAGCCGCAGAAAACGGCAGCCTCAAAGACGAGATGCAACGGGTCCTAAGACACCAGTAAAGCCACACCCTCCCGCGGACGCTCAGCCCAAATCAACCGGAGTTAACGCGCAGCGCCAAAAGGTCGTCGACAAAGGCAACAAGGTGCTCTGACTCGGCTTGCCAGGAGTATTGATCGCGCACGGCAATGCGCCCCCGCCGGCCTTGGCCTCTCGCCTTCAGTATGGTCTGAGCAGCGGCCAGTACCTGGTCCGGCTTGCTTGGGTCCGCGACGCCACCGCAGTCGGCACCTTCCACGATGTCTCGCCACAAGGGAAAGTTACTGGCGAGTACGGGGATCCCCAGGGCCATGTATTCGAAGAGCTTGGTGGGCAATGCTTCTAGGTAGTTTGGGCGAGGCTGTAAGAGACAGAGTCCCAGCCGAGCGGGTGCGATGGCCTCAAGGGCCTCCTGATGGGTCAAAGGCCCCGTGGCTTCGACGCGCGACCAAGCTGGATGCTGCTCAGCCCAACGCCGTAAGGCCTCGGAGCCCCAGGCCCCCACCAACCGAAGGCGATAATCAGGGAGGCTTTGAAGGAGCGCCATCATCTCCCGCAGGCCACGGATCTCCGAGAGCCCACCCACATAGACCAAAAGCTTCTGCCTCTCCTTTTGCGCCACCGGTTTCGGGAACTGGCGCAGATCAGGAAAATTACGCACGACCGTCGCAGGCAGCCCAAGACTCTCGGCCACGGGCTGAGTGGCGGCGAGACGACCATCAAGCCGAGCCAGCAGTGGTTTTTGCGCCACTACCGTTGCCATGGCTGCGGGCATTCGGGCCCAGGCCGGCAACCACGGCTTGGACAACAACTGCAACGGTAGGTCCTCGTGGGCATCGTAGACCACTCCATAGCCCCTTCGCTTCAGCCAATTGGCAAAGGGCAGGAGTTCAGGGTCATGAATAAAAACCAAGTCGGGGCGCAGACGAGCGATACGGGCATCAAGCCCCAACTGGTCTAGCAGGCGTCCTCGACGACTCCTTTGCTGGGCGAGGGTTTCAACCCGCAGGCCCAGCGCACGCCCCCGAGCCATTGCCCCCTCGGCAAACCGAGCCAAAACCGTCACATCGTGCCCAGCCGCAGCCATGGAAGCTGCTTCCTTTTCAAGAATCCGAGGGTCACTGGCCGGATGAACGGTGCTTAAATGGAGGATGCGAGCCATACCGGCACCTAAGCTAGCGACCAGGACTTGTCACCACGAGATCCATATGGCCTCTCAACCTTGAAGGTTCGGGGGCCATCACCATGTGGGCGAAATTGAACTTGGTCGTCAGCGCACTGATGGGCCTTTCTGCCGCACTGCAGTACAATGACCCAGACCCCCTGCCCTGGATCGCCTTCTATGGTTGCGCCGCCCTCGCTGGCTTTTCCTATACCGCACGCCTGGGTCCATTCTTTTGCGTTGCCGTAGCAGCCATCGGGGCCGGCTGGGCCGGTCATCTTGCCCAAGCACATCACCAATTTCTCGATTGGGCCCATCTTGCCCAGTCCATGCAGGCCGAATCGCCAGGCATCGAACTCGGCCGGGAGATCGGCGGGCTCTCTCTCGCCAGCGCGTGGCTGGCTGCCATCGGCATCGGTCAGTGGATGCGTCGCCGGGAAGCACAACGAGGAAGAGATCGTCATCAGGCCATGACCCCCCCAAGAGAGTGAAGGCCTGTAGTCTCACCGGTCGGGGGATCCGACTACTCGATAGGCCACGCGCATCGGAAACCGAAGTCGACACTGGCTTGGCCCTGAAACCAAGTTGCCGTCCGGCCCAATCGGCCGGTCGTGTACGACCCAATCGTATTGGCAGAGGAACTGCCTCGGGCAACATACAAACTGCTGCCGGACCAGAATGAAGGGCGGCTCGTCAGTGGCAAACCCGATGCGCTGGGCACAAGGAGTTCATTACGCTCATCGACATGACCATCTCGATCATTATCGATGCCATCCCGATGTCCTTCGCTGTAGCCATCCAGAGTCCATTCCCACATGTTTCCGATCATATCACACAGGCCTTGCTCGGTGTTGCCCAATGGCCGCGAGCAGACCTCAAGTTTGATGCCGGAGTCTGGGCAGATCTGAGGGGCAGTGTCAGCACTTGTATGGGCGTATTCACAAGCCACTTGCCCACCACTATAGCTTGCCGTGATCCGAGGTAAGTTGCCCCACGGATATTTGATGTTTTGACCCAGGTTCCGAGCGGCATATTCCCACTGCGCCTCCGTGGGGAGATCCCCACCGTGCCAGCGACAATAATCTCGCGCCTTGTGCCAATCCATCGCAACAGGCCACCGGGGATCACCACAGAGCAACTGTCCGTGCCCTGTGCTGATGTGCTCCCCACGTTGGTTAAACCAAGGCTTGCGAGGCGTTTGGAAGGTCTGATTCCAAACCTTATAAGTCAGCGCAAAAGCGAGTTGATCATGGCCGTCGCCCGGAGGGAAGGGCCTCAGTTCGATGGCGATGTACTTCCATGCACCCCAATGGTCATTGTGGTGCTCAATGGCTTCATCCTTCAGTAAAATTCGGCTCATGCCATTGGTCGATTCGGGGACCAAAGGCGAGTTATCGCCGGCCTCGGGCCAACCGGCTTGGTGAATCAATTGCCCCGCTAAATACACCCGGATAGCAGCCCCAGGGTGGTGGACATCGATAAAACCACCACTAATGCGCCGGTTGTGTCGAAAGCGACGGAAAAGATAATATTTTTCCCACCGTTCACCCTCGCCAGCCACAACGTTATTCTGCGGGAAGACTGCTTCTTGCGCAGGCGTCGAAAGCATCGACGCGGCATCCTCCGGCGGACTGGCAGCATCGAATGTCGCAAAGGGCCAGCCCGTCGGAACCACACCCTCATGCGGATCCAAATACCAAGAATGGTCGCCAGCTCCATTGTTACCGTCTGAAAGCACCACACGCGTCGAACCGGAGGCGGACCAGTACGCACCAAATTCTTCGCAGGTCACCTCATGGCGGTTCATGAAAAAGCCATCCACCTGGGTTTCCGGCAGCCCATTGAAGGCATTGGATATCGTTCCATAGACGAAAGAGCCGCCAGGAATAACAACCCGGTCCCCCGCTTCACAGTCATTGTTGCAACCGTCGCCGTGATGCACTTCATTGCCATCATCACATTCCTCGAAGCCTACGTGATGTAATCCATCACCGCAGACGTTGAGAAAACAGTTCGCCGTGCAAGCGTCGTTGTCGCTGTCGTTACCATCATCACATTCCTCGATCATCTCGTCGACGACACCATCGCCACAGCCCGGCAGCCCCATCTCGAGCTCAGGCATCTCTTCTTGGGCCGCGTCCTCGTACTGCTCCCGGCGAAGGGTTCCGTCGACCCAGACCTCGGTTCCAGCGGGCATATTCTGTGTTCTCATCGCGGAGCCACCCACCGGTGTCCCCTCACTGTCTTCGACCACGAGATCGTCCAGTTCCAAGCGAACACTGCCCTGGAGATCGCCCCGCCGCCGCCGGGCGCCCCAACCACGACAGTCCACAACGATGGCTGTGCCTCCATTGCCGCGAAATTGACTGCGACGCACAGCCAGTTGGCCCACGTCCTTGGCGAGAAGCCCGTAGCCCAATGCCGGGCCCGGTGCTTGAGCCCCCCCCTGGGGCCGGGTTGCCGTCTCGTCGATGTCACTGTCGCTCAACTCGATCGACGCCGCTGTACTGTCGATCATGACACCGATTCCGCTCGCCCCCTCAACAGACAGCCGATGAAGGTCGAAGGCCGCTTCTGGCGAGAAGCCCGAGATCTGAACCGCCATTTGACCGGTGTTGCGAAAGTTCGCACCGTCTACGGTCCACCAGCCCAGGCCATCGAGTAACCGCATCCCGACACGGCCGACCCCATCACCACCAAGATTGGTGAGCTTCACCCGTTTGCCGGTCTCTCCAACCCCGATGAACTGCAGGCCATCAAAGCCGATTGGGCCGTGAAAATTGGCACCATCGACAGTCCACCAGCCCAGCGCATCCCGCACTGAAATACCGACCCGTCCAATGGTTCTCATCTCGATCGATCCAATATGGGCCCGCGCACCGGAGAAGCCGACGATCGTGATTCCATCGCGACCGATCGGGCCATCCATCTGGCTTTCCTCAATCGTGAATGTGCCGGACCCGCCGCGGCTCGAGATCCCGCTGCCATCGATGCTGGCAAAACGGTTTTGATGACTGCGAAATTGGCTGCCGCCGAAATCGACCAACGAAATCCCATCGCCGCCGATGGGGCCTTCGAACTGACTGTTCATCACCCGAAACTGGCTGCCACCGAAATCGACCAAGGAGATGCCGTCACCAGACACTGAATTCAACGTGCCATTGTCCACGAGGAACTGACTGCCGCCGAAATCGACAAACGAAATCCCATCACCACCGATGTTGTTCAACTCGCTGTTTGAGAAGCGAAACTGGCTACCACCGAAGTCGACCAAAGAGATCCCATCACCACCGAAAGGCCCCTGGAAGACGGTCTCATCGATGGTCCAACCGCCGAGTGCTTCCACCCCTCGCAGACCATCGCCAGCGATCGCCAAGAAATGGCTGTGGCTGATCTGAAGGCCACCGTCACCGCCCCCGCGGAACTCGATGCCATCACCACTGCTGGAGACGAGCCGAATCTGGCCTGCCAGAAATGCTTCCGTCGTCGCAAGCTCCAACGCAGGCCCCGGATCATCCCCCACTCGCTCAATCGCCAGGCCCCAGAGTCGCAACGCGCCCACTTCCTCCGCAGCCAAAACGGGCCCATTATCGGCTCGCAGGGCTGTGACCGCAGCCGCGTTTCCAATCACTGACACGCGGCCCAGTCCCGAGAGCTCGAGGGTCCCGTCGACCCGCCCTCGGCCCACAAGGAATGTGACATCAGCGCCGGCAGGAAGGTTATCGGTCGCTCCGGCCCAACTACCTAGAGGTGATTCTGGCGCGCCCGTCCCACCCGGAGGAAGACCGGGGACGACGTATCGGATCACCTCCTGCGCTGACTGCGCTTCCTGCAACCACCGATGGCGGGTTCGAAAAGGCCCCTCCTGGGGGCTGAGCCCTTCACCGCGAGCGGGCACGCAGTAGCCAGCGATCGGATCATGCACCAGAGGCTCGACGCAGGGCTCATCAAAGGGGTCCGCAGGCAGGTCACCAACATCTATGCCATTGGTGCCTCCAGGTAACTCACCAGGAGCTCGACCGGACTCGCCCCCAAGGGCCAGGTCCGCAGATTCGCCCGAGCAACCTGCGATGAGCAGGATGCAGACCCACGGAACAGCTATCCTTCGAATGATCACCCCCAATACTCCCTAGGGTTCAAACGGCCCGTAAAGCCGGAATCAACGGGGCCATGCACAGCGGAAACCCACGTCGTAGGCGGCATCATCATTGTCGCCATCACGTCGACGGAACTCGCTGGTCGCCGTATGAGCAGACCGGGTCTTGACCATCGATCCCCCCCGAACCGTAAAGGTAGCCTCGGGGTCCCAGAAATGGGGGGTGCGCTGGGGCCGATCACCACCTTCACCATGGGCAGCAATGGCCCCTTCACCATCAAGGGTCCACTCGGCGAGATTGCCGATCATATCGCAGGCTCCCTGCTCGGTATGACCAAGAGGATAGGCGCAAACCGGCGTCCTTAGGCCCACGTGCTCGCAGGCATTACGCCCGCCCGGCCCACTGCTGTTGGCGTACTGACAGGCTTGACTGTCCCCAGCTGGCGACCGATCGATCGTCGGTCGGTCACCCCACGGGTACGCGGTCTGCTCGCCCTCATTACGGGCAGCGTACTCCCATTGGGCTGCAGTGGGCAGGTCGCCGCCATACCAGCGACAGAATTCCCGGGCTTTGTCCCAGTCCAGCGCCATGGGGTAGTCGCCCGCACCACACAACGCCTGGCCGGCAGCGCTCAACCGGTGATGGGCCCCATCCATCCACGGTAAGGGGTTCTCACCAACGCTCGCACCCCAGGCACGAAAGCGCATGGCGAAACCGAGCTCGTCCACCTCCTGATTCAGGGGCCTCAGCATCACAGCGACGTATTGGTGGTAGCGATAGTAGTGATTCAAATTATTGAGGTCAGCTTGTTTGAGCAGCACCCGAGTCGCCCCCTCTGGGCTGACTTGAGTCAGCGCACTGTCACAGGCCGGGCTCGCCATACCCGAGGTGTGGACCAATTGACCGCCCACGTAGACAGCGATCGCGGCGTTGGGATGGTAGATATCGAGATAAGCCCCAGAAACCACTCGCCCCGTATAGAATCGCCGCACTAAGTAATAATACTCGAAAGGCCGAGTGGCGCCATTGCCGCCCGTGTCCATCGGCAATGTATCGGCCCCGGGCAAATCCAATTCTTGGCTTGCTGCCGGTGTCCCGAGCGGTACGATGTACCCGTCTTCAGCCGGTGCGTTGGCACTGTATCTCGCATGAGGCCAGCCGTCCGGCAGCGCACATGAGCCCTGCCAATCACCACCGTAAAGCATATTCCAAGAAGGCACGTTTGCTTCAAGGTTATCTTCGACGGAACCGTCCTTCATCACATCGAAAGCCGCTCCTGTCTCAAGAAGATAGTCACTGTATTCGTCACAAGTGACCTCCGTCCGGGAGAGGCTGAAGGGTTGCACGGTCACGTTGAACGGTCGGGCATCGACGCCCACATTCCCCATATTGAAGACGCCCCCATCATAAGGGATTCGGTCGGGTGCGACACAGACATTGGAACAGCCATCGCCGTGATTGATGTCATTCCCATCGTCACAGTCCTCAACGCCCCGGTTGACGATGCCATCGCCACAAATATTGGCCTTGCACAATCGGGTGCAGCCATCGCCATCATCTTGATTGCCATCGTCACATTCCTCAATGGCCGCATCGACGACGCCATCGCCACAACCGGCTTCTTCTGCCTCCATCGGCTGCGGCAGGTCTTGGGCCGGTGCCTCAGGACCCGGCGGTCGATCGCCCATACCGGCGATACTCACGCCCTCCGGAACATTCTGCGCTTGCGCTTCCGGTTGGTTCTCGGCTGCGCCTGGCTCTTTTTCGATCTCGACCGTGTCCAAGCGGATGGTTGCTTCACCACTGAGGTCGGGTCGATCACGCCGGGCACCCCAGCCCCGGAGGTCGATGAGAAGACCGCTGCCGGCATTGCGAATGAATTGACTCCGCAAGACAGCGAGGTGGGCGCTGTCCATCACCAGCAGACCGTAACCAAGCACGGGGCCGGGCCTGTTGGCCCCACCTTGTTCTTGGCCGACGGTTTCAGAGATCTCCGCGTCTGCCACCTCGATAGCTGCCGAATTGGCATCGAAGACCATGCCTACGCCATGGGCTCCAGTCACGCTTACGCCGCTCATTTCAAGGCTGCTGTTCGCCGTAAAGCCCTGGGCCATCACACCGGTTCCGCCCGTGCCGCGAAACACGGTTTCATCCACGGTCCACCAGCCCAAACCTTCGGTCAAACGCATACCGACTCGACCGATGCCTTCAGCCTCGACACTGGAGATCTTGACCCGAGCGTTGTCCTCACCCACCCCACGAAGGCTGATTCCATCGAAGCCGATGGGGCCTTGAAGGTTGGCCCCATCAATCGTCCACCAGCCCGCCGATTCTGAGCCGGAAATCCCGACGCGGTTCACGACGCCGAGATGGAGTTGCTTCATGGTGACCGCCTCACCCTGGAAGCCGGTAATGGTCACACCATCACGACCGATTGGGCCTTCCATTCGGTCATTCTGCATCAAGAACGTCCCCTGACCGCCGGCGCTGTGAAGGGCACTTCCCTCCATCTCCTGAAAGACATTGTCATGGCTTCGGAACTGGCTGCCGCCAAAGTCGACGAGGGAGATCCCATCTCCGCCAAGGGGCCCTTGGAACACATTCTCGCTCGCCCGGAACTGGCTGCCGCCAAAGTCCACCAGAGACACGCCGTCGCCACCGATGGGCCCTGCGAAGCGGCTTTCAGAAACCCGGAACTGGCTACCACCGAAGTCGACCAATGAGATCCCGTCACCGCCAATGTTGCCGGCAAACTCAGAGGAAAACACTCGGAACTGGCTACCACCGAAATCAACGAGGGAGATCCCGCCGGCACCGAGGGGGCCTTGGAACACCGTTTCATCGACGGTCCACCAGCCCAGGGCGCCCTGACCGTTGAGCCCGGACCCAGCGATGCTCTCAAAGGTACTGTAACCGAGGATAAAGCCATCCGCGCCCGCCTCCGTCGCAAGAACACCATCACCGGCCGTGGCTGCCACACGCACCTGGGCAAGATGGACTCGGCCTGTACCTTCGAGATGCAGAGCAGGACCGACGGCTTCGCCGGTCCGAGTGAGCCGGGCGCCCCATACCCGCAACCAAGCGGTGCCGACGGCTTCGATCACAGGCTCATCCTCGGTGCTTAGCGTGGTGACTGAGGCTGCGTTACCAACGATGGTGACCCGCCCAAGTCCGCTGAAGGAGGCCGCGCCCTCGACGACACCTCGACCGATGACAAAGGTCACATCATCACCGTCTTGCAAGCCAGCAAGGGCCGCACCCCAATCTCGAAACGGGGCTTCTAGCCGGCCGTCACCGCCGGCCGCCGCATCGGCTAAGAGATAGCGAATTGATTCGGCGCTCCCACGGGCCTGGGCGATCCAGGGATGCTCCGTCCGGAAGTAGCCCTCTGCCGGGACCACTCCTTCCCCCCGAGCGCCGACACAGGTCTGCGCAACGGGATCCCGCACCTGGGCTTCCGGGCAAGGCTCCACGACAGGCTCGACTGGCCCGGCACCACCACCACCACCGCCACCGATAACCGGTGGCGGGTCGTCGACCGGATCGGAAGGACAGGCTGCCAACAGAACTGTGGTTAGAGCGATTGTGAGTCGGTTCTTCATAAGCTTCCACCTTTACATCCCGTAGGGATGACCCGCGGCAGTCTACCCGAACAACCTTTGGCCGCAAAGGGGGGGCCCCCCGGCTATGTAGTGCGAGGTCTCAGCCAGGTGGAATCTCATGGACTCGAAGCGCCCGAGAATCACCGGCAACTAGGGGAGAAAACTACCGGTCTTTTTCAGCTTCGCCGGGAGGTATTCGTCGATGACGTAGTTCAAGCCCCAACGAGCAAGAGCCTGCTGCTCAGCGCGAACGCCCATATCGAGCAATCGCTGAATCTCATTTTGCCACTTGGGATGGGCCTGGAAGAAGGGGTCGTTGGCTAGGGCATCATTGGCCCGCTTAATATCCCGATCCTTGAGCGGATGGGTCGGCAGTTTGTAATCGACGATGTCCTTGGGTGTCACGCCGAGGAAACGGGCCTGGGGGACGCAGAAGAGATGGTTCACATGGGCCGCATTCCCGCTACCAACCTTCAGGGACCGATAGATATTGGCGACACCATAGGGGTCGCAATCGACAAAGGCGTAAACGGGGATCTTCGCCTGTTCACTCAGACGCCGAACGAACCGGCGGCAGGCTCGACTCGGCACACCGCCGAGGCTGACAAGAATGCAGTTGTATTTGCGCCAGAACTTGTGGCTCTGAAGCCGCTGAAACATACCAGCGGTTTCGATGCACAGGACAAAGTCAGCGTCCGTCTCAAAGTCTAGGTGCTCCACCCAACTGGGGATGGAGTAAGCGCCGCTACCAAAGCGAGTACAATCGATCACCTCGGGCTCACCGGTCTCAAGGTCCTTATCGTGGACCTTGAGGGCACCGGCGACACTGCCACCGTGCTCGTCCGGAATGTAGCGAAGATGCTCGCGCCCCAAACCATAACGACTCACCATCGCCTCGATATCATCCATCACCGTGTCCGACTCAGGCTGATCCTTGAAAGCCGCCGGCCCCCAGTTCTTGGACTGGTAATAAGCATCCCTCTTCGTTGCGAAGTCGTTGGTCTCAACCAGGTCCTTGGAGAGACTCATCATCTTTAAGGTCTGGGCAAAAGTTTTGACCGTGTTGACCGACAGGGTCCGAGTTTTGATCTTCTCACCGATCTCAAGGTAGCCAACCCGCTTACGAAACTCCTTCACGTTCTGAAGAGAGCGCACGGGGCTGATGAGCTCTGGGTACCGGCCCCGACTGATGGACTGATGAATCCCCCTCGCCAGCTTTGCCAGCGTATCGATGGTGATTTCGTCGGCTTTTTCCGGATCGATTGTCTTTTTGCGAGCCATCAGTCCTCACCTCCTTCGGGCAGGTCGAGCCCCAGCGTCGCCTGCGCTTCCTGCTTCACTGCCTCGGGAACGGTCTCTGCTTCCGCTACAGCCTCCTCGGTCCCTACCGGGGTCCCATCCTCAGCCAGGTGAGTTGTCTCCGGAATCGGGTCCGCCACCACTTCTGTGCGCCCTCTTGGCCGACCCACGTTTTCGTCGACCTCGAGTTCCTCCTCCGATTCCTCCTCGACCTCCTGGGGGTCGATGAGCTCGGTGAGTTGCACCGAAACCCGGGCTTTTTCTTGTTCATCGAAGCCGAGGATTTCTTGCAGGGCTTCACTGATGGGATCGAGGTACTTTTCGAGGTACTGCTTTCGCTTTTCCGCATCCCGCTGCTTACGCTGCCGCCGGATATGACGCTGCAAACGGCGAGCACAAACCTGCAAAGCCAGACGTAGTTCACTCAGGATTTCTGGGTAGTGAGCGATGGCCTCCTTGGACTCGGAGGTGTAGGGCACCCAAGCACTGGAGATGTGAACACTGACCACCATGGGGGCGACGGGAAAGCTGCCTCGAGGCTGGGTCAGGTTGTATTGGCGCCAGTTGAGGGACTGCACGGCTTTCGTGATCGCACAGGCTCCGGCCTGGTACTGCAGAGGCACCCGGTTCGCAAAGCGATAGACCTCTGCGCTGGTGTCCCCTTCCAGCCCCTTGCCGTAGACGATGCCCACCTCGACCTGGAAGGGATTGCCCCGATAGACAGCCGGCCGCCGAGTTTCACCGGTGACAAAGAACTCACTGGGATCGTAGTCGCCGGGGTCGAAGAGGGCGAAAAGCCCCGTGCGAATGTCTTCGTGTCCAATGGGGCTCAGACAGTTGGTCGGGGGGCTATGCAACCGGGTTTCGCCCAGGACTTGGAACAGGGCCTCGACCTCATGGCGCTCCATCGCTTTGGGGTTGCGCCGTAGCATCTGGTTGCGCTGCCGATCGGGAACCCGTTTGGCGGTTTCTGTGATGATCTCTTCCGCATTGCGCTGACTGACCCGACAGAATTCCTCTTTCAAAAAGTCCGTGAGATTGCGGCGCTTTGTCTCCCGCAGCATGCGCATGAGCATGCCGAGCTCAATACCGTGGGGATGGGGCTGGATCTCTTCCGGCTCTTTGGGCAACTCGTGAACTTGGCGCTCGTAGACCAAATCCACCCCCCGCGGGTTCCGGTAAATGATATGGGCATGGGGATTACTCATGGCCGTCTGGCGCATGTACTCATCCACACTGTGCCGACCGCCCTTGAAGGTTGCGGCGATGGTCAGGATAATTTCAGTGCCGTGATCCCAATCCCAATCCTCCAGTTGTTCCTCACTAAGGTATTTGGGTTCGTTTCGGCGTGTATCGATTTGCAACACGATGCGATGGGTTGGCCTGCGCTTTCCGGTTCGACTGATCACAGTCACCGGGCGTCCAGTCGTGATTTGGCCGTACATCCCGGCCGCGGAGATACCGATCCCCTGCTGACCGCGACTTTGCTTCAAGCGGTGAAACTTGCTGCCATAGAGGAGCTTGCCGAAGACCTTGCCGATCTGGGCTTTGATAATACCCGGACCATTGTCACGAACGAGGACCGTGTAGCGATCATCGTAACCTTCGACCGGGTCGATCTCGACGGTGAGATCCGGCAGGATGCCCGCCTCTTCACAAGCGTCGAGGGCGTTGTCGACGGCCTCTCTGACGGTGGTCAGAAGCGCTTTCGCTGGATTGTCAAAGCCCAGAAGGTGGCGGTTCTTGGTAAAGAACTCGCTGATCGAGATCGCTCGATGCTTTCCCCCCATGCTCCGAGCACTTGCCCGACGCTTCGGCGGGCTCTGGGCCGGCTTTGCGGCGACCGGTGGCTGGCTGTCGTTTGCGCGCTCGCCCAAGTCGGCGTCGGTGGAATCTACAGGAGCCGGACTGTTCTCGGACCCGTCGTCAACAGGAGTGGCGCCCTCGTCCGCTTCCGCCTCGATCAACTCCAAACGCCCCTGTTGATCCATCAGTCCCCCCGTTTTGCCCAGACACGAGCAAGCCCCATGCCGGATTTAGGCGATAACCGAGCCCCTGCGAGGGTTCAACCTTCGACTGGTGAGTCGTCCGTCGTTTGACCGGGTTTTGGGGCAATGAAGGAGGCCAGGAAGGCCACGAGTGCAAGACCCAAAATCCAAAGCAAGGTTGTCAGAGAACTGCCGGTTTCACCGTCTGCGGCGATGGCAGCCTTGCGCAGAATGCGGCACCGACTCGGGTCGCTGGGCAAAAAGGTCACGGTGCTTTCCCGAACATCATCGAGGGCTGGGCAGGGATAATCAAAGGTCTCCTGACACTCCAATACGGTGTCTCCCCGTTCGGAGGGACGAAAGCGTGCGGTAAATGCGCAGCGGTCCTTGCCTTTGGAGTACTGGACGCCACCCGTGCCACTCACATCGGCTAAAGCATGGACCTCCCCTTCGACTTCATGACCTTCGGCGACCAACTGGCCGTTGAGGGCCTGGGCATCGTAGAGGTTGTAGGCGACGCAGGGGCCCACCAAGAGGAACAAGCCGCTCGCGACTCGAAACAACAGTCGTAAATGAAAGGAATTCTTAGGGTGCATCGAGAGCCCTCACCGGCTCCCCTTTGCCTAATTACGCTCGCAACGCCAGTGCACGGTGTAGCGAAAGCGGTTTAAGTCCCCGCCGGCCCCGTCGTAATGTTCCCTGCCCACGTTGCCACAATAACCACAGACCGTGCCACAGGTCCCGCCTTTGGAACTGGCCCGGGCATAGCCGACGGACTGGCAGGCTTGATGGGCGTTGTACGTCCCCCGACTGTTTGCCGCCAGCCACGCACTGTTGGCATCGGCTCGACACACCCGCCAACAATCACCTTCCAGACGCCCGTCACAGCCCTGCTGCCCGACCGCGGGCGGCTGCCAGTTGAGGGTGCAATCGGCCCGGCAATTCCCGTTGCCGTTGTTGGCCCCCTCATCGCACTGTTCGATTCCCGCGCGCACAAAACCATCACCGCAGCGGGCCGGCTGGCAGGTCACCAGACATTCATCCTCGTTCGACCCGTTCCCGTCGTCACAGGCCTCAAAACCAAACTCGCCGGCCTCTAAATCCTGTCGGATCACACCGTCACCACACACCGCCTCTTGGCAGTTGTTCAAGCAGTCGTCGTTGTTAGACCGGTTGCCATCATCGCAAATCTCAAACCCCGCTTCACCCTCGGCAAGATCGAGGCGGAGAATGCCGTCACCGCAGCGAGCTGGCAGGCATTCATTGGTGCAAGCGTCATCGTCCTGGGCGTTGCCATCATCGCAGACTTCGATGCCTTCCCGGAGTTGACCATCGCCGCAGCGCTCGAGGCGACAAGCATTGGTACAGTCATCCACATTGATCTGATTACCATCATCACATTCCTCCCGTCCCGCCCAGATCTCACCGTCGCCGCAGCGGGCCAGGGTACAACCGTTCAAGCAGTGATCGGAAGCATCATCGTTACCGTCATCGCATTCCTCGAAGCCCTCAGCACCAGGCTCCAGGTCGGCTCGCTGAATGCCATCACCACAGCGAGCTGGAACACATGCGCTGGTGCAGGCATCCAGGTCCTCTTGGTTGCCATCGTCACAGGCTTCTGCCTCGCCATCGGCCCGCACGATGCCGTCGCCACAGAAGGCCAAGACGCAGGACTCTAGACAGTGATCGGTCGAGTCATCGTTCCCGTCGTCGCAGGCCTCGAAGCCTTCCTCGCCGGGCTCAAGGTCCACCCGCTGAATCCCATCGCCACAACGGGCGACGACACAGCCACTCGTGCACCCATCCTGGTCATCTTGATTGCCATCATCGCAGGCCTCGGCCAGATCATCGGCCCGTACCACCCCGTCGCCACATCGGGCCGGGGTACAGTTGGCCCGACAACCATCCGTGTCGTCCACATTACCGTCATCGCAGAGCTCATCCAACTGAACGACGCCGTCACCACACTCTGCGGGCACGCAGTTGATGCAACCGTCTGTGGGGTCCTCGTTACCGTCGTCGCAGCCTTCATCGGGCCCGAGGACACCATCACCACAGCGGTGCAACTGACAATCGCTCAGGCAGTCATCGAGGTCGAAGTCGTTACCATCATCGCAAGCTTCGAACCCGGATTCGCCTTCCTGACGATCGGTGCGACGGATCCCATCACCGCAAAAAGCCGGGAGACAATCGTTGGTACATTCGTCGCCATGATCTTCATTGCCGTCGTCGCAGGCTTCATAGCCGTCCTCACCTTCGGCGAGGTCCATCCGCAAAAAGCCATCACCGCAACGACTGAGGATGCAATGGGTTAGGCAGGCGTCGCTGTCATCGTCGTTGCCGTCGTCGCACATCTCAAAATGCTCGTCGCCGGGAAGTGCGTCACTCCGAGTGACCCCGTCACCGCAGTGACCAAAGGTGCAGGCATTGGTACACAGATCCGTGTTTTCCTTGTTGCCGTCATCACAGGCCTCGCCCTCTTCGATTTCACCGTTGCCGCAGGTGGCCGCCCTTTCGCGCACGACCACCTGTTCAGACACACATCCCAACAACAAAACAAGTGGCAAGGCTCGACGTATCATGGGGAACTCCAGCCGGACCATCATACAGGTTCCCGGCGCGACTGCACCAGCCCCCCGTGATTTTGTGCTTGGGGCTGGACAACGGGCAGTTGGGCCTCCATGGAAGCCGGGCCATCCTAGGAGCAGGGTCATGGACTCGTTGATCCTTGAGCAGGAATTGGCCGAGGCCTGTCAGGCCTACGGTCTACTGGTGGAAACCCAAGGCGGTGACCTCCTTCTACAGTGGGATCGCCTATCGGCCGAGGCCGGGCGATTGCTGGACAATGCAGGGCTCGCACGGATCCCTCGAGCCGAGTTGGCCAGCCCAGCGGATTTGGACCGATTGCTGGGCCGAATCGAAGCCTTGGCCGAGCTGCGCCCGGGCCTTTTTCGACTGCGCCCGGTGACGAGCCCCCACAGCCCAAAGGCGATGCCGCGCTCAGAAGCGTGGCTTCAACGTTACTACGGGGACATGGCTTTTTCGCCGCTGAACGAGCGCAAACCGGCGGTCATCGACCATGGTCGCTCCTCGGGCCCCCTGCTCGCGTCCATCGACCAGGAACCACTGGTCTTCTTCGACGCATCTTCTCAGATCGCGACCCATGCGTGGGGGCTCAACCCGCCGGCCGTCCTCGAGAGCATGGCCTTGGGGCGCTTCGGCGACGAGCCCATTGCCAATCCCGACCCCACCGACGAGACCGTGGATGCTCTCGAGGATTTCGCCAACGCCCTCAAGATTCGAGCCCATGGTCATTTCGACCACGTCGCCTTCGCAAACTCGGGGGCCGAGGCGAATGAGAAAGCATTGCACATCGCCCGCCGCCAAGGGCGTGGTGGGCACAAACTCCTGGCCTTCAAAGGCAGCTTCCACGGCCGGACCCTCCTCCCCCTCCACGGCACTTGGAATCCGGTCAAAAGAGAACCCTTTGAACTGGCCGGCTTCGAAGCCTGCTGGCTGGCCTACCCCCGCCAGATCGAGCCGGAGATCATCCCGCCCATGCCGGAAGGCTGGGTCGAAGCCTGGCGAACGAAGCCGATCACTGCCTCGAGTCAGCCCGCCCTTTGGCAGGATTTTATCGGCACGCTCGATCCATCGGCTGCTGCCCTTTTCGAGGAGGAGGTTGCGATCCTCCTCAAGGCCGAGGCGACCCTCGCCTCAGAATCGGTCTTCGCAGTGCTGATCGAAGCGATGCAAGGCGAGGGCGGCGACAATCACCTGAGCTCCCGGTTTCTGAGCGGCCTGCTGGCCCTCTGCCGTCGCCATGATGTGCCCCTCATCGTCGACGAAGTCCAAACGGGCATGGGCCTTTCTGGCGAGTTGTTCTGGCACGCAGCGCTGGCCCTCGAAGATGAAAACGGGGAAGCGGACGCACCGGATCTCGTCAGCCTGGCGAAGAAGGCCCAATTGGGTGTGGTGCTGAGCCGTTGGCCTGATCCGGAACCCGGGGAAGTCCAGGCGGCAAGCGCCCGTCGTGGGCTCGCCCACCTTGAGATCTTTGAAGCGACACCCACGGAGGCTATTGCCGAGTTTGCATCGAGAGGGCTCGATGATTTGGCATCAAGCCTTCCCGCTGGATTGATTACAAGAGTCCGCGGAAGAGGTCTTGCTTGGGCCATCGACCTGCCGTCAGGGGCCGTGATTAACCGAATGCTTAGCGAGCGGTTTTGGCGGGGCTACCTCACCTACATCGCCGGGCAAAACACCCTCCGCTTTCGCCTCAACGCAGCCATGACCGAGGCCCAGTGGACCGATCTGATGACCGCCCTGCGTGAGAGTCTTCAGCAGATGATCGACGACGTCGGTGGCTTCAACGACCCGGCGGCCTTCGCCGAAGCCGTAGCGACCTTAGCACCGAGCCCCTGGCAAGCCCGGGGGACATGGCGTCCGCCCCGAAGCGGTCTCCCCGGCGGCTTCCGCCTTGAGGAACTCAGCCTGCCAAGACTTCACGAGCTTATGGACCAGGTCATGGTTCTCGAAGCCGAAGCTTACGAGCCAGCCCGGCGGGAAACACCAGCCGGACTGACAGGCTTCGCTGAATTGCCGGGATTCATCGGTCACATCATCCTCGCGCCCGGCGGCGAACTCGCTGCCTTCTCCATGGGCGCAGCGCTTGAGGGCTTTCCAGGCGTCGACGGCTGCAACAGCGATCCGACTTGGGGCCAAGGCACGAGCTTCTACTCCCTAGAGATGCTCGCGGGCGCGGGCTTCCGGGGGCAAGGCCTTGGAAGAGTTCTCAAATCAGCCCAACTCGATGCGGCCTATCAGGCGGGTTTCGATTGGGTGGTCGGACGCAACCGAGTGGGAGGGACCCGGGAAATGGCGCCCCTCAACCGGAGCGTAGGCGCCCACCTCGTCCAAAGACTGGATGGCCAATATGGCGAACCGGAGGGCCAAAGTGACTACTACCGGATCCCCCTTCGTCCCGGCGCGATCGAGATCCCAGAAACCAGCGATTTCGATGGCATCGATCTAGCCCATGGGCTGCAGCGCCCCCTGGGTCCGCGCCCGCCCACGTTGGTCGCAGCAGCCAACCGGGGCAGTCTCGGCGGTGCCATCTCGAATAAACTCAGTCTGTGTAACTTCAGCACCCCAGATACCATTCGCTTCGCCGAAACGCTCCAGGCCCTCCGCCCCCGCGGCTGTGACCACGTTCTCTACACCAGCGGCCGAGACGAGATGGTCGACAAGGGCTTACGCGCCCTCAAGTACAATCACCGGGAAGGCCAGGTGGTCTTCAGTCTCGAAGGCACCTACGTGGGTCACACCACCGCTGCGGCCCGGAGTCTCAGTTGGGGGCGCGAGGGTTACTTTAATTGGCCCAGCCTTCCCCATCCAGCCGCGGTGGGCACCGCCGCGGCTTTAGAGGCGCTCGATACAGCGCTCCAGGCCCACGAAGGCAAAGTCCTGGCCCTCGTCTGCGAAATCTTTGGCGAGGAAAGCGGCCTCCAACTTAGCGACGCTTACCTCGAAGGGCTCGAGTCCCGACGCCAGGCCGGCCTCAAGGTTTGCGTTGTCGAGACCAGCACCGGTGGCTTTCGCGGCTCGGCGCAGCACTGCTTCCTTAGCGATGCCACCCCGCTCCAGCCCAGCCAGGTCTGGTGGTACACCGGAGGCCAGCTTGGCCTGGTCTTTTGCGCCGACGAGGCCTGGGTCGAAAAACCACTGCAACTCATCAGTACTTGGGATGGTGATGAACTGAGTATGATCCGGTGTAATCACCACCTTCGGGGGGCCTATCGCTTGCGGGAAGACCTCCAGCAGCGCAGCGATCAGCTCGCCGAGGCCATGGCGGGCCTGCCCGGTGCGACGTCCTGCGGTCTGCAGGCTTTCGTCCCCTGCGACGCCCCCCAAGAGTTCACCGAGGAGTTGGCTGCGGCCGGATTGGTCGTCAAACAACGCCGCACGGGTCTCTCCATCGTGCCGGCCCTCAATGTGACAAGCGAAGAACTGGCCCGGGGGCTCGACCTATTGCAGCGGCGACTGTCTTAAGCCGAGCCAGGCTCCGAGAACCGAGCCCGGACCTCATCTGCATGGGTCATCGGCCCCCGACAGACCCAAAGTTCCGGTAGCTCACCGGACCAGTCGACCACCAATCCGCCACAGGTCGCACTCTTGTGGGGTTCATTCGGGTCCGCTGGCATGCTGATCTGCCGATCGCCCAGCAGTTGCCACAGGGAGATGGGACGGGGATCAACCTCACTGCGGAAACGCGCTTCCAGCGCTCGCCAGCGTCGATGGGTGGTGCTGACGCTCGGAATACGCTCCGTCTCCGCATTCGTGGGAGCGAGGCAATGGTTGGTGTGAAACGCGCCGGCCGGCGTGGTCAAGGTCATGGGCTCGTCGCCAAAGGCGGTCCAGCGGGCGATGGTTTCCTGTTGCTGGGGCAGAGCTTCCACCCCGTAGAAACTGTGTCGATCGGCCACTTGATAATGATGCCCGCTCCCCACGCCCACCTGCCGAAGGATCTCCACTGCTTCCCCCGCGGTGGAGGCCCGCAACATCATACGGACCAGGGCCGGCCAAAGCACGCCGGGGCGAGCACCGAGGGTATTGAGGTTGTTGATCGTGACCGCCACGCCGTCCTCGTTGACGCCGGCCATGCCGAAACAGCCCGTCAGCGAAAACACAAGGCAACGGGGGGCCGAATCAACGGCGAACTCCATGACCTCTACGTAGCTCTGGGCCGAGGCGTGCATGTCCCATGTCTGACCCAGAACTGGAGGATCCCCTGGCAGGAAGATCGCAGAGCAGCCGGCATCCCCATCGGGAAACAAGCCTTCGCGAGTCAAATCCCGAAGATCGGTGTAGTTGTTCAGGATGACCATGTCGGCCGGGCTGACCCCGGAGCCCTCGCACAGTCCGATGAACTCAAGGTAGAGATCCCGGTCTGCTCGCGCGAGGACATCAACATGCTGGTTCGCAAGGAGCACGAGCTCTGTCCGGCTTTCCAGGCCCATGCGGTCCATGGCCAGACGGCCCCGCAACGCGGCGAGCTCGCGTATCGGCTGCTGAAAGCGCTGACCGTGCGCTCGCCCCACATCCCGGGGCTCACCACGGAATCTGTGGATCTCCACGGTGCCGGCTCGCGAACTAGTAGCGGGGTTGTGCGGCTTGGGCAGCCCGACGGGTCAGTTCCCGAACCCGGCGGTTGTACTCGGT
>PBND01000021.1 GCA_002722845.1 Myxococcales bacterium | reverse complement strand
TGAACTGCGGCGATGATCTCAGGAAGGTCCCGACGGAGCAGGGGCTCACCCCCCGTAAAGCGAACGGCCCGAACACCGAGTTGAGTACTGGTTTTTACCACCCGGGCAATTTCGCTGGCCTTTAAATGATCCGCTGGGGGGTCATACAGTTCACCGGTTTCTGGTCGACAGTAGGGGCAACGAAAGTTGCACCGATCTGTGACGGATACCCTCAGGTATTCGAGACTTCGACCGTGCTTATCTCGGTATGATGACACCATGGCTTCAGTTAGCCTCAAAGGTCATAAGATTCAAAGGACTTGACCCCAGTGGGAGGCCTCTTTTAAGGGAGCCCGCCCCGTGGGGGTGTAGCTCAGTTGGTAGAGTACTTGAATGGCATTCAAGGGGTCAGGGGTTCGACTCCCCTCACCTCCACCACGGAGAAAGGCGCCGATTGGCGCCTTTCCTGCTTTTCAGGCCCGGGCCCATTCGCTACATGCGGCCTCGCCCGGGCGGGTAGCTCAGCTGGATAGAGCATCGGCCTCCGAAGCCGAGGGTCGCAGGTTCAAATCCTGTCCTGCCCACCAAACCGCGAATCTAGGTTCGCGGTTTTTCTTTTTTTCTTTGTCTTTCTCAGGGGCTCAGTGAAGGCGCAGTACAACGGGTTTGCGCTCCTCAGATGCAACCATCAGGCCTTCTTCACAGCCTTGGAATTGCAAGGAGCCACCCTGGCCAAAGACCTCCGCAGTTAGCGTTAATTCCGTCTCTGCAGGGACGTTCTCTAGACTGAGAATAGCTGACTGGCCCGTTGTGTCGGACAGTGCCCCTCTGCTGAATTCTTGTTGAGAAGAGGCCTCGATGCTCCCGTCCAGCGGGAGTGATAGCCCCTCGCAGGTCTGCGACTCAAAGACGCTGAGTTGGATGCGGTCAGCCCCTGAGGTCACCTGGAGAGGGAGGCCGACGGTTAGAGATGCTGTCGCTGGACCACAACCAGCCAGCAGCAAGCATAGGAGGCTTCTCATGGGCTGACCTCAAGGCGCACATCGAGGGCGCCGGTGGGGGGGGTCCTAAAAAAGTATACGGCGACGGTGAGCCCTGCGAGGAGTGCGCCGGCCGCCGCAAAGATCAAGCCCCGAGAAGCCTGCTCTCGGGGGGGGGCCAGCGGGCGGGGTGAAGCAGGGCTTCCGTAGGCGGCGAGGGGGGCAAAGTTTGCGTCGAGTGCCAAAAGGAAGCCCGTACGCTCACTGGCGGTGACACACGGGGTGGCCAAGCGCTCCAAGGCCAAGACGCTGGCCTGGTTAACCCCTTTGATCATTTGTTGGGTGCCGGGGGGACTGCACCACCCTTTTGTCTTGTGCCAAGGGACGGCCTCAAGGGCATCCAAGCGCTGGGACTGACTGAGTCGGGCCTGTCTTGCCGCGGCGATCAAGGCCGGTTGCGCCCGGCTATCGGGGCGCCAGGACGGATTCCAGTCGACCAGGCGCTGGGCGCCTTCAAGGCAGGGCCCCTGGCCGATGTTACAGGCGGCAGTGAGGGCTAACTCTAGAGCCTTTTGTTGTTGCGCCGGTGGGGCATCGGGAGCGGCAGCCAGAGCGACCGCAACGGCTTGAGCCTCCGCAAATTCTGCCTTGTCGAGATGGGCCCAGACCTTGGCGAAAGGGTCCGTTTCACCCAGGAGAATAAGGAGGAGGAGCGTGGCATTCATCAGCCACTCCTTAACGCGAAGTTGGTGCTGAGGTTAAGCCTCTGATTGCAGCTTAGCCCCGGCTCCCCGGAACCCGGACGATCTCCCAGTTGATTTCGACTTCTGCGTCTCGTCGTAGGCGCTGAACCAGCTCCTGGCGCAGCCGACTCTGTCGGGGGTACTTCAGCCCAAAGCGAAGGTTCTCGACGGCCCCAGCGAAGCCGGCATCGTCTGCCTCTTTGCGGTCGGTCAACTGGCAGACGAGAAAGCCCTCTTCGGTGGAGTAGACCCGAGGGCATGGGCCCTTGTCTTTTTGCTGGAGCAGCCGGTGGGCCAAGCCCGGGGAACTGCCCAGGCCTGGAACGCTTCGGCTGTCCAATCGGAGCCAATTGCTATCGGAAGCCTTCAGTTCCATCGGGTTGGTTTCGGTGGCTGTGCCGGTGAATGTCTTCTCCAGGCCTTCGAAGCCTTCCGCGGTATTGAGGGCCTGAATTCGGTCGGCTTCAGCCCGCGCAAGGGCGCTCGTTTGTGCCTTCGTCATCAGCTCTTTGGCCAACTCGCTGCGGGCATCTTTGAGAGGGGTTTTCCCAGCAGCCTTCTTTTCTTCGACTTTGATGACGTGAAACCCAAAGGAGCTTTCAACCACGCCGCTCAAGCCACCAGGCTCCAGGGCAAAAGCCGCCTCTTCGAAGGGTTTGACCATGGCACCACGACCGAACCATCCCAGATCGCCGCCCTTGCTGGCGCTGGGGCCTTCGCTTTCTGTTTTCGCCAATTCGACAAAGTCGGCGCCGTCTTTGAGCTTGCCGATCACCGCTTCAATTTTTGCCTTTGCCTTCTTCTTCTCATCTAGGTCCGCACCCTTTGAGACCTTGGCCAGGATGTGCCGAGCTTTGACCTCTTCACTTTGGGTCCAGCGGGCCTCGTCCCCATCGTAAGCCTCTTGAATCTTGTCCCCATTCGCTTCGGCCCAGGCCTGGACCGCATCGGCATCGGGCTGTTCGATCTTACTTTCAAAGGCAGCCAGTTTGACCAAGACCATCTGGAAGCGGGCCCGATTCTCATTCAGTTGGTAAGCGTCTTTGAGTTCGGCTTGAGTCGGTTCTGCAGCCCACATGAGGGCATCCGTGACTTTCTGGGCACTGAGTTGACGCCGTAGGCTGCTTTCAAACTCTGGCACCGACATGTCGGTGCTCCTCACCCGCAGCTCGTATTCTTCTTGGTCCCAGGCTCCCTCTGGCATCACGCCGTCGAAGATCCTCTTCAACTCATCACGGAGTTCGACATCGCCGACTTCAAGGCCTCGCCGTTTCGCTTCGGCCGCAAGGAGGCGAGTCTCAACGAGAAGATCTGCGACTTTTTTAGGAAAGCCTTCAGCTTGAGCTTGCTCAATGGTGAACTCGCCCCGGCTCTGTTGCGTGCGTTGGCGAAGTTGCTGGGTGTAGGCGCGACTGTATTCCTGTGCGCTGACCTCCTCGCCGTTGACCACGATCGCTGGCCCTTGGTTCGGCTGACAGGCCGTACCGGCTTGGGGACCAAAGTTGATAATAAAGGCCAGAATGATGCCAATGACCATAATCTTGGCAACTAAGGTGTTCAGAGTACTCATGAACGACTCCTGCAGGGCGGGGGCGGCTGTACAGGAGCCCCGCCGCCGGTTCAAGCGCCCTGTATCCCTCGCGGGCGCGGCGCACGAAGTTTGGTGTTACAGGCTGAGTCGTCGTATTGAAGGATCATGACGGAAAGAGTCTGTACGAACTGCCAGACAGTCCTCTTGGCCGAGGCCAATTACTGCCACCATTGCGGTCTGAGTGTGGTGACCTCCTCCCAGGTCGAGCGCCGCTGGTGTACCGTCCTTTTCGCCGACGTGAAGTCATTCACCAACATGGCCGAGGGTATGGACGCTGAGATTGTTCAGCGACTGATGAACCAGTTGTTTGGTCGTTTAAGCAAGTTGGTGGAGTCCCATGGAGGGAGCGTTGATAAGATCATCGGTGACGCCATCATGGCCCTCTTTGGTGTGCCCAAAGCCAGTGGGGATGACGCAGAGCGAGCGGTCTTATGTGGTCTTGCGATTCATACGGTCGTCGCCGAAATCGGTGGGCAGATGGGCCTCGATTTGCAGATGCGTGTTGGCATCAACACCGGTGAGGTGATCGCTGGGCCCCTAGGCCGGGCTTCAGAGTTTACGGTGATTGGGGACACCGTCAACGTGGCCGCCCGCCTCGAAAGTGCCGCTGGCGCCGGGCAGGTCATGGTGGGGGAAACCACCGCTAAGCAGGTGAGCCGCCGTTTCGATTTGGCCCCCGTTGGAGAATTGCGACTCAAGGGTCGGGATCGACCGGAGCCATCATTTCTCGTCTTAGGGATTCGGGATCGCTTTGAGTCGTCACGACACAGCGACCGGGAGCGCCTCGTCGGTCGAGATCGTGAACTCGCCGCTCTCCAGGCCTTCTACGAAGAGGGAAAGGCCCGTCGCCAAGTGGTCATCTTGGAGGGGCAGCGTGGTTTTGGGCGCGGGCATTTACTCGAAGTGTTTTGTGAGGGGTTGAGTGATACGTACCATCACCTCCGTTTGGATCCGATCATCGCGACGGCTCCCCTCTCCTTACCGGTCCAGTTGCTCGCCGCCGAAATTAGCGGTGATGTCCATCTGATACCGGACACGGCTAGCCTGACCTATTGGTTGGGCGAGCACGCCCATTTGGCCGACCCCTTGGCCAGACTTCATGGGCTACCGGGCGCGGTGGGGACCATGGACCAAAGCGCTGGACTGGAAGCATGGAAGGCGCTCCTTGAGACGAAAAGAATGGCCGTCGGGAACATCATCGTCGAAGAGGCGCACCAACTTGATATCGCTTCGATCGCCTGGCTCCAGATGTGGGCAGAGACATCTGGTACCGGTTTTATTCTGCTGTCGTCCCTGCCGACGCCGAGCTTTGAAGATGCTGGAATTACCGATTTAGAGGTGAGCCAGGTCTTGGAGCTCGGGCCATTGTCCGGCGATGGCTTTCTCGATTGGATCGAGGTCAATCTGGGGCAGTGTAGCGATGAACTGCTCGCCCAACTTTCCGATATGAGCGGGGGAACGCCAGCCCACCTCGTTGAGTTGGTTGATGCCTGGCGCCATGAGGGGGTGATCCAGCGATCGGAGTCGGGCCGATGGGAGTTAGACGGGGGCCGGCAGTTGGAGGCGAGCCTGCCAGGCTCACTACGGGAGTTACTCCAAGCCCGGATCGACCAACTCCCGCGGACGCCCAGGTATTTACTGCAGCGCTGTGCAGCGGTGGGTCGGGTCTTTTGGCATCCCGTTGCGGAGCGTATTGCCATCGGCGATGCCGTTGAGGTGGCTGCCGCCCTTGAATACCTTATCGAGCAGGGCTGGTTGAGGCGCTATCAAGACAAGAGTCTTCCTGAGACCAAAGCCTACCAGATCGTCAACACGATGGTGACTGAGGTGGCCGCAAAGATGCTCCCCCAGGTCCTACGGCAGACCCTGCACCAGCGGGTCGCCGACTGGTTGGCGTCGCGGGTCGATGGCCGGCATCCCGTGCTGCGGTCCCAATTGGCCCGACATCTGATGTTGGCATCGGCCGAGAGTCCAACACCAGAACTGATGCCCAACTTGGACGTTGATCGGCTGCCCATCCAGCAACCAACCCTGAGTGGCGATCTTGAGGTCTCGCTCCAAGCGGAGCGTCTGTGGCTGCAAGATGGCAACGTGAAGCAGGCTTTGGCGGTCTTAGAGGGGGCTCCGGAAGCTCATCCTGAGCGCCTCGCCCTACGGGCCCAACTGCTACTTGAGCAGGATGATCTCAAAGGGGCCAGCGAAGTCGCTCGGGAAGCAGGAGATGCCCTGAGCCCGCAGACGCCGCCGGAGTTGCAAGCCTTTGTCTGGCTGACGCAAGCCGAGGCCGCGGAGTCCCTTGGATTCACCAGGCGGACTGGCCGTTGTCTTGAGCGCATGGGTGAGTTTGATCTGCAGCCTGTTCATCAGGTTCAGCGTGATTTGCTGACCGCCCGGCTCGCCTTTCGCCAAGGGGCCAGTAGCCTCGCCATGGAAATTCTTGAGGCTGCGGAGAAAAAACTACCTGCGGCCAACTCTTCCGCACTTCGACTCGAGGTTCTGGTCGACCACGTTGCCTTGGTGTTGGCCGCCGGTCGGGTGGAAGAAGCGCATGGGATGCTTGAGAATGGTGCTCGACTGGCCGAAGGCCTCAAAAGCGAGTTGTTTCAGCTTCGACTCCAGTTGCTCTGGATTCAACTCAAAGACGCTGAGGAGGAAGGTGATGAGGCCAGGGCCTTATTGGCACCCTTGCTCAAAAACTGCAGCGAACGGGGGCTTTTGCGCTTGCGCCGCCAGGCCCAGCGCATCGGCCTGATGGTCGACCGTCGCCGCCGGGATGATGATGTGGCGCAACGGGCGATGGAACTCCTCGAGGCCGCTCAGGCCGCCGGCGCCCCCGGCGATCGGGCGGTGGCCCTCGCTGCATTAGCCCGGATCACTGAGAACGCAGAGCAGGGTTAGGCTGCTCTGGCCGCTTGTGCTCTGAGTCGAGATGTTTCCGCCTGGCTTGATGTGGTCGACCAACTGCAAGGCCTCCCCCGGCGCTTTGATCGGGAGTTGCTCCGGGCTGCGGGTTCGTACCTTGGCGTGGTCCGCGGCGATCTCTTCGACGCGCAGATCCACCATCATTGGACTGAAGTCACGTGATCGACGATGAGGAAGTGACAGACGTCCGGCCGATCCTGGAGATGGACACGGCCGGCGGGGACGCGGAGGATGTGACCTTGGAGGCCACCCAACCGGGCGGCGGCGAGGCACAACTCGACTTTGATCTGACCGCGGAGGTGACGCCGGCCGACCCAAGGACGCCCCTGCAAGCGCCGCTGCGGTTGCCCCGGACCGGTGTTCAGGAATTGGATCAGGCGGTCCAGGACCTTGAAGGTCTGCTCGCTCGGCTGGACAGTCAGTCTGTGCGCATGTTGGTCGTCTCCTGTGCCACCTTCGTCACCCTCTTCCTGCCCTGGTACGTGGTGACCACCCCAGGCTTTCAACAGGCCGTCCCCGGCATTGAAACCGGCGGCATTCTATTGCTCCTGCTTGTCCTCGCGGAGATCGCATTCATCGGCTTCGAACGAAACCTGCGCCACCGAATTCAGGACACGGCGACCCTGCTGCGTCAGATGGTCATCTTGTTCGTCATTCTGGCCATGGTCTACGCCTTTTGGAATCCGGGAATCCCCCCCGAGTTGAGCTATCGATTGAGCTTGTGGGCCCTTCTGCCCGCGTTGGCACTCCTTGCCCAAGTCCTGGGCCTGTTTCGAATCTTGCCCTCGCTCCGTCGACGGGCGGTTGCGCGCACCGGACATTAGGAGTAGCAGTTTCCCGCGGTTTTCTGGAGCTACTCTGATGCGTCTTGCCCTGGCCAGTTTGACTCTTCTGTTGGCACTGGGAGCCTGTGCTCCCGAGGAGCCAGCCCCCGAAAAGGTTGCATTAGAGGCACTGAACAGTGCCGACGAGAGGGAGCGAGCCAAGGCGGCAGAGTCCCTTCGTAACCTGGTCTTTTTGGTTCAAAAAGTGCCCGGGGCCAAAGAGGATATGCTCGCGGCCTTTGAAAATCCTGGTCCCCATCGAGCGGCCCTGGCGGCTGTGTTGACCGATGGCTGGGGTATGGAAGTCGTCCCTGCGCTACTCAAGGGACTCGACCCCGGCGGTCTGGTGCCGGCGACCTCGAGAGAAGAAGCGCTCAACGCAGCGAATCGTTCGATTTTGACGGGACTGAAGCAGTTGCTCCGCAAGGGAGAGAAGCTTCCCGCCGGGACGATCGATGAAGTGACTCCTTACGTGAATTCCGGCAACGCCCAGACCGCATTGGTCGCCATTCGTGTGGTTGGAATGTTGCAAGATAAGAAGGGGACGAAGGTCCTACTCGATATCATTGAGGACCATGACAACAACTTCATTATCAAGAATGCCATCATGGCCCTTGGTGACCTGAGAGACCCCAGTTCGGCAGATACACTGATCACCTACCTCTTCAAGGAGCGTGGAGTCTCCTTTTACCCTGAGGCGAGCTTCTCTTTGTACCAGATGCGTATGCATCCGGTCGTGGTGGAGAAGTTGGCGAACACCTTCGAAGGCAAGAACAAGGTGGCCAATGGGCTCATTCAGGGCTCCAAGCTGTGCCAAGATGCAAAAGAGAAAGTGTGTTGGGTCCTTCGCTCAAAGGTGGGCGAAGTTCTATCCGATATCGGCCTGACCGAGGCTCAGGTGGGGATGTTTGACAAGGTCATCAGCCCCAAAGCCAATCAAACGATGGTTTTTAAACTGGTGGAAGCCATGGGGCGGACCGGCGAGTCCTTCGCCATCAAAACCATTATGAAGCAACTCAATAACCTGACGGTCCGCGAGTACTTCGGTCGTTCCATCGCACGCATTGGCGACCGACAAGCAGCCCTTTCATTGCTGCGCCAAGGGGAGCGCAATGAGTATCGTCGGGACTGCAAGCGCATGGGTTACGATGCCAAGCACTGCGACAAGAGTGAGGTCGAAATCCGCCGGTTCACCATCGAAAATGCAACCCGGGCCGGCGACGGTCGAGTGGCCGCTGAACTTGAGAAGATGGTGAAGGCTGAAACCAATGGGAAAGTCCGGATGATGATGGAGGGCCATCTGCGCAAGGTTCGAGTCTATGACAAGTGCCAGGCCGATGCTGTCTGTTACCGTAAGCTGCTGAGCAGCGATGACCCGTTGATCCGGGAAAAAGCCGCCTACGAACTGGCCTACCTTAAGGATGAGGGCAGTCGAGATCAGTTGCTCAAAACCCTGAGCTCTGAGGTTGATAAGACCAATGAGAGCCGCTTCGCGAAGTTCTGGGCCCTCTGGCGCTTGGGCGGCTCGAAGGGCCTTTCGACGGTCGAGCAGATCATCGAGAGCGACAAGGGCAACCGGGACTATACCCGGCTGGTCTACGAGTTCCGCTTGCTGGCCGACAAGATGCGTTACCAGCGGGGTAAGAAGAAGTAACGCTTAGCGCCGGCGGCGCAGCAGTAAGAAGAGAAAGCAAGGGCCGCCCAGGAGGGCGGTAACGACGCCGACGGGTAGTTCCATATTGCCCAGGAGCCCTCTTCCTAGGGCGTCGCAAGCGGCCAGCAGCGCGGCACCGAGGAGGAGGGCCAGGGGGCCCGTTCGGCGTTGGTCTTCGCCACAGAGCAGGCGGGCGCCATGGGGGGCGAGGATCCCGATGAAGCCGAGGGGGCCCACCAGGGCGACGACCAGCCCTGTCCAGAGCGCCGTAAAAAAGAGGAGGTCTCGGCGAAACCGGGAGACATCCACGCCCCGTGAGGCAGCGATCGCTTCGCCTAGTTGCAGGTGGTTCAAGCCTGGGAGTGCGACCAAAAAGAGGGGGAGGCTGGCCAGCAGCACGCCGCCCATCAGGAGGGCTTTATCCGCCCCGACCACGGCCAAACTACCCATGGTCCAGCGCAGCATCGATGCGCTGGTACTTTGATCGACCAGATAGTGGAGAAGCATCACCCCCGCACCGCAGCTGAGCCCCATGGCGACTCCGGCCAGTAGCAAGCCATCACCGGGGACTTGGCCGCTGCGATCGAGGGCTTCGAGGATCAACGCCACGGTGCAGGCGCCGATCAAAGCCCCCAGGCCGGTCGGCTCGATGAGGCCTTGGAGCCAGAGCGCGTAGCTGCCGAGAAGGGATGCGATCAGGGTCAGGCTGGAGGCGAGGCGGCCATAGGACCAAAAGCGGTAAGCGAGAAGCAGGCCGGGAACGACGGCCAGCCAGAGGAGACCGTGGCGGCTGGGCAGCACGGGCAGGATGAGCAGACCCAGGGCCGCGCCCAGGGCTGAGGCCGAGCCAAGCCCCAGGGTGTAGGGAGAAGCGAGGGGGTTTCGCAGCAGCGATTGCATCACCATCCCGCAGGCTGCCAGGCTCGCCCCGGCGCTGAGGGCCAAGAGGAGTCGGGGAAGTCGCAGTTGGAGCACGACCCAGGCGGCGTGTTCGTGTTCCAGACTGACAGGGCCAACCAACAGGGCTGCGGCGCTGGCAAAGAGGAGCACGGCGAGGACGATCACCCAGGCTTTCATCGTTCGCCCTTCGCGAGAATCACTCGCTGGCCCGATTCTGGATGTTCGAAGCAACTCAAGCCCGGTCCAAAGGCTCGATCCAGCAGGTTCGGTGTGAGGACGGCGTTGGGCCTGTCCTGACCTAGGAGTTCACCCTCGCCAAGGAGGAGCACTTGGTCGCAAAATTGCGCCGTCAAGTTGAGGTCGTGCATGGCCACGAGCACTCGCCGGTTTTTGGCGCCCGTCAACCAAGTCCGCAGGTGGCTCATCACGAGGGCAGCGTGGGGGAGGTCGAGGCCAGCACAGGGCTCATCCAAGAGCAACAAGCTAGCCCCTTGAGCAAGGGTCGCCGCCAGTAGAGTCCGACGGTATTCACCACCACTGAGGCGATCGCATGGGCGGTGCGCAAGGGCGCTGAGGTCCGTCGCGAGCAGGGCATCATCTGCCCGCTCGATGGCCGTCGATTGGGCCTGCCATCGCAAGGGCTCATCACTGGCCATCAGCACGAACTCTCGCACCGAATAGGCCGGCGCGGGCGGCGCGAGCTGGGGTAAAAAGGCAAGGGACTGTCGGCGCAGTTGCGGCGGCTCGAGGCTGATGGCCGGTAACTGGCCGGCATGGGGAGCATCCAGTCCGGCCAGCGCACGCAAGAGGCTGGTCTTGCCGGCGCCGTTGGGGCCGATCAATCCAACCAACTCCCCGGCCGGCAGTTCAAAGTTGAGTTGGGTTAAAGTCGGCGAAGCTCCCCGGCCCACGGCCAGGTCGATGACCTGGATACTCATGGCTTCCCGCCAAAGGGGAGAAGGGCTTGCGCTGTTCGAAACAAGCTGGCGCCCGGCTGGAGCAGTTCCTCATCCTCGATGAGATGAATGTCCTTGAGTTGGGCGAGGCTGGGAAAGCGGGCCCAGCGGGCCCGCAAGTCGGACAAAGAAGCGCCACCCGGTGCCTGTCCTCGGAGTTCGAGGATTTGCTCCGGGGCCAGATCGACGATGGCTTCTGCGCTCAGCGCCTGGAAACCTTTCTGGCCCGGTGGCACCACCCGCAGGCCCATCCGCTGGGCTAACTGGCCCAGCCAGCCCTTCGGGGTGGCGACCCAATAGCGCTCACCCTCATGGGCAAAGACCAGAAGGGTTCGCTTTCCGCGCTTTTGTGGCTGCTTTGCGAAGAGGTTCTCTAACTCCGTCCTTAAGCGGATGCTCGCTTCCGGGCGATTCAAGGCAGCGCCCAGGACCCGGTAGTTGTCGATGACGCCCCCGAGGTCCCCTTCGGCCAGTTGGAGGCTGTCGATACCCAGTTGTTGAAGGCGGTGGGCTGTTGCCTTTCCACCGGAGGTGAGAACGACGAGACTGGGCTGGAGCAGTGCGATCGCCTCCAGATTAGGATCGATGAGGCCACCCAGTCGCGGCAGGTCTGGATGGTTTGGTACTTCAGGGCAGAAGGTGGAAATGCCCGCAAGCTGATCCTGGGCCCCCAAGGCGATGACCACGGAGGTGGCAGCGGGCGACAGGCTAATGACCCGGTGTTTTGTGACGGGAGGCATCTTCGCCTCCGTACAGCCGGCGGCGAGGACGATCAGGATGAAACTCAGCCGCGCAGCCATCGCTCCAGGACATCGTAGGCCTCTTGCAATCGAGTACGCTCGAGTCGCTCACCTGCTTGATGGGCCCAGCCTGTGGCGCCGGGGCCGTAGTTGATTCCAGGGACCCCAACGGTTTGCAATTGAGCCACATCGGTCCAGGCCTGTTTGGCGGCTACCTCCAGGCGCTCTGTTTTGAGCAGATCCTGGACGAGGGGGTGGTCCAAGACCACGTCAGCACCCCCGCTGGCATCGATGACCTTGAGGCTCGCATCCTCGCCCACAAAGTCTGTCAAATCGGCCAAGGCCTCGGCCGTCGTCCGGCCAGGCACGAAGCGGAGGTTGACGTTAAAGGTACAGGCAGCAGGGACGGAGTTTCGGCTCTGCCCACCGCGAATGGTGGTGACCGTGACCGTATCGTGAAAGGTCAGTCCCTGGATCTCGGTCGCCCGGGGCTGCCACTGGTGGAAACGGTGCAGCAGTTCGCCGGCGGTCGTGATGGCATTCACGCCTTGCCAGGGACGGGCGGAGTGGCCTGCTTTGCCGTGTACGGTCACCTCCACGTGCAGGGAGCCGACGCAGCCAAGATGCAACTGTCCATCTGTTGGTTCGAGGCAAAGCCCGAGGGCCAGTTCGTGTAACTGTGGCTGGGCTGCGAGGAGTGGTCCTAGGCCATTGTCTGCCAGCGGGCCTTCTTCTTTATCGTAGAAGACCAAGGTGGGCTCCTTCGCAAGACTGGTATTTTGAAGGGTCTTCGCCAATTGCAGCATGACGGCCAGACCCCCCTTCATGTCGCTGGCTCCAGGCCCATGGATTTCATCAACTTCGACCTTGATGGGGGCCATCTCAAGGTCTGTGACCACGTCGGTATGGCCAAACAAACCCACGGGCACGCCGCCACTGCCTTGGGGGCGCCGGGCCGACAGGGCGTGGCCGAGTCGATCCACCTGCCAGCCCCAGCCGGTGAGTTGGGCTTCGATCCAATCGGTGATCGGGCCTTCACCGCCGGTGGGTGATTCGATCTCAAGGAGTTGGAGCAGGGTTTGCTCGAGGGGGGAAAGACTCATCAGACGGCCACGTCATGGTCCCGGAGGGCCGCATTGAGGCTGGTTTTTCGGTCGGTCGATGCCTTGCGCTCGCCAACGATCAGGGCACAGGGGAGACCGTAGCGGCCGGCGGGGAAGTCCCGCTCCCTGATGCCGGGGATGACGACACTTCGGGGGGGGACATGGCCTTTCAAGGTTTGGGCTTCGGGACCACGGACGTCGATGATGGGCGTAGAGGCCGTCAGAACCACACCAGCGCCGATCACCGCTTCCTTGCCCACGTGAACCCCTTCCACGACGATGCATCTAGAGCCTAGAAAGCAGCCATCCTCGATGATCACAGGACGAGCCCCAGGGGGCTCAAGGACCCCGCCGATGCCCACCCCGCCGGCCACATGAACATCCCGTCCCACCTGAGCACAGGAGCCCACGGTCGCCCAGGTGTCGATCATGGATCCCGAACCGACCCGAGCACCGATATTGACCAGGCAAGGCATCAGAACGGCCCCGGGCTCGACGAAGGCACCGTAGCGAACCAGGGAAAGGGGGACGGCCCGTAAGCCACGATCGGCGTGGTCGGTCCGGGGCGGGATCTTATCAAACCAGCTCATCTCTCCAGCCTCGATTCGAGCCATGGGCGCGACGCGAAAGTAGAGATTGATCGCCCCCTGAACCCAGTCGTTCACGACCCATTCGCCGGTGTCATCGCTGGCCACTCGGAGTCGACCTGCGTCCAGTTCGGCGAGGGTGTCTAGGACCGCGTTTCGGTGGGGGCCTTCGCCGTCCACAAGGCTTGGATCGGCGAGGGCTTCTCGAATCCATTTTTCATGCATCGATTGGCTCCTGTTCTTCCCCTTGCCCCGTCGCCGGACCATTGCCAAGCGGAGGGCCTTTGCCGGCACCTCACGGAGGTGCTAGGTTGCTCCCACAGCCATTAGTTCCGCTCGCGAGCGGGCGCGGAGGGCCGATGTCGGCACGCAGCCTTTCTTTTCTTCCTTTAATCGCACTGCTCGCCGCGTGCCCGGATTCGGGCCCAGGGGGCACAGATGCTGGGGTTGAGATCCCTGTGGAGGATGCGGGTTCCGTACTCATCCCAGATGCGGGTCCGGCCACACCAGAGGATGCCGGTCCCGGCCCGGTGCAAATTCAAGAGGTCTCGCCGGTGTCTGGTTCGGCCATGGGGGGGACGCGAGTCCGAGTCCGCGGCACGGGCTTCGCACCGGATAGCATCGTCCTCGTCGGTGGCGAGCAGGGCTTAGATATGCTGCTGACCAACGAGCGAATTATCACCTTCCGCACCCCGCCGGGGACCCCAGGTCCAGCGGATATCGTGGTGCAAAACAGTCTCGGCAGTGCGACGGTCGAGGGCGCATTTACCTATTACGACCCTCTTGAGCTTCACTCCGTAGAGCCGGGCTCGGGGAGCTACCTTGGCGGCAGTGAAGTCCGTCTTCTTGGCGATGGGTTTAGCGATGAGACAGCGGTGCTCATCGGTGGCGCAGCGGTGCGCGGGATCCAGCGAATCGATGCCAACGAAATGACCGGTATCGTGCCGCCGGCCGCGAGCCCCGGTGAAGTTGACGTGGAGGTGATCAACGCCTTCGGACGCAAGGTGCTGCCCCTGGCCTTCCGTTACTACGCCCCGCTCCGAGTGAACGAAGCTCAGCCCAGTGGTGGTGATCTTGCCGGTGGCTATACGGTCACAATTCTCGGTGAAGGATTTCACGACGGGGTGACCGTGCAGGTTGGCGCCAATGAATGTGGTGATCTGCAGGTCATCGATGCCGGTCGCTTGGAATGCACGGTGCCGGCCGGTGCCGAAGTTGGACCGGTCGCGGTCACTGCCACCGATGCGACAGGAGCCTATGAGCGGCCCGCAGCCTTCGTCTACACAGCCGCTGGTGATGCACTCGCCATCCACGGGTCGGCGCCGGATCGGGGCCCCGTTCAGGGCGGCACCCGCCTCGCGATCTACGGCAGCGGGGTGACCGACGACCCCCAGCGAGTCCTCCTCGGTGGTGTTGAGGCCACCGACTTGGTGGTCGATGGCGACCGCCTTCTCGTGACGACCCCGCAGGGTAGCGAAGGAACTGTTGACCTGCGGGTGGAGACGGCGGCCGGCTTTGCCGAGCGCGCCGGTGCCTTTCAGTATGTAACACCCCTAGCGGTCCATAATCTCAACCCCCGTCGGGGGCCCGTCGAGGGCGGTACCGAAGTCCGTGTTGAGGGTGTTGGATTTGGTGAGGGGCTGCGAGCATGGCTCGGAGGCCAGGAGCTCGAAGGGATCACCCAGGATGGCAATGCCCTCATCTTCACCACGCCTCCAGGCGCAGGCGGTCCCGTGGAGTTGCGGGTTGAGCGGGGGCTAGAGCGGGCCCGCTTGGCCAATGCATTCACCTATGAGGCTCCATTACGACTCAACGGACTCCATCCCAATCGCGGGGCGCAGGCCGGTGGGACCTATGTCGTGTTGACGGGGACCGGTTTCAGCGCAGGTCCCGTGAACGTTCAAGTCGGTCAGGGGGCTGCCAGCGACGTCCGAGTGATCAATGACAATACGGTCAGCCTGCGCACGCCGCCCAACCTGCCGGGAACCGTGGATGTGACCATCAGCGTTGGGGGTGAATCCCAAGTGTTGCCGATGGCGTTCACCTATTTCGACCCTGCGTTCATCAATGGCGGCTCCCATGGTGGTGATGTGGAGGGATCCGTCAACGTCACCGTGTACGGGGTGCTGATGGGCCAAATGATTCCCCAAGCGGGGGCGCTGGTCTATCTGGGGCTTGAATCGGATACGCCATACTTCGGCTACACAAACGCCATCGGCCAAGTCACGCTGAGTGGGCCCGATATCCATGGTCCTCAGACGGTGACTGCGATGCAGAACATGTGCACGAGTGCCACGGTCGTGGAGTCTGAAGGCGCCGATGTGACCTTGATCCTCTACTGCTCGGCGCCCCCATCGCCCGGCGGTGGCGGTGGTGGTCGTCCCCCGGCCTTGTATCCCCGCCTCCAGGGGACGGTGAGTGGCTTTTCAAAGGCCGTATTCGACCCGGCCACCTTGGGCCCTGACGAAGTGCCGTTTGCCCAGATTCAGTTGACCCAACGCAATGCATTCTCAAGCCCCACTCCGAAGGCCACCATTTGGGAAGTTCCGGTGGATGAAGGCGGTCAGCCCTGTCAGGGAGGCACGGGCAACTGCATCGTGATCCAGGGCAACGACATGGTCTTCGCTGACCATGCAACCTTCGACTTTATCACCATGCCCGGTCGCTACGCCCTTTTGGCCTGGGCCGGCATCTACAACAGCCGCACGGAAGAGATCGTGGAGCTGCGGCAGTTAGGTGTTCGCCGCGGCGTGACCGCAGTGCTCGGTGAAATCCATAGCGGCCTCGATATTCACCTCGAGTACCCCCTCGAGCAGAGCGTCAATATCAGTCTACCCGATGCGCCGGGTCAGCTAGAAGGTAAGTTGGGTCCCAATAAAAAGCGGGTCACGACCTATATCGATTTTGGTGGCGAGGGTGTCTATCCTCTGGGTGATACCGACAGTGACAGCAACATCATCGTGCAGGAAGAACTGCCCTCATTCCCCGGTGAGTTCATGACCTTCTATGGCGGCTCGTTTACCCGTCGATGGGAACCGGACAACGTCACAGGACCATCCTGTGAGTCGGCGGCGCAATGCGAGCCTGGGCAGAGCTGTGTTCCCACCATGCAAGGCAATGCCTGTGCTGGTGAGTTCATCTACAGCTATCCTTACTCGGTCACCCTCAAGCAAGGTGTCGGTCGTCTCGACTCTGGCGTGACCTTGGATCCCATTCTCCAGTTCCCCGAAATCACCTCGCCGGTGAACAATGGGCTGCTCGAGGGTGGGTACTTTCGCTGGAAGCCCGCCGAAACCGGTGTTCGACCTACGGTCTATCAGGTGATCATCATCAACCTTGTCACCAATCATCGCTGGGACTTCGTCGTCCCCGGTGATCAGCGGAAGTTCCGCCTTCCCCATGTGCCGATCACTGGCAATCCGGAACAGCCGCCGGTGCCCGGTCCGGGGGCCTATCTGTGGGCATTGCAGGCCATCTACATTCCAGACTTCGATTTCGAGAGTTGGACCTATGGTGATCTGAGCCAGGCCAACCGTCGTTCATGGACGCTGGACGTGGAGTTGTTCACGAAGAACTACTAGGCCTAAGTAGCAAGCGTATTTGGTCCGATAAACCGGGGGTCACCTGTTTGGAGGCCATGTGCGCTGGCTCTTCCTCGCTTCCCTGTTGTTTTCCAGTCGTGCGGTGGCCGACCAGGTCGAGCCCCAGTTTGGGATGCTTCTGGAGAAGGGTGTCAGTTTTGGAACGGGCGCTGATGGCGTGATCTCGCTTGGGGCACCGGCCCACTTGAACCTGGAGTTATCCGCGTACTTGGAAGAGGATTACACCAAGCGCTGGCGGCTTGGTTTGGTGGTTCCGTTGCAACAGCGCGTTGCCCTCGGACTGGCACCGGGTCTCACGATCCCCCTGAAGCCAGTTTTTGGTCAGCCCTTCGAGTTAGGCCTTGGGCTGCGGGGCTTTATTAGCCCCTATACACTCTACGGTGCCGCCGTTGAATTGGCCTGGAGGCCGAAGATCAGCGGTATTGTCGATGGGAGCGTAGGACTGGTCACCGATCTGTACTTTTTCGGTAACGACTTGCCGACGGATATCTCCTTCTATCGCCTCCAACTGCAATTCGGTCTACGCTTCGAGCTATGAGGTCACTGTTTTTTGTCGCCGTTCTCTGCGCTGCTGGCTGCGGTGGCGAGGATGAGGCGGGCGAGGTCGTCATCAACTGCATGCGGCACAGCCATTGTCCGCTCGGGCAGTTTTGTTACGCAGGCACCTGTCATCGCCCCCGCGCCACCGCGGTAAATTCCCCTGCTCCAGCCGCTGATGTCGGTGCTGCGACCAACGATGGTGGCGTGGCTAGCGATGGCGGTGCGGCCAACGACGGCGGCGTGGCCAACGATGGTGGCGTGGCTGACGATGGCGGCGCAGCGAACGACGGTGGTGCGGCCAACGACGGTGGTGCGGCCAACGACGGTGGTGCGGCCAACGACGGCGGTGTGGCCAACGACGGTGGTGTGGCCAACGACGGTGGTGTGGCCAACGACGGTGGTGTGGCCAACGACGGTGGTGTGGCCAACGATGGCGGTGTGGCCAACGATGGCGGTGTGGCCAACGATGGCGGTGTGGCCAACGATGGTGGTGTGGCCAACGATGGTGGTGTGGCCAACGATGGGGGTGTGGCCAACGATGGCGGCCTGCCCAATGACAGCGGCGTGATCGAAGACACAGGGCTGGCTCATGATGGTGGCCTGGACGGCGGCGAGTTCGATGGGGGGCTACCACCAGTCGATGATCGGGGGCGCCCCGGTGATAATGACAGTGGTCTGCCCGATCCCTTCGATGATGCGGGGATCGGGAGTGATGCCCCCGGGCCCGAAGATACGGGCCCCCGGGCCGGTGGAAGATTCTGTGTTCCCACGTTTAACTCGGGTTTTTGTCGCGACAGGTAGCCGGAAAGGCTGGGGCCAGATAACGAAGGCCTATGAGCTACGAAGAGCAAACGGTCACTGGAGTCGATGGTGACGACATCTTTCGCTGTCGCTGGCTTCCTGAGGGGGAGGTCCGGGCCAGTCTGACCTTGGTTCATGGCTATGGCGAGCACTGCGGTCGCTACGAGGCCTTTGTCGAGGAGATGCTGAGCCTGGGCATTGCGGTCTATGCCTACGATCAGCGGGGCCATGGCCGTTCCGGTGGCAAAATGGGCTACATCAGCAGCTTTCGCGGCCTGTTGCCCGAGTTGATTCGTGTGCTGCGGTGGGCTGCGGAGGAGCAACCGAACCGGCCGCGTATTCTCTTTGGTCACAGCATGGGTGGGGCCCTTGCCGCCTTGGCCGCGGCCGAGGCTCCAGAGCGGATGGACCTCTGTATCATCACCGGTCCACCCTTGAAGTTAAGCGAAGATCTCAGCCCGTTGTTGCAAAAGATCGCTGGCGTCTTGGGGACCATCGCCCCCCGGCTCCCTGCATCGAAGTTGGATCCAGACCGGGTCTCGCGGGACCCCGAGGTCGTCCGGGCCTATGAGCGCGATCCTCTCGTTTATCACGGCATGGTGCCGGCCCGCTCTGGGCACCAACTTTTAGGCATCGGCGAAGAGGTCCTCTCCCGGGCTGATGGGATTGAATGCCCCCTCTTGGTTTTACACGGCAGCGAAGACGCGATCGCCGTCCCGGCGGGCTCGGAAGAGTTGGTGGCAAAAGCGAGCAGCAAGGACAAGACCCTCAAGTTTTATGCGGGCTTGTTTCACGAGATCCTCAATGAGCCAGAACAAGCTGTGGTTCGAGCCGACATCAGAGATTGGCTGGCGCAGCGCTTGGCCTCTTGACCGAAAGCCAGAGCACGATCCAAGGTCCCCCCCGTGAATGAAAGGGGAGCGATCAGCGTCGACGCCGCCGATACCCTAAAACATCGTCTACTTTTGATGAGCAAGGAGCTCGCATGAATAAGCATCTGTTGTTGTCACTCTTCTTTGTCGGGCCGCTCGCTTGCGCTCCGGCGGTGGTTCCGAACCCGCCTCACCCCGTGGGGGTGGATGCCCAGTTTTACGAAAGCGGAGACGTGGGTCGGGTGACCTACAAGACCGTCGGCATTGGCGCCGATGGTGGTAATGCCAAGATGGATTCGATGAAGGTGGCCATCGACGCGGCGATCAAAGAGAAGATTGCCAACGGCCCCGATGAGAAGAAGCGCTACATGGGCATGCGTGAAGGCTTCTTTGCCGGTATCGACCCCCACAGCTTCGCCACCGAAAAGAAGATGCTTGGGAGCAAGCGCCTCGACGCAAACCGGGTGACCTACACGGCCATGGTGGAAGTGAACGTGGCGAATCTTCGTGAGAGCCTGCAAGCCAAGGGCATGGTCGCCGATGACGAGGATGTGGCCGACGCGATCGGTAATCCGAGTATTGTGGCAGTGCCATCCAAGTCCTTTCGTAACCCGAAGCTTCAAACCAGCGCCGAGACTCGCATCAACGAGTATCTTCAGGAACGAGACTTCGATGTTCTGAACCGGACAGGCATCAGCGATTTGCAGGAAGTTGTGAGTCAGCTTGGCGAGATCGCAGGTCATGATGAGGACGAAGCAGCCCAGGTGGCGCTGGCCCTCGGCGCTGAGGTCTACATCACCTATGCCGCCACGGTTCAAACCCAAGGCAGCAACATGAAGGTGGAATCCCAACTCCGGGCCTACGAAACCACCACAGGCCGGGCTCTTGCTGATGCCACTGGTTACAGCCCGACTCGCCCCATGGGCCAGGCTCAAGTGGCCATGAGTGAAGCCATCTCCGATGCAGCCAATAAGGTGATCGGTATGATGACGAAGAAGTGGAAGAAGCAGGCGAAGAAGGGCAAAAACTTCTTCTTTACCTGGCGGGGTGACTTCAGCAGTGGCGCGGCGAAGAACCAAGTCTTTCAGCAGATGAAGGCTTTGGGCAAAGCGAAGAACACGCTGGCCACCGATGGCACCATGCAATTCATCGTGAAGGTGAAGGGCGACAGCAGTGGTTTGATGTTCTCCTTGGGAAGCCAGGTGGAGGGCATGGGTTGCCGAGTGGCCACCAGTCGCGGCGCCATGGCCGTCATTTCCTGTGAGGAGTAAGAGGTGAAGAAATCTCTGATTCTCTTTTCGGTTTGCCTCATCGCAGCCCCTGGGCTCGCCCAGGATAGTCATTATAAAGAAGGCGGCACTGCAGCAGACAGTACGACGGGACCCACGGCCAGTCCGACGGCGCCTAGCGATGCGGCCGATCCCTCCGCGCCGAAAGTGGACCATCGGGACGCGACGACCGCGGACAAAGATGCGATGAGCCAGGAGGACAAGAGCGCGGCCACTTACCGTCGCAAGACCTTGCTCTACTTCGCGCCGGAGACCGTCTGGGATAAGCCAGGCTGGCATGTGGTGAGGTGGTTCAAATTTTATGGCCAGAGGTTTCCTGGTGGTGCCTGGACCCTCGAAGCCATGAATCAAATGGTGGGCAAGGCCATCGGCCGGGCCACCCGCATGGTGCGCTTTGACTTTGTCGATATGCCCTACGGGGTGCCTCCGAACCAAAAGAATCTAAAGGCATTCAGCGACTACATGAAGGCCTCGAAGATGGACAAGGCGAAGGCGGAAGCGGACTTCAACGTGAAGTATAAGGAGTTCGATATCAAAGGTCGGGACCTCGAGCGGGTCATGAACTCGGCTTTCTTCTACCAGCCCACCTTGACCGGCGCCGGGGTGAAGCGGGTCCTTGTCTGCGATATTCCCGATTCGAAGCGGCCTCGAAACGACGGTAACAATCAGCGCATTCATGTTCGCCAGAGTTTCGACTCGTGGCGTAGTGAGCGGGCCAGCAATCTCGAAGGTCTCATCAAGAATGGTCGAGTGAGTCGACAGTCCGAAGTCCGAGTCCCCGGTGAAACCGACTGGATGAAGGCGGGGCAGTGGTTGCAGAAGCGGAAACGGGAACGGGATCGTTTTCAGGCGCAGCAGGCAAAGTATGAGGCCTGGCAGAAGAATCCCCAAAAGGGACAGCGTGCACCCAGTAAGCCCCAGTATCCGGCCCGGTGTATGTTTCCATCGAGTGAGGACAACAAGAGCGCCCGTAAGCCCTATCACCCGGAATGGCAGTGTCGCCTGAGCGCCAAGTTTGATTTCCACCACCTCCGGCACGCGCCCCCTTACAAGAAGCATTTTGCCAAGCTCCGGGCCAGCGGCAACAGCCAACAGCGGCGTTTGCGTGATGCCTGTCGCGGCGCCGCCTCAAGTATCGGTGGCAGCGTTCAACAGCAGATGAGAGGCCTTGAGCCCTTCCGCTTGCTGGCGCCCATCAACTCCAAAGTGGGTGACCGCCTTGGTTTCGGTCTGGGAAGCCGGGAAGGTATTCGCGTCGACCAGGGCTTTTATGTGGCTGAATACAACACGGCCATGAAGCGCCAGAAGATCGGCTACTCTCGGGTTCGCAAAGTGGCCAATAACAAGCCGGGCAAAGACGGTATGAAGCGGGACGTTAGCTCCGAAGCTGAACTCATCGCCGGCCGGGGTGATCTCGGGCATCAGATGCTTGAGGATCACCGGGATAACGGTGGGAACTTCATCATCGCCGGTGGCATGGGGGTCACCTTTGGCTTTGCGAAGAGTTTAGGCTTCGCATTCAACAGCTCTGCCTTGAGTGAGCTCTGGTTTGTGGGAGACTTTGGTACGAACTACAGCGCCGACCTTGGCGATTTCGCCGGCTTTGGTGCCCTTGGCCTCAAAAAGCGCTGGCACAGTGGCGCCTTGGGTTTCGGCGCTCAGTTCGATGTGGGCGTCAATGCGGGCTCAGAAGATCTTCACCCGGGTACGCATATTTTTGCGGACTACTTCCTCGGTTCCGGCTGGGCCGGCATCCACGGGCGAGCCGGCCTTCAAGCAGGCTTACCTACCCTCATGGGCGGGTTGATCTTTAACTACTAGCTGAATGTCTGGCCGGGGGGGACGTCCATCCCCCCGTGACGAGGAGATGAGCGGATGAAACGGGGATTGTTGCTGTTGGCGATGGCGGGCTGTGTGAGCACGCCACCGCCGAAAACAGGGCCGAAACGACTCTCAAAGGCCAAGCGGGACCGAATCAAGGCCCGGGCGGGTGCCAATTTTCTCGACCTCGAGAAGCGCCGAAAGATGAAGACGAAAGAGGAGCGGGTTCGGGATATCGAAGAAAACCCCCCGAATTTGACGACGCTTCGTCCCCGTAAAGAGGCCGCAGCACCCGCGCCGATCCGTACCAAGCCGGACCCAGCGCCGGCTGCAGAACCTGCAAAGCCAAGGGGGAAGCCTGCCTGGATCATGCAGGTGCCGGCCGCTGATGGGACCTATATCTATGGCATGGGCATGGCCAATATCGAGAGCGATGAAGGTGAGGCTCGGATCCAGGCTCGCGATCGAGCTTTCGCGGCCATCGGCTCCCAATTGAAGGTCCATGTGGAGTCTGTCGCGGACAGCTTCCGCAGCAGCTACACCGATCAGGCCGGTGAAAACCTCGCAAGTAACTATGATGAGGCCATTCGGGCCCACGTGGATGCCTCCTTAGAGGGTGCTGAGATTCATGATCAGTACAGTGACGAGCAAAATGCCTATGTGCTGGGCCGTTTCAATAAAGCGGAGCTGGAGGCGAAGATCGCCGCTCAACTTGCAGCCCTCCAAGACGTGGTGCTCGATCAGGTCCAGGCTGCGGAGAAAGCTTTGGCCGCTGGGGATTCGGTGAAAGCCTTGGGGCATGGTCTGCGGGCCAGCCTCGCCCTGCGAAATCTCTTCGGTGTGCCCTTCCAGATCGCGGGCCGGCCGGCAGAGGCCCTGGTCAATGACCTCGTCGCTCGAGCTGGAGCAGGCCTCCAGTTGTCTGCGGCGGATCCGGGTTCCGCTCCCGTGGGAACGGCGCTGACGATCAGTGCGGAGGTCACCAGCGATGGTGGCCCGGTGGACGGCGTGCCGGTTCGCTTTAAACTTCGTATGGGGCCCCGGTCGCCCAGTCACTTGGTCACGACCCGTGCTGGGACGGCCCATGTGAAAGACTGGCGAATCTGGGGCCGCCGTCCGAAGGTTGTTGTCGCCGTCGATATGGCAACGCTTGCGGGCGTGGATCAGGGGGAGAACAGTTGGTTGCGGCTGAAGCATCCCGGTGTGGTGGCGCGGCTGCGACTACAGATGACCTTGAATCTGCAGCCGATTCGAGTTCGCCTTTCCGGCAGTGAGCCGCCGAGTGCTCTGCGTGAAGGACTCTCCAAGAAGCTGGGTATGGACCTGGTCGATGATTCAAGTGCGGCTTGGGAACTCGAATTATCCATCGGCGAGGCGACCTGTAAGGACCTGAGCATGCGCAGGACCTGTAAAGTGAGGGCCCAGTTGACGGTACGCAAGCAGGGAGCCCAGCGGGCCCAACTCGACGCAAGCGGGCGGGGGACGCAAACCGACGATGACTCGGCCACGGAACAGGCCGAGAAGCGTGTGGGGAAGCGCTTGGTGAAGGCCTTGCGTCAGGCGCTCTCTCGCTGAGGGTTGTCGGCCTGTCATGGAGGCATTAGGAAGACTGTGAACCACGTCACAGTGGATGGATTGAATAGGAACAGGGGATATTCGTCTCAGCCCCAACTTTGACCAGCCCGTCGGGCTATTGAAAGGAAGACGACATGCGAATTGCGAAGACACTTACCGTTATGGCTGCGGCCGGTATGATCATGGCTTGTGCCTCCACACCGGCCACCAGCGGAACCCCCGCCTGGGTCCATCGTGGGGGTGGTGCCTATGATGCACCCAACGGCAAGGGATTTTATGCCGTCGGGATCGGCACCTCCAAAGATAAGATCATGCGGCGGACTCAGTCCCATAATGAGGCCTTCAAGGAGATGGCTGCCATCTTCGGTAAGCACGTGACCAACCTCTACAAGAGCTCCCGCGAGAGCGTGACCGATACCGAGGCAGAAAACGTCGAAGCCTATACGGCCGACATCACCAAGAGTTTGGTGGATGTGAAGTTGGTGGGCGTGAACATCATCAATCACTGGGAAGACAAAGATGGCACGCTCTACTCGCTGGCCTATCTGAATCTGGACGCCTTCGGCGACAACCTGGAGAAGATGAACGACCTGGATAAGCGGGCTGCAGCCCAAATCCGAGCCCGGGCCGAGAGCAACTTCGATGACCTGAATTCGGAACTTGAAAAGGCTCGTGGGAACTAAGAGCGTTCCCTTGAGTTGGATTCTGCTAAAGAGGGGGATGCGGTGTTTCACCGCATCCCTTCTCTTTTTGGCCTGTGCTCACACGCCACCTGTTCCGGAGCCGCCACCGTGGCTGAGTCAGTGGAAAGCCACGGGTGAGCCGCCCGTTCAGGACGAGAGTCGACTCTGGGTGGTGGGCTATGGCGGTCCGACCGGCATGCCGGGCGATGCCCGCAAAATCGCTCAGGACCGGGCTGCCCGTGACCTGGCGAGCATGCTGGGGACCGTGTCTGTCGCTGGCGTCGATATCTCCACCCGTGTGACCCGCTCCGATCAGACATCGAAGGAGGGCATTCAGCGGCACTTTGCTGTCGATCGGAGTGAAAGCAGCCGACTCTTTAAGTCGGTGCTCGAGGGAATGAAGCAGGAGGCGGAGTGGATCGACCCCCACGGAAGATGGTCCGGCAAAGAGGGGCGAGTTTACTACTTTCTCTATTCTTATCCGAAACCGTGACCCCTTTCCTGGGCAGCGGTGGCCCCCTGGGCTAGGCTCTGGGCAAGGAGGTGTCGTGCTGATGCGATGGCTAACCCTCGGTCTTGGCGGTTTTCTTGGCATCGCTTGTGCCTACTTGCCGGCTCCCGCCCCGGATTGGGTGAGCGGGGAGACGGCCATTGCGAAGCGGGGCGTGGTCGCGATCGGTGAGGCCCCCGCAGCGGAAGGCATCGCTGGGGCTGATATGATGGCCGCCTCCCAACTCGCTGGTGCACTCGACGCCTGGCTGGCCCCTGCCCTGACGCCATTGGGGCCGGATCTAGCGAAGGAACTCTATGTTCAGGTCGCCCTGGTCGCATCGGTGAGCGACCGCTGGGTGGACCCGGCCGACGGCAGCCACTTCAGCCGGGTCCAGTTACGATGGGAAGATGTGGACAAGGTGATTCGTAGGGCGCTGCATGGGGACGAGCGGCTCGATTCCGTCCTAGAGGCCCTCCCTGGCCGGATGGGGGACGGCACGGTTTTTACCCCAAGGGCGCCGGACTGGATGCAACTGAAGTGGGCTCAGGTTCCCGACGAGATGCGCCAGGCGCTGCCCCTAACCCACGTCATCGAGGCGAAAGGTGATCTCTTGGCCGCGGAGTCCAAAGAGGACAAAGAGGATGGAGAACCCGATCTGGAGTTAGGGGCTTCCGAGCCCGCAGTCGGGCCCGCCGTGAGGGATGAGCCAGAGGCCGCGAATGCCAAGTCAGCGCCCCCGAACCCTGGACCGAAGACCAGCAAGGATTCCCCAGGGAATGCCTCCAAATCCAGTGAGCAAAAAGGCAAAGCCAAGCGGCCCTTGATCAAGCGCCGGTCGAAACCAACCGATATTGGCCCAAAGGCGCCGAATAAAAAGACGCCTCCGGAGTCCGATAAGCCGCCAGAGGCAAAGAAGGAGAACTGATGTTCCGTCTGACGATTGCTGCGAGTCTTCTCGTGGCCGGCCCAGCGATGGCCGAGCAGGAGACCTTGGCTTTGATGCCCCTCAAGGTGGGCGGTGGTCTCACCCAAGGGGATGGTGACGAGATCGGCGACACGTTGGGCACGATGCTGAGCCAGAAGGGCAAATATAAAGTCCTCGACCGGAACCATATGGCCCAAATGATGGAAGAGAAGCAGTTGCAGATGGTGACGGCCAGCGATGACGATTTTATCGACCTCGCTGCCTACGCCCACGCGGCTTATTTTCTCGTTGGTAGTGTTGGGCGGTTGGGCTCGAAGCGCATTTTGAATGTTCGCCTGGTCGATGTGGATACGGCTGCCACCGTTCATGCCGAGCGGGTGAGCTGGAGTAACCCGGATTTACTTGAGGAACTCCTCGAAGGTCTGGCGGGAAAACTCAGTGGCGATGCCAAAGCAGCCGTAGAGCTTGATCCAAAGTTTGGCGTTCGGCTTTTCCATCAATTGAATCGCCATGCCTGTGCTCCACGAAACAGTGTCCGGGGGCGCATCACGGCCCATATCGCTGGTGAGATCACGGTCTCCTTAGGGCGAGGCCACGGCATTGGTGAGGGGAGCAAACTCCAGGTGATGAAGGGCGGTGACGCCGTCGGCGAGATCGAAGTGTACGAGGTCAAAGCCAGCAGTTCGAAGGGCAGTTATACCCACCTGGGCGACACCTTTGGTGGCGCGAAAAAGGGACAGCCTGTACGCCCAGGGCCCTTGCGGATCTCGGTGGCTGAGTTCACCAGTCGGGGCGCCAGCGGCCTCGACGGCCGAAAGGCTGCCAAGCAGGTGATCGACCAACTCAAATCCGGCGCTGCGGGTTGCACGGTCGCCAAAAAACAACCGATCAAAAAGTTTGCCGACATGAGTGACGGGCGAAAGAAGCGCATGGCGAAGAAGACCGATGCGGTGTTGACCGGTACGATTCTCACACGGCGCGGCCAGCAGGTCATCGAGGTGCAATTGATCTCCCCCGCCGATGGGGGAATCATGGCTCAGTTCAGCGTCCCCGCTCGATAGGGCCGCCGGCCGACAAAGAAGAGCAAGAGCAACCAGAGGTTGAGGGGGCTAGCGGCCACACAGCCGCACCCCGTCGGGTGATCAGGATGATCGCCCCCATCGGGTCGAGGCAGAACACCTCCATCCGGATCAGGCTGGAAGGACCCTCCGTCGGCAGTGGTTGGGCCGGCATCTCTTGGTTCCACCACGTCGACGCGCAGGATCAGCATGGCGCCAAAGACACTGCCCGCCCGGGCCAGACGCCAACTCGCCCGGCTCCGCTCACCGGCCGGCGCATCCATTGTGAGTTCAGCGCAAACCTGAGTCGAAGCGCCCGGTAAGACGGTCTCTGAGAGGCCCAAGGTTCCAGCCTGGCCCAGGCGCTCGCCACTGACGAGCACCCCATTGACCATCTCTGGCTCCCAGGTTCGTGAGCCGCTATTTTCAACGCGCCAACAATAAGAGACCTCGGTGCCGCGAGCGGCGACGATTTCCCCCGGCGCGGGTTCTTCAAGGATTCGGCTGTTGTCTTCTCCCGCAGCCGGCCCCTCGCCTGCACAAAGACGGGCGGGCAGGGCACCGTGAGGGCCTTGTTCGACCCAAGCGGTATTTGGCTCGCCACAGGGGCCGGCGAAGGGGTCGATGGACGCTCCATCCACCCGCCACTCAAAATGAAGGTGGGCCCCAGTGGAAAAGCCTGAGCTACCGACCAGGCCGATGGCCGCGCCACAGTCCACTGGCTCACCGACTTCCACGACCACCGATCCATTTCGCAGATGGGCATAGAGGCTCTGTCGGCCGTCGCCATGATCGATGATGATATGGTTGCCGTAGCCATCGCCACCTTCGCACTGACCACTGACGCAGCGATCGAAGTGACCGTCTTCCACTTGGATGATTTGGCCACCGGCGGCCGCATAAACAGCACGCCCTCGATCCATTTCCTCAAACCCACCGATGCCAAAATCGGATCCGGAGTGGTTTGCAAAAGTGAGCCCTCGGCAGGCCCAGTCCCGATTGCCTTGATCCACGTAGGCTGTTGGGTAGCAGGGAGCGGTGTCGCAATCCCTTAAAGGGGCAGCAAGAGAACTGGCGAGGATCAATGAGGTCAGGCCCATGGGTGCTTTTCCTCTCCTCGTTCTTCCCAGTGTCCGTGGGCGGCTCAGCCTGTGCTTCAGGCTGAGCCCAGCATAGTGTAGGGGGGCCCGGAGGCAAAACCCGGAGTAGGCCTTGGTCGAGAAGAAGGGGTGGTCGCGTTTGCGGCGGATGGGAAGTTCAGCGCTTGGCGCCTCAGGGCGCTACGTGGGTGACCTTCTTCTCGATGGTTTTCGCGCTCAGGGGGCAAAAGAAGAAGCGCGGCGCCAGCGTTTACTGCGGGCCGGTCAGGAGATGGCCGCGGCTTTAGGCGATCTCAAAGGTGCCGCCATGAAACTGGGGCAAATCCTCTCGTCGGATCCCGAGTTGTTGCCGCCGGAGATGGCCAAAGCGCTCACCGTCTTGCAGCGCCAAGCGCCGCCCATGCCCTTTTCAAAGGTTCAGCAAATTCTGGAAGAGGACTGGGGGCCTGAGCGGCTGGATTTATTCGCTGAGATCGAGGCGGAGCCTTTAGGGGCTGCCAGCTTGGGTCAAGTGCACAAGGGGCGACTCCATGACGGTCGCCGGGTGGCTTTGAAGGTTCAGTATCCGGGCGTGCGGGACAGTCTCGAAGCCGACCTCGGCCACTTGAAGCGCCTCTTGTCCATCAACCCCGTGGCAAACATCCGCAAGCAGGCTGGAGCCTATGTGGAGGAGCTCCGCGAGCGCTTCCTTCTCGAAAGCGATTATCTTGAGGAACTAAAGAACCTTGAGGCGGGAGCGGAACTGCTGGCCTTTATTCCCGACCTGGTGGTTCCCAAGGGCATTCCGGAACTCACAACCGACCGAGTCCTCGCCATGGAGCAATTGGATGGGATACCCTTGCTCGATGCCTTCGAGACCATGACGCAGGAAGAGCGGGATCGGATCGGTGAAACCCTGGTGCTCACGTGGAGCGGTAGCTTTCACCTGCATCAGTTCGTTCATGGCGATACCCATCCAGGCAACTTTATATACTTAGAGGATGGCCGCCTGGGGCTTTTGGATTTCGGTTGCGTGCGGCGGTTTGAGCCGGCCATGACCGACGGCTTTCTGAAGTTGCTCGTCGCCACTTGGGAGGAGCGCTACGATGATTTGCCCCAGCTTTACTCGGATTTGGGCTTTGGCCGTGGCCAGGTGAAACAACGCCCAGACGTTCTGCGGGCTTTTGGCGAGGTGGGCCTGACACCATTTCTTCACGAAGGTCCTTTTGACTTCGCCCAATGGCCTTTGCGCGAAGGGGTTCAAGGCTTCCTTTTAGAGAACCTTGAGTTCGCCCGAATGGTACCGCCTCCTGAGGCGCTGGTGTATCTACGGGTACTGGTTGGCCTGCGGGGACTTTTACATACTGGGCGTTGCCGGGTGGATGCACGTCACTTAGCCATGAATCTTGCAAGGGATCGGTTGGGCTTTACCAAGCCCGAGGAGTCGGCGTGAGAGCACCAGATATCGCCATTGATCTCGGCACTGCGAACACCCTGGTTTGGGTCAAGGGTGAAGGGGTTGTGATCCAAGAGCCATCGGTTGTTGCCGTGGGGACGGACAGCCAGGGAAGACGCCGGGTCCTCAGCGTCGGCGCGGAGGCCTATCGGATGCTGGGCCGGACACCCAGTGGGATTACGGCCATGCGCCCCATTCAAGATGGCGTGATCGCCGATGACTCCTTGGCTTTGGAGTTACTCAAAAACTTGGTCGGCCAAATCCGTCGCGGCCTCTGGATTGGGCGGCCCCGCGTTGCCGTGTGCATTCCTGCTCGTATCAGTCAGTTGGTGGAGCGGGCCATGGTCTCGACCACGAAGGCTGCTGGTGCGGGCAACGTGTATCTCATCGAAGAACCCTTGGCAGCGGCCATTGGCGCCGGGCTCCCCGTGGCCATGGCCGGCGCATCGATGGTGGTGGATATTGGCGGCGGGACCACGGATATCGCCGTGATCACCCTTGGGGACATCGCGGTGTCGACGAGCCTGAACTGGGCCGGCGATGCAATGGATCGGGCTTTGATCGAATACGTTCGGGGTCACCATGATCTCATCATTGGACCGGCCAGCGCCGAGCGGCTAAAAAAAGAGGTCGGCTGGGCCATTCCCGACCCCCCTAGTGGTGTCCTCGATGTTCGGGGGCGCTGCGCTCTGACCGGCATTCCTCGGAGCGCCTCCATCAGTAGTCTTGAGGCGGCAGCGGCATTAGGTCCGGTCATCGAGCGCATCTGTGCCGCGGTCGCTGAGACCTTGGCGGAAACCCCGCCGGAGTTGAGCGCGGACCTTCTTGATCGGGGCATCGTGCTGGCCGGTGGGGGCTCGCTACTTCAAGGCTTGGACACCGCGCTCCGAGAGCGGACTGACCTGCCGGTTTTCCGGGCGGAAAACCCCCACACATGCGTTGTGGAGGGGGCCGGTAGATTCATTGAATTCGCAGAGCAACTGGACCGACGGGCGGCCCTTTGAAGACTCGCTCCTGGGTGATTTTGGGCTTCCTGATCCTTGCCTGGCCAGTGGTGTATTTGGCCCATGTTCGAGCCGAGCAGCCGGGCCCGCTTGATCGCATCGTCCTTGTGGTCACGGGGCCGATTGCGAAGGGTTTGCACTGGTCCCATGCGATGGTCGCCGACTGGTGGGCCGAACGCCGGAGCTTAGCCACCGCCCGTCAAGATGCGTACGATACCTGGCAGGAAAACCGCCGTCTGCGCCTGGATCTCATGCGCCTGAAGGCGAGGCTCCGGCGCTCTGACCGGCTCGAGAGGCTATTACAACTCAAACAAGCATCGCCGGCCGTGGCCTGGGTAAGCGGCGAGATCGTCTTCGCGGGAATCGGTGAAGATTTCCCCCGCCTGGTGGCCAGTGTCGGTCGGGACCATGGTGTGCGAGTCGGCGACTTGGTGGTCGACGACCGGGGTGTTCTCGGTCGTATTCGCCAGGTCACCGTTGGCAGTTCCGAGGTCATGCCCTTGACCCACCCGCGCAGCGCCGTCGGCTTCGAAGGGGCCCGCAGTGGCAGTATTGGGATGATTCATGGCGACGGGAGCGGCGGTTTGGTCTGCATTGGCGCCGATCCCTCGACGCCCCCAGAACAGGGGGAGATGCTGGTCACACGTTCCCTGGAAAGCCCCCTGCCCGAAGGCTTGCCCATCGGCCGGGTAATCTGGCTTGAAATGGAGCCAGGGGAGGGGCGCCTTCTCGTTGGTGTTGAGCCCATCCGCCATCCCCGAGAGGCGGATCTCCTCATGGTGGCCACCGACCCACGCCCCTTCCAGGGCTTTCGTCCCGTCCCGCCGCGGGTCCTAGGTCAGGTGCCTTGAAGCGCTTGGTTCTGCTTTGGACGGGGGTATTTGCCCTGTGTTTTTTGTTGGGGAGTTTCCAACTGGAGCCTTGGTTGGGACTGCCCTTGGCCGGTGCTATCGCCTGTAGTTTCTTGCGAGAAGCCCCATCGGCAATGATGGGAGCGACCTGTTGCATCGGCTTCGGTGAACTGGCCTTCGGTTTGCCGCCGGGGGCTTGGGCGATGGGGGGCGGCTTGGCCGTCTTGCTGCTGCGCCAGGTCATGCGTCAGGGCCCCCCCGACTGGTCAGACTGTTTTTTTGCCGGGATGCCGATCACCATTTTGGGCATCATCACGAGCTTCGCCTTAAGCCTGCTCTCGGCGGTGCCCCCCAATCTGCCGTCCCTGGCTGCCTCTGCCTCCTTTCTCGTGACCGGTTTGGTCTTGAGTCGGCCGATCGCCCTTTACCTGCTGGGTGAAGAGGGCGGGAGGTCATGGACATGAGCCGCCAGGATCGGGAATTTCGGGCTCTGGTCTTCGGCGGTGGGGTGCTGCTGGTCTTCACCTTGCTTGCGGGGCGGGTCGCTTGGTTGGCCTTGGTCGCCCACGAGGGCGCGTCGGAAGCGATCAACCGCCAGGTCATCACCGAAGAGCCGATTCCCCATGAGCGGGGACGGATTCTCGACCGAAACCGGCGGGTTATCGTAAACTCCATGCCGGCCATCGACCTGTGGGTCGACGGGAAGCGAGCTCTGCAGACGGGACCTCGGCTCCGGCGCCTAAGCCGACGCCTGGGTGTGGCCCCTAAGGCCTTCGACGGGCCGAGGAAGATCCTAGCGACCCGAGCATTGACCGGCAATCCGGAGGAGGTTGAGGTGGTCTTGGGGCGACCGGTATCGTCCACCCAGGTGAGTTATCTTCCGGGGGTTCGGGCCGATCGGGAGTCGGTCTTCATCGACCCGCTGGAGTTCCCCAGTTCCGAACGACTGGTCTATCGCCTGCATCGTTACCTCAACTTGAGCCTCCGGCGCCGTCGCCTGCTGGCCAACCGGATCGAATATGCCGGCAGTCGGGAGCGGCTCCTCGTGAGCGATATCCCCATGGGGGCCTGGCATGCGATCGCTGCCGAAGTCAGCGTGGGAAGACTCAAAGGCATCATCGTACGACAAGGCCGCCGACGGGCTTACCGCCATGACCGGCTGGCCTACCATGTGCTGGGCTATATGAACGAGGTCACCGAGGAGGAGTTGAAGCTCGGAGCCGGTATTTTTAAAACCGGCGAACTCATCGGGCGGACGGGGACCGAACGTCGCATGGAGTCCTATCTTCGGGGGACGGATGGCATCCGCTATGTGGTGCGGGACAGTCGGGGTAATCCGGTGAAAGGACAGTGGGCCGAGGAACTGCTTGGCGACACCCATCGCTTGGAGCCACGCAGTGGGCATGATGTGGAGTTGACCCTCGAGTTGGAGGTCCAACAGGCCTCCGAAAAGGCCTTCACCGGGCGCCGTGGTGCGGTGGTCGTCATGGATGTTCGCAATGGCGAGGTTTTGGCCATGGCGAGTTTTCCGACCCCGGATCCCAATCGCATCCGTCAAAGCGCCTACAACCGAGCGGTGATCACTCATGGGGATAAACCCCTGGTGAATCGGGTGCTCGCAGACCACTTCGCTCCGGCCTCGACCTTTAAGGTGGTCACCGCGCTGGCTGGCCTCCGGGAGGGCACCATTCGGCCTCAGCACGGCGCCTACTGCCCTGGGAGCTTCAGTTTGGGGGAAACCACCTGGGCCTGTTGGCATCGGCCCGGCCATGGTCCCCTCGATGTGGTCGGTGCCATGCGTCATTCCTGCAATGTGTTCTTCTACAAGTTGGCCGAACGGATGGGCATGGAGCCCATCGTCGATACGGCCCGCGTGCTGGGCTTTGGTGAGATGGCCGGCCTTTCTTTGGGGCCTGAAGTGAATGGGGTCCTGCCCACGGACAGCTATTGCCGAAGTCGAAAGTATTGGATCGACGAGCGGGGTCGTAAGCACCCGCTCTCCTGCACCCTGGGTGATGCGATCAATGCCAGTATCGGTCAGGGCTTTGTCACGACAACGCCCTATCAGTTAGCCCTGGCCTATGCCCGCATCGCGTCGGGCAACTCGATTCAGGCCCGCATCGTTCGCCGAGTGGTCACAGAGGATGGCGAGCAGCTGGTGGACAACCGGGAGGTTGAGCCGCCGCGACTCGAGATTCCTGAGGCCCACCTGCAAATCGTTCGAGAAGGCCTCCGTCAGGTGGTGAATGATGAGCGTGGTACCGCTTATCGAGCGTTCCACCTCGAGGGTGCGAGTCCGGGAGCGGTTCGGTTACGCCAGGCTGGTATCGAGGTCGCTGGAAAGACGGGAACCGCCCAGGTGCGCAAACTCAGGCGAGACCGGTATGGTTTCAAGATTCGGACCGATGATTATGCCAGTCAGGACCACGCTTGGTTTGCCGGCTTTGCCCCGGCGAAGGATCCCGTGGTCGCCGTGGCTGTTTTTGTCGAGCATGGGGGGAGCGGTGGTAAGGCTGCAGCCCCGATCGCCTTTGAGATTCTCGCCAGTGTGCTGGTGCCCGAGGAGCGGGGATGAATCTGCGCATCGATAGAGCGCTGCCGATCGTGCTGGCGCTGACGCTGGCGATCGCGCTGGCAAACCTCAAGTCGGCCACCAGCCTGCGACCCACGGATTTCAACAAACAAGTGATCTTCTTGGGACTCGCCACCATCGTCATTCTCGTTCTGGTCTATACGCCCACGAAACTGTGGGAGCGACTGTCCTTGTGGATGTGGATTGCTGTGCTCGGTCTTTTGATTGCCGTCTTGTTCTTTGGACCGGTGGTCAACGGGTCGAGGCGTTGGCTTGCTTTGGGAGGACTACGAGTCCAACCCAGTGAGTTTGCCAAGCTGGCGGTGATCCTACTGACGGCCAAGTTCATGTCGGAGCGTAAACGCCACGACGAGTCCTGGCGCATTTCAGAATTGATCATGCCCCTCAATGTGAGCAGGCCCATTGCGATCGTCGGGCTGTTGCTGGTCCGGGGCGACCGGCTCGGCCCGGGCTATTGGCCCCTGGCGATCGTGGCTGTGTTGTGGATTGTGGTCGCCGTGGTGGTGGCTGCTCGGGGAGGGATCCGGCAGCGTCTCATCGCGCCCGTCGATCTGGTGCTGCTTCCCGCCGCTCTGGTCTATATCGAACCCGATCTCGGAACGTCGTTGGTCATTCTCGCCTGTGGTGCGGGCGTCTTTTGGGGGGCGGGCATTCGAGCCCCGAGTTGGCGTTGGAGTGTCGCCGCCATGCCGATTCTTGGCGCAGCCGCCTGGTTCGCTTGGAATTTCATGTTGCTGCCGTATCAGAAGATGCGAATTCTCGGGGTGATCAATCCCAAGGCCGGTGCGCAGGATATCGGCTACCACACGATTCAGTCCGTCAACGCCATCGCCAATGGGGGGGTGTTGGGTCAGGGAATCGGCGCCGGCGCCCAGAGCCAGACAGCGAGACTTCCCGAACACCATACCGACTTCATCTTTGCCGTCTTAGCCGAAGAGTGGGGCCTGATCGGCAGTCTTTTGGTCTTGGCGCTCCTCGCCACCATCGTCCTGCTCATCATCGATGGGGCCCAGAATAGCCAAAGCCGGTTCTTGGAGCTCTGTGGTTACGGCATCGCCACCCTGTTTAGCTGTCAGGTGGTCGTCAACGTGGGCATGGTGAGTGGCGTGCTGCCCGTCGTGGGCATGACATTGCCTTTGTTCAGTTACGGAGGCTCATCCCTATTGAGCTTATCCTTCGCACTGGGCCTGATGATCCACGCCCGCTCTCGGCGGGCCGGCTTAGCCTAGTTGGAAGGCCGGGCCCCCAAAGGGGGCTGCCACCAGCTTAGACGTGCTTTTCGATCAACTCGCTGATCTTGGCTTTCGGCTGGGCGCCCACTAACTGACCCACCACCTGACCGTCCTTGAAGAGCAGCAGGGCGGGGATGCCGCGGATGCCAAACTTGGAGGGGGTCTCTCGATTGGCGTCCACATCCATCTTGGCGATGGCTGCTCGGCCTTGGAAGTCTGTCGCTAACTCGTCGATGACCGGCGCCAGGGCCCGGCAGGGGCCGCACCAAGTGGCCCAGAAGTCCACAAGGACAGGCTTGTCGGCGTTCAAAACGTCCGTTTCGAAACTAGCGTCAGTGATCACCAAAGGGGCGTTGCTCATGGCGAGGTCTCCATCGATTTTGATTTGGCGGGGGGCTCCTTATCCTCTCTCTTGGGCGGGTGCAATGACCCTGAGCGTTCCAGATCCCAGCAAAAGAAACGGGCGCCGGTTTCTTTGGCCCGGACTTCGATCTGGAGCGCTTCCCCTGGGCGAAGTTCGGGGAGCGGCAAAAGGTGGAGCCCCTTGCGGTCGGGTACGGTGAGGTTCTTTCGCCAGCCTTTGCTTCCCTTTTGAGCAACCGACACCTCGACGGCCGAGAGGTCGCCTCGGACGGCCGAGTCGTCCAAGCCGGCGATCAATCGGTAGTCGCCGGGCGGCAAGGCGTCGACCGTCACGGTGACCGCTTCATCTTTCATGGGGTGGGTCCAGAGGCAGGGGCGTCGGTCACCAGCAAATTGATGCTGCTCTCGGCGCAGATATTCCCAGCCCTGATGGCCGTAGAAGCATTTCTTTCGCAGGTCTTTGACCTTGCAGGTCATGGCTTGGCTGGCCACGGAGATGCCCCGACCCTTTTTGCTCAGTCGCCAGGGATTCCATGCGTCCAACTTCACAAGACAGAGTTGAACTGGGCCTTCATCTCGGCATTCGTTGGCCTGCAGGCCGAAGAGTCCGGCCCGAGTGGAGCCCCTGGGCCGCAGCCAGAAGACTTGGTCGAGGTCTTTGAGGTGTTTTCGCTTGAGCCGATCTCTCGAGATCCAGACCAGGCCTTTTAGGTGATTTGGGTCCACAGCGATCTCTTCATCGATCACCACGAGGAAGCTCTGGTCGCCGATGGCTCGAAACAGCGGTTGAAGCCAGGACGGTGTCCGGTGGACGAAGAAAGCCGTTCCAACCAAGGCCAGGGTGACCACCCAGGGAAGTGCCTTTTTGGTCATCGTTTCTCCTGGCTGAGCCCGTAGGCCTTCAGAGCGGCTTTCGGCTCACAACGCAAGGCGTGGTAGTGACCCAGGGCTTGAGGCGTGTCCGGCTGGGGGGGGGCAGGCTCCCACAGACGATAGAGCCGGCATCGCTCACTGGCGGCTGCTTCGGGGGCGCGCTCCGGCAGATGCACGACCAGGGCGGTAAAGCAAAAGAGTGCGACGAAGAGGGCGGCGACCCCCTCGGCTCGAGCCACCAAACGGGCTGTGAAGACCGCTGCGATCCCGAGACCGATGAGTAAAGGTGCGTTGCCCAGGTTCACCGCAAGGAGGGTTGGTCCTGGCTGGTAAGAGACCAGCCCGCTGCGCAAGGCCGGCAGCAGGAAGCTATTCCAGGGATTGGTAAAGACGTCGCTGAGATGGGGATAAAGGGCCGAGGGTAGCCCGGACGAGAACAGACCCAGGCCAAGAAGCCCCGCGAGTAACCACCGCCGACCGAGGGGGATCAAGGCGAGGCCGAGGGCTAGGAAAGGAACGATCGGGAGAATATAGCGCGGGCCAACGGACCAGCCACCCCGCCAGCCGGCATGGGCCGTGATGAAAAGCAGCTCCAGTGCCAATAGAGCCAAGATCCATCCAGCCTCTTGCTTCGACTGACGCCATGCATGGATCCAAGCGAAGAGCCCCAACAGGAGAACAGGGCAGAAGAAAAAGAGGCCGAGGTCCGCGGCGAAGAGCGCGTTGGCGAGGCGGGCAGGCTGGGGCAAATGGAGGCCAAAAAATCCTTCGGCGTGAAGGGTCTTGTAGCTTTGGTTTTCGAGAAACGAGTAGCCGGTTCGCCAAAAGCGCCCGAACATTTCGCTTTGGGCCCAACAGGTCAGGCCGATGGGCACCAGGCCACCGGCCAACGCCCAGCCCGTACGTCGGATCAGGGTGGGACCGCCCCATCCCTCAGCCCAGAGAAAACGTAAGCCGAGGGGCAGGATAATCAGGGCATGGGGGTACTCCATGGCCGGTGTCGCTGCGGCGCACAGACCAAAAAGGAGTAGCCCGCGGCGATCCCGCCGCCGGCCAAAATGCCAAGCGCCAAAAGCGAAAAGGGCCGCCTGCAGGTGCCCTGTAAAGAGAAGAGCGTAGGCGTAGAGCATCGAGCCCAGGCCCATGCCGAGGACGAGACCGTCAGCCAAGTCCTCGTCGCTGCCGAGGCGCAGGACTTCTCGTCGAAGCCACCACAGTAGCAACAACAGACAGGGGATTCCGGTACTCACCCGCAGGAGCCAGGTGAGGGTGATCTTGTCCAAGGGACCCGTGACGAGGTGAACCAGCCCGTAAATGGGCGCACCGATCAAGGTGGTGCCCGGCGCTTTGGAGGAGTACATCTTCCCGTCTCGTTCAGCCTTGTCGTCGACCCAGCCCCATCGTTTTAGGGGCTTGTCGATGGACCAATCGCCGTCTTCGACCAGGGCGGCGACGGCGTACACACGGATCATTTCATTGGGATTGTTGATGGAGCCATGGCGGCTTTGAGAGTTAAAATAAGGAAAGGGCCAGAGGAGTCCTAAGGCCACCACCGCAAACAGGATTTTCGTTCGCATCGTCATCGCCGCTAAGCCGTACACTTCGAAGGCCAGCTTGGACAGCACTGCCTTTGCCTTGCAGGTGAACTCGCCCCCGGTTAGCTAGCCCTGCCTTTTAAGGAGCCGGATGATGCGCCACTTCCTGGTCTTACTCAGCTTGGTTGGGGCCTGCGCAGGCAGCCCCTACGACGCGTGCAATCTGTCTTGGAGTGGCGAGGATCCGGCTTTGGGTGAAATAATTTTTGAAGATGGGCGCCGGCTTGTCGGGGGGAGTTACAACCACACGATTCGGAACGGTCGCATCAGTGCGGGAACCTTTACCGTCAATGTGCGCTCTGATGGTGCCGATGAGCCGAGCTTTGATGATGCCTTGGTCGTCGGCCTACCGGTCTGCCGTCATTTGGATCGGGAGAACGATTCGATTCTCTTCAACGACAGCGGGGGGACATGGATGACGGATGCAGATCATACGGGGACTCTGGCGATCGCAAGTCGTGAAGGTCAGGAGCTCTTGGGGATGGTCTCCGCAGAACTCGTCAGCACGGGAGGGGAAACCCGGCACGTGAGGGCAGCTTTTCGGCTTGGGCCTTCCGACTGATGCAAGCGCTGCCTGGACCCGACCGGGCCGGCGAGCTGGGTCGCCTTGAGGCCCGTCTCTGCCGGAAGATGGGCCGAACCATCGAGACCTTTCAATTGATCGAGCCCGGTGACCGGGTTCTCGTGGCCATGAGCGGCGGGAAAGACTCCTACGCGTTATTGACCTTAATGGATCGCTTCCGACGTCGTCTCCCAGGCCCGAGGGTTGAGTTGATCGCTTTTCATCTCGACCAGCGCCAGCCGGGTTATGACGGTGAGCCCCTAGAGCGCTGGCTCAAAAACTATGGGGTTGAGCACCGCATTCACGCCCAGGACACCTATTCGGTGGTGACGGACAAAATTGCGGAGGGAAGTACCTATTGCAGCCTATGTTCCCGACTGAGGCGAGGGATTCTCTATGATCAAGCAGAGGCATTGGGCTGCAACAAAATCGCCCTTGGTCATCATCGCGATGATGCCGCGGAAACGCTGCTGCTGAACCTGTTCTATTCAGGGCAACTCAAATCGATGCCCCCCTTGCTGCACAGTGATGACGGTCGCAACACCGTGATTCGCCCTCTGATGCAATGTGCCGAAGACGAGATCGCAGACTATGCGCAGCGCATGGGCTTTCCGATCCTGCCCTGCAATCTGTGTGGCTCCCAAGAGGGCTTAAAACGGCAACGGATGAAGCAGATGCTGCAGGTGCTGACGACCGAGAACGAGAAGGTGCCCGGCAACATTGCGGCGGCCCTGGCCAACGTCCGACCCAGTCATCTCCACCAGCCCGAGTTATATCAAGCCTGGCAGCAGTTCAGGGCCGGTGATGCCGACGTCGGCGAAGTCTAAGGAGCCCCAAGGCGAGCAGGCCCAAACCCCATGGGTCGGCCGCCGTACAATCACAGCCCGCAACCCGTTCGTCGACGACCTCTGTCGCTTCGGACCAGCCACTGAACTGACCGGCCATATCGATCAGCCGCGCTTGGGCTCGCAGGCTGTCCGGCGACCGGGAACCAATGTCGACGTTGAGGACCAAGCGGTCTGTCATAGGACGAGCCATATCGAGGAGGAGGTCGTCACCGGCGAAGACCTGGACATGAATGAGGCTTGGGCCGCTTTCCTCTGCGCGCAAATGAAGCCGAAGTTGTCCGCTGCCCGCTTGGCCTGAGAGTGGGTTACAGGAGGTATCGATAAGGGGCATGCCCTCGCCCCGACTCGGTGAACCGGTCCCCCAGACGGGTCGCTCCAAAAAAGCCGAGATCTCCGGTTCGGTGGGCGCCTCGGTATCTGCGGGGCCGCCCGCGCACAGGCTGCCTAGAAAATCGACGGGGCCATTGTCTCCCATGGCCTGAATCTGCCAGCAGCCCTCCCTTAGGAGTTGTTGCCAGGCCTCATCATCGAGGGTGACCTGATCTCGTTCCAACTCGTGGGCAGTGACGGGTACGCCAGCCTGTAGGCTTAATGTTGAGTTCCAGGGAAGCGGCTCAAGGTCTTCCACGGGGAGGAGCCGGATACACCGGCCGGTTCGGCTGCCATTGACGAATTCATTGCGGCAGATGTTGTAGGCGAAACTGGGATCGATGGGCGGTAGCCAGACGATGACGTTAAAGGGGAGTTCATTGCCAAAGGTCACTTGGTCGTTGGGCCAAGCCCTTGTGTCCGGGCAGGCGATCATCTCGCGGGGCTCTTGAGCATTTTGCGCTGCTGCTGGTGCGCTGATGAAGAGGAGAGAAAGCAGGGCGGTACGCACGGTCACGGGCATCAGGGCGCTCCTCGTTCTTGAATCCAATCACAAACATGGTTGTCGATCGACTCTTGGTCCGCACCCACTGGCGATTGGGCCGGATCTTCGGGGTCAAGGACACCATAGGGAAAAGATTGGGCGCAAGTCGTGTCATCAGCGCAGGTCACCGGCTCTTCAGCCACACTGGCCCCTGTCGAACAGGTGCCTTCCTCGGCCTGTAGGCAAGCGTTCCCCTCACCGCATCCGTCCGGACCCGGTTCGTCGCAGGCTGCGCCTCCATCTTCGCAAACCAAGGGAAACACACAGGTGGAGACAATGGTGGCCGGAACGACATTCATGCAGACCTCTTGCCGCAGCGTCTTGCCGCCACTGGCAAAGAAGGACCCGGTGAGGTTGACCATGAAGCCATAGGTATCGAAGCCCCCGTTTAATCGCCGGTCTGGTTCAGGATACAGGAAGCCGTGCTGCCCTTCCACATTGAGCATGGGAACGCGCAGCGCCCCCCTACGCCCGTCGGCCAGTTGGTGACCGGTGAACTCCCATAAGGGTTTGCAGGGATCATCTTCCCCCCCACAGGGCCAGGCATAGCGACAACTCGGGTGGTCCGAGCCCCCCTTACACAGTTGGCCGAGCTCTTCGAAGTCTGGCGCATGGAAGCTGTCCCGGCGCATGTCCAAGTTGTCCACGTCGAACTGGATTCCATTGGGGTTGGTCTCGGCCGTCCAGAGGGGGCGAGCCCCCCGGTCGCCCTGGGTCCAGCGGCGCTTGCGGACCACCGCTTCCATAGCGAAGGCATCGGCAACGGCCTGGGCCGGGCTGCGCCCGTAGTGGGCATAGGCCTCCGGCGCTTCTGCCTCGGTCAGGGGCAAAATACCTGCCGCTGTCGCCATGGCGAAGGCTGCGTTGACCGGCACATTCATATCGCCGGCCGTTGGGATGACCATGACCGCTGTTCCGGGGTCTGCGTCGTCGTAGTCGGTGGCTTCGCCCAGATAAAGGGGCGCAAAGTTGATGGGGTCTGCGGGGTCTAGAATGGTCTGGGATATGGCGACGAAGCGGCGATAGTCCGGTGTGGAGCGGTACTTGCCAAGCCCCCGGCCCGGCGCGTGCAGCGTGAGCCCTTCATCGTAGATTAGCCCCTGAAAGGCAGCCCGAAGGGCCAGCGTTGAGCCGTTGTCGTCGGTGAGGGAACCAAAGCGGTCGATGGTGGTTTTCACCTGGCCCTCGGCATCAAGGATCTCGATAACAAGAGGGTCACCAAGGGTTTCAAGGGTGAGCCCCTCGGGGAAACTGTCGTCGTTGAGGATGTAGGGTTCCACCAAGCCCGAGGGGCCTGGGTCCAAGGCAAAAGCCTTGCGGCGGTCCACCGCCCGCATGGCATCCGCAGCCACGTGGGCTCTGAAAATGACCCGGCCATCGCCCCGATCTCGGGCGAAGACTTCGTCGAAATCCCCATTGGCCAGATTGGTGATACGCACCCGGTCACCGGCGGCGATATCGGCCACTTCGGCCACTTCGATGCGCTCGTCGTCATTGACGTTGGGTACCCAGAACCGCAGCCTTGTCAGGTTCTCTCTGTGCGGCGTCCCCTCAAGCAGGACGGCCATGAAGCGCAGGTGGACCGCTTCTTTGACACCTCCTTGAATGCTGCGAACACCCACATCGAGGAGGCCGCCAGCCCCGGCTGTCGGGGCTGCGGCGGTCAAGGCCTGCTCAACGCCGGCAAAGCTGCCGGAGATGATGCCCCCCATGCTCTGCCCCCAGGCAAAGTACTGACTGTTGGGGCCACCGATATCGACCGTACCATCGCCATCGAAGTCACCGGCGATGCCATCGAGCTGCCCTTGGCTGCCATCGGGATTGAGGACGGAGACCGTCATGCGTCGCTGACCGTCAAAGGCCCGGAGCAAACGCACGAGATGCATCCAGTCGACGACGCTCTGACGAACGACGTCACGCGTGTGAAAGGTGTCTGCTGTCCAGTAGTCTCCACCACTGTCCTTTTCACCATCGTTGTTGAGGTCTCGCGCCCGGCCGTCGGTGAGGGCCGCCAAGAGCCCTTCAGCGTGCACATCTTCGGTGATCTGGTTGAGCACACCGAGCAGAGCCGGGGGAATGGCCAAACCGTGACCAAAGACATCGGTGCTACAGGTCGCGATGCCAAAGCGGGCGTGGAAGCCGGCAAAGCCGAGCATTTCAAAGCGGGTACTGCCGTAGCCATGGCCGTAGATGCTCACGGGAAAGGCAGCGTCACCGTCCCGCTTGAATCGAGCATGGGGGATGGCGCACCAGAAGGTGACTCGACCCTCGCCCACGACCATCTCGCCGCTGAAACGATCGACGATGAAATTTTCATCGTCGTCGTGGGGCACTTCGCATTCCTTGGTAGCCGGTGCGCCGGTTCCGTGGGGAGGAAGCGGTGTGGCGCAGCCTTCGCCGGCCAGCCCATCCTTATCGACGAGAAAGTTGGGCGAAATGAAGCTGCCGGAGATGAAGTGACTGATGTTCTCCATCGAAGCCAAAAGGGAGCGGCCAGCGCTGCCCTCTTCGATCAGCTCTTCGGTCCGGTTCACCTCGGCGACGACCCGCGCAATGTGGGCACCACTGGCGAGGTGGGGTTGGGTGACGAAGGGGCTTCCCGCAGTTCCGGGATCTGTGAAGAAGGCATGCAAGCTCTGGAGATCCGGTGGGAATTGATCGTGTAGGGCCTTGAGGGGGCCGCTACCGTACATGCCGGCCCGAATCACCTTGAGGTCATCCCGTCCTGACTGGGTCGTGAAGGTCCAGGCAAAGCTGAGATCCGAGAGACTGAGCCCTAGGTTGGCAAGATGCCCCTCCAGGGGGCCCAAAGCGGCCGTTTGGCGGGGATGATTGATCCAAGGAAAGGGGCTTCGTACCGCCTGCCCATCGCTGTCTTTGAGCCGGTTGGTGAGCACGACAGCGTAGGTTTTGCCCGGTTGAAGTGGGCGAATGGGCCGGATGAGGAGCGTATTGGTTTCCGCCTCCCAGATGGTGTTTTCGGGGTAGCGCCAATGGGCTTCGCCGCAATCCGGTAGGTTGAATCGAGCGTCTTGTATGCCGTCGCCGTCGCTGTCTTCACCGGGTGCTTCTGGGTGATCATCGAAGACGATGGTGCTCGCCTCGGCCCGCGGATCGTTGCCGTAGTACCGATTGCTGACCTGATCGGGGCTGTCGTTGTTGTTCCGGCCGGGCAGGAGATAGGGAAAGAAGCCCCGGTTGAGATCGAGCAGCGCAGGCTCACCGGTCTCGAGATCCACCACATAGACCGCATCATTGGTGAAGTCGTCTTCGCCATGGTGACGGGTAACGATCTCGCAAAGATCGAGGGGCTTTTCAAAGCCCACGGAGATGGGCGAGTAGGTGCCAAATCCATCCAGTTGATCGGCTTTTTCCCGCACCTCTCGCTCCACTTCGGTGGATGCCTCTTTGGTGATGTTGAGTCGCCGACCGGTCGGGGAGGTCCCATCGATCCGTGTCGCCAGGTCGTTAGGAAAGGGGATCTCGGGAAGGGGCGAAGCATCCAGATCGAAGACGACGCTGGCCCCCTCGCCGGCCGGAGTCTCCGCAATGCCTTGGGGCAGACCTCGCAGGTCGCAGGCCAGGGTCCCGCTCAGCAACGGGATGAGAACGATGCTTTTTTTCATTGGAACAACTCCTTTGCTCGGAGGTCAAAGGCTAAGCGGCTTAACCAGAGGGTGTCCGGGCCCTGCCCGTTGGCATCGGCCATCCCCACACCTGGGCTCGCCACCCCCCATTCAAAGCCTAGGCGGGAGGCATAGCGGCCTTTGCGGTGGGTACTGGTCAGACTGAGGCCGACATTCACTTCACTGCCAAGGAGGTGGCTGTCGCCTGCGCCACCAAAAGCGTTGGTCGCTGTGCCACGGCGAAAGCTCCAAAATGGATCCGCTCCGCCCTCCGGTAAGGCCACCACCAGCAGGCCTAGATGGAGACCCAGCCCCTTGTTGCGCTGACTTTTCCAGCTGGCCCTGGGGTTGAGGTAGGCGAGACCGCTGACTTGGCCACGGCTACGGTAGTGTCCAATCCCTTTCGGGGGTTCACCGGCCAGAGCCGGATCCGAGGCTCGACGCCAGGTTTCTTCGGTGATGTTTCGCCAGAACCAGGGCACCAAGACCAAGCCGACTTGATACTGGGAATCAAAGGAGAATCGATTCAGTTGATCGTCTTCACTGTGGGCGTCACCGCTGGCATAGCCGCCTTCGAACTCGAGGTTGAGCCGACCGTCCCGCAGGCGCAAACCACCGATGCCGACAAGACCAAATGACTGGATTCCCAGTTGGGTGTTGCTCAGCGCATCCCCTTCGGCGAGGGTGTTTTGCAGGCCAGCTTCCGTGACCATGCGGTTGGTGCTGCCCGTGACCAGTGCAAACTCGAGGGCCAAGCGCCAGCGGTCTGCCAAGCCAAGCTGCCCCTCCCAGTCGATGAGTCCATCGAGCAGGACCACGTTCAAATGACTGCCGTCGCCGTCCCGCTGCTGCCGGTAGGCTCCGTAAAGACCCATCTTGCGGGTCTTTTCTGGGGACCAGCGCAGGGCGAGGACCGTCTGGTAGGCCTCGTCTTTGCCTTCTAGATCTCGACTCAATGCGCTCAGAGCCGGGGTCGAGGCGTTCTCATCGTCGAGGACTTGTTGCCCCGAGAGCCCGAGGGTGAAGGCACCCATTTTGGCGCCGTAGGCCAGCAACAGAACGTTGTCGCCTCGGGCCGGTTGGTCGAAAGGGTAGGTCCAGGAGGGACTGGCGCTTCGCCCGCCGGCGACAAGCCCTAATCCCCAGCGGTTCTCCGCCCGGCCGAGCTTCAGCCTGCCGTAGGACGTGGTCCAAGATAGGTTGAGCGTACGTAGGTCGAAGGGGCTGAGTTCAGAGGCTGTTCGGTCGAGGTCGCCGGGTTCAGACCATTGGTACAAATCCAATGCAGCCTGGAGGGACAAGGACGAGAAGAGGTTTCCCTGTAGCTGGGCTCGGAAGTGATTGCTGCTGGGGCGATTCTCGGTTGCGACGACTTGCTCGCCGCTCTTGCTGAGGCCCAGGGGAAGATCAGACATTCTCGCACTCTCGAAGAGCCATCGGCCCCCAACCGTCAGCGGTTCGGTAGCCGGCGTGGTCGGCGTGCTTGCGAGCAACAACGGCAGCAGCAGGCTCATGGGGACTCCTTCATCAGATGTTTGCGATAGTAACGGAGCTCCTCGATGGATTCGAGGATGTCATCGAGGGCGCGATGGCTGCCCTTCTTCTCCAGTGGTGGAAGTTCGGGGCGCCAGCGTTTGGCCAATTCTTTCAGGGTGCTCACATCGATGCTTCGATAATGGAAGAGGGCACCGAGCTCCGGCATCCAGGTTTCGAGGAATTTCCGGTCCTGGCCGATGGAGTTGCCACACAGCGGTGCTTCGCCCACCTCCATGTATTGGCGAAAGAAGCGGATCGATTCCTGCTCGGCTTCTTCCGGGCTAAGGGGGCTGTTTCGCACCCGCTCTGTCAGCCCGCTGGCGCCGTGATGGGCCACGCACCAAGCGTCCATCTTCGCCAGCTCTTCTTCCGGTTGATGGATGACCAAGTTGGGGCCTTCAGCGACCACGTTCAACTCGTTATCGGTCACCACACAGGCGATCTCGATGATGCGGTGCTCCTGGGGGTCGAGGCCGGTCATTTCCAGGTCGATCCAGGCCAAATGTTTTGAGGGACGGTCTTGTTTCTCGTTCACCCGAGGGCTCCGAATGTGTAGT